>NZ_BAAASJ010000104.1:28692-212856 GCF_039532825.1 Streptomyces vastus
GGGCTCGCCGTCGGCGGCGGCGCCGGAGGTGACCGCGTCACGGTCGACGAGCACTTCGATGGTGCGGACGTTGCGGGCGAAGTACCCGGCGTCGCTGTAGGCCCTGGCCAGCGTGTTCGGCGTGATCTTCGCGTAGTGCGCGGTCGCCTCAGGAGTCCGGTGACCGAGCCATTCCTGCAGCTCGAAGAGCGTCATCGGTTCCTTGGCGTTGTAGAGCTGGCTGGCGATGGTGGACCGGGCCCGGTGGCTGGTGATGTTGCCGCGGACGTCGGCGGTGGGGACGCCGGCCTTGCGGCAGAGCATCGGGATGATCGCCGTGTTGATGTAGTGCTTGGCGACCCGGCGGGCCCGGTGGGCGAACAGGAAATCGGCGTACTCGCCCGTCTTGGAGTCGAGCATCGCGGGCTGCTCGGGCCGGATGGCCTGCCATGCCTCGATGGCCTGGCCCAGCAGCGGGTCGACGGGCTTGGTGAACGCAGTGCCGGTCTTGTGGGTGGGCACATCTAGCAGGCAGACGGCGTCGCGGGCCAGCACCTCGCCGGAGTCGCCGGGAATGGGCATCCCGTCGTGCTGCCAGCGGATGCAGCCGACCCGCAGCCGGGCTATCTCGTCGCTGCGCTGTCCGGCGAACAACCAGGTCAACGTGATCGCGCGGATGAATTCGACCGGGTAGGTGCGGCCGTCAGCGGTCGGCAGGTCGCCAGGCTCGACATTCAGACCGGCCCACAGCAGCTTCGCCCAGATGTCATCCGCGATCACCCGCGGGTCCGGGCCCAGGAGAGCCCGGACGCTGCGAGGAGTGCGCAGCGCGTGAGCGGGGTCGAAGCGGCGCGGGATCCACTCCCATTCGTGCAGATCGCGGAAGAACGCCCGCGGCACCTTCAGGTAGCCGGACTTCGACTCGGGCGTCAGCGGCTTGCCGATCCGGTCCTGGGAGCGCATGCCGTGCGTCCACTGAGAGAAGTCGCCGACCGACATGCGGTCCACCGTCGCGACCCAGGACGCGCAGGTCTGGCGGGTCCACTGATCCGGCTCGGTGATCTCGGGGTGTTCGCAGGCCAGCCACCGGCCGATCTTGGCCAGCACACTGCGGTAGCTGGCGCGGATCTTCGGGGTGAGGGTGGAGGTCGCGTACCACCGCTCGGCCCAGTCCGCCCAGGCCGCCGAGGTGCCTTCGATCGCGGCGAGGCCGGGGCCGTGCCGGGGCCGTGCGGCGGCGGGTCCGCTTGCCCGAGGGCGGCGACCGCGCGGTGGATGCCGTGGAGATCGTTGCCCCACTGCCCGTGCATGGCCGGAGCCGTGCGGATGGCGGCCAGGGCCTCGTCGGACAGATCCTGCAGGAGGGGGCTGCGGTTGAGCAGCAGGATCTGGCAGATGGCGGAGGTCAGCCGGTCGGCTCCGCGGCGGTAGCCCCAGTCGGCCAGTGTCGTGCAGACCTGCCGGACTGCGTCGTCTACGACGTCGGTGCCGAAGACGCGGTGGGCCAGGCTCGGCCGTTGGAAGCGGCCGAGCCGGTCGAAGGCCGTGAAGTCGCCCAGCAGGTAGGCGTAGGCGATGAGGAACGGGCGAGCATTGGGGCCGATCTGGCCGCCCCACGAGCGCCGGAACTTGGCGCCGTCAGTGTTGATCAATTCCACCCAGTCCTGCACCGACCAGCCCCAATACGCGCGGCCCAGTTCACCGCAGCGGATCAGCACCAGTCCGGCCGCGTCGCGCGCATACCGCCGCTGGTGACGGTCGTTCGGCGGCCAATGCAGTGCGCCAAGGGCATCCGCCAGGGGCCGGACCAGCCGGGCGACCGGACGCAGCGCAGGCGCGGCGATAGCGAGGCCCACGTGCCGGAGCTGGTCGACGCTCAGGGAGCGGAGGGCGTCCGCCTCGGCCATGGTGAGCAGGCCGCGACGGTCGTAGCGGGCCAGGTCCACGGACCACGGCCAGGCCAGCGCCCTGGCCTGCCGCGCGGAGAACGGCATGGGCTGCGCGGTCACCGGGCGATCGTCCCGGAGGCGTGGCCGGCTCGGGCCAGCATGTCCACCCGCCAGGAGTGGATCTGCTCCATACCGCGGCTCAGCTTCTCCGCCAGGTCCCGGCCGGACAGGTGGATGTAGGTCAGCGTCGACTCGGTGCTGCGGTGCCCGGCAAAAGATGCGATGGCGTGCAGTTCCCAGCCCATCCGGGCCAGGTCGGTCAAGCACAGATGCCGCGTGGTGTGAGTCGAGAACCTCGGCAGGTCGGCGGCGAGACCAATGCGCCGAATCACCTTCGACCAGGTCCACAGGGTCAGCGGCTGGCCGTAGTTGCGGCGTGACTCGGACAAGAAGAGCGGCCCGCGTGCCCGGCTGATTGTGGCCCGATGCGTGAGATAGCCGGACAGCAGAACCCCGGTCGCCGCCGAGTAGGGGACGACGCGCTCCCGCCGGGTCTTGGTCGTCTCGGCCCGAATCCGCAGGGTCCGGTGGGCTGGGTCGAGGTCATCGGTCCGCAGTGAGCACAGTTCCTCACGCCGCAGGGCCGCGTCGTAGGCGAGAGCGAGCATGACGCGGTTGCGTACGGGTTCCTCGCGCGCGACGTCCAGCAGGTCGAGCCACTGCTGTTCGCTCGGGATCCACGGCAGTTTCGTCAGCCGGGGTACCAGCCCTCGCTGGTATCCGCCGAACTTCCGGCCGGGCGTGTAGCGGCCTCGGCCGACCGGGTTGGACTCTCGCAGACCCTCCTCGATGAGGTAGTCGTAGAACAGCCGCACCGGCACCAAGCGTTGCTGCAGCGTCGCGTTCGCCAAGCCGGCCCCGGAGTCCAGCACGACGACATTGCCTCCCCGACGGCCCGGCCGCGTTGCCAGCTCCTTCACGAACGCCGCCACGTGCAGACGCTTCGCGGTAATCGGGTCGATTCCGTCTCGCTCGCAGACCAGCAGGTACTCAGCCAGTCCCCGCGCGTACGCGTCGATCGTCCGGGGTGCCCGCCCCAGATCCGTCCATATTCGCAGCCACTCGGCCGCCCTCTCGTGCCGGCCAAGGACCGGCCACTTCTCCTCCAACACCACCGCGCTGCCCAACGGATCTCCTCAGTACGTGGGGACGCCGCAGGATACGAACTGCATCCCGCGGCACGTGATTCCACGTAACTAATAGGTAATCCGCAGGCAGCGCAGGCCACGTCACGCCCTTGTCCACCACATACCGGATCGCGTCGAGTATGTCCCGGTGGCAGTACTCCTCCGGCCGGCCGCCCCGGCCCTCACCCCACGCCGGCACCGGAACCATTTCGCGGACCGCGGCCCACTCCGTGTCCGTCATGTCGGTCGGACAGCAGTGCCCGCCGCTTGGATTGTCCGCCGCGTTCCCGTACGTGTGGGCGAAGCAGTCACACGTCCGCGTGTCCAGAATGGACTCTTTCGCGGCAGACCGATACAACTGCGGCAACAGGGCCTCCCGGTGAGCAGTGGCGTAGACACCCTCTGACCTACCGAGAGGCCCTGCCTTCATGCCCCCGCACAGCCACAATCACCTGAACAGCACACCCGTACGGAACCCCCAGCCCCACACACGGTTTCGAGCCCTCTTAGGACCGCCGAGGTCCCGCTGGGCTCCTCAGGCTCGGGGGGGCGATCACCCGAGGATCACCTCTCGCTCGCCTGTGAGATGGCTGCGACCGGCGCAGAGGCAAGATGGGCGTCTGCCGGCCCAGGGTCCGGTACGAACAGTGCCATCTTCGGGTCGTGTGCCGGCCTGTCGACGAGACGCGAGGCGACGGCGACGCGTGCGCAGCTGTGATTCCCGTCGCGCCGGTCGCAGGGCGCGTGGGGCTCGTCCGCGCCGGGCGGATCGGAGTGTTCGTGTCGACGCGGGCGAGGCATCGTCGGCGCGGTGCCCGGCAGTGCATCCGGGGGGACCATGCGGCCCCCCGAGTGCACTCAGCTCACACCCGGTCGATCGTTGTGTAGTCGACGCGCAGATCGCTCGCGCTGCTGAATCCCCACTGGCCCATCTCGGCACCAAGGCCGGAGGACTTGACCCCCATGAACGGCTGAGCAGGGAAGTCGCCGTCTCCGTGGCCATTCACCCACACCATGCCGGAGTACATCCGCGAAGCGACGGCTTCGGCCCGTTCCACATCAGCACCCCACACGGAACCTCCGAGACCGAAGTCGGTTTCGTTGGCCTGCTCGATCGCCTCGTCGAGGTCGTCGAATGCGATGAGAGGCATGATCGGGCCGAACTGCTCCTCGTCTACCACCTTCATGCCCGGACGGCAGTTCTTCAGGATCGTCGGTTCGACGAAGTAGCCGGGTCCCTCCACAGCCTTTCCGCCAGTGACCACAGTGGCACCCTTGGCGACAGCGTCATCGATGAACGCCAGGACCTTCTCATACTGCGCCTTGTTCTGCAGGGGGCCCATGGTGACATCTGGGCTGGTGCCCTGGCCGAGCACGACCTTCGCCGCCTCTGCCGCGAGGCCTGCCGCCACGTCGTCCATGCGCGACTGTGCCACGTAGACGCGCTTGGCGCAGATGCACTTCTGCCCCGTGTTGTCGAAGGCTGCGAGGAAGAGGGGAGTGGTCATCCCTGCGACGTCGAAGTCGTCGAGAAGGATGGCAGCGTCGTTGCCTCCGAGCTCAAGGGTGACGCGCTTGAAGTCGTCGGCACCGGCACGGTCGGCTGCTCGTTCGTCGCCGAGAGGCGCGTGCACCCGGCCGGTCTGTGAGGCGACCAGCGCCTTCGTGCCTGTGTCACATCGGTGGCGGTCACGGTCGCTCCCGCCCGGGCCGGAGCCTCCACCGTGCCCTGCCTGCGCGCGGCCCCGGTGACGACGACCTTGTCGTCCAGTCTGCTCTCCGCCGCGCGGTTCACGGGCGCGTTCGCGGGCGCGTACGGGCGCGAGGGACGGCCACCGGTTCGGCACCGGGTACCACGGTGTTGGAGACGGTGCCGATGCCCTCGACGGTGAGGGTGACGGTGTCGCCGGGCTTCAGCGGTGGCGGGTCCTGGCGGCCGCGCACGCCCCAGAGCTCGGCGAGGCAGCCACCGTTTCCGCAGGTGCCGGAGCCGAGTACGTCGCCGGGGCGTACCCAGGTGCCGCGGGAGGCGTAGGCGGTCATCTCCTCGAACGTCCAGCTCATGTTGGACAGCAGGTCCTTGCCGACGACCTCGCCGTTGATCTCGGCGGTCAGCGCCAGGCGCAGGAACCCGTCGCTGTCGCGGTAGGGCTCCAGCTCGTCCGCGGTGACGAGGTACGGGCCGAGGGTGGTGGCGGTGTCCTTGCCCTTGCAGGGGCCGAGGCTGACCTGCATCTCGCGGGACTGGAGGTCGCGTGCGGACCAGTCGTTGTAGAGGGTGTAGCCGATGATGTGGTCGCGGGCCTGCTCGGGGGTGAGGTCGCGGCCCTCGCGGCCGATGACCGCGGCGACTTCGAGTTCGAAGTCCAGTGCCTGGCTGCCGGGCGGCACGGGGACGTCGTCGTGAGCGCCGATGACCGCGTAGGGGTTGGTGAAGTAGAAGGTGGGCGCGTCGTACCAGGCGTCCGGGGCGCCCGAGACTCCGTCGATGCTGCGCCGTACACCCTCGACGTGCTCCTCGAACGTGACGAAGTCGCGTACGGACGGTGGTTGGAGCGGCGGCAGCAGTCGCACCTGTGAGACGTGCGGGCCGCGCGGCACGTCCAGGCTTGCGTTGCCCGCCTCGCGCAGTGCCACGGGACCGGCCTGGATCAGATCGAGAAGCGAGGATCGGCCGGGGCAGGGGTAGAGGACGCCGTCGTCCTCGACGGTGGCGAGACGGCTGCGGCCGTGCTGTTCGTACGTGGCGAAACGCATGGCATTCCTAGGGAGCTGGGTGGGTCGACACAGGCCGGGGGCGCGGCGGCATGGCAGGGCGGGGGAGTGCGCCGAGCCCCCGGGGCCAAGGGGTCAGACCGGCGGAGCGACGAAGACGCCGCGGTCGACGTCGTTGAGCATTTCCTTGGCGACCATCTCGTTCATCGGGTTGGACGTGCCCCACTGGTCGGCGTTCTCGGGCTTCGTCAGGTCGTAGATGTGCGGGTGCCAGGTGTCCTCGTCCAGCTTTTCCAGCTCGGTGGTGTACTCCACGGTGTTGCCGTGGGGGTCGAGGAAGTACGTGAAGGTGTTGTCGCCCGCCATGTGCCGCCCCGGGCCCCAGATCTTGCGGGCGCCGGAGCGCATCACGCGGCCGGAGCCGCGCATGTACTCGTCGATGCCGCGCATCTCGAAGGAGAGGTGCTGCAGGGAGGTGTGCGGACCGCTGGCGATGGCCATGGAGTGGTGCTGGTTGCTGATCCGCATGAAGTGCATGACCTCGCCCATGTGCGGCAAGGTCATCGTGTCGGACAGCCGGAAGTCGAGGTGCTGCTCGTACCAGGCGCGGGTGGCGTTGATGTCGGGGGAGTTCAGGACGACGTGCGAGAGACGGACGGGAATGGACTCCTTCTCCTCGACACGACGGTGCCGGCGCGCCTCGACGTCGGCCGAGACCTCGATGGTGCGGCCGTCGATGTCGAAGAAGCGGAAGCCGTAGCCGCCGCCGGGGGTGTCGACCTTGCCCGGCTGGGAGATCAACTGCACTCCACCCGCGAGGAGTTGCTCGGCGAGCGTGTCCACGTCGGCGGGGTTCGCCGCGCCGTAGGAGATCAGGTCGAGACGCTTCTCCTCGGCCTTGCGCAGCCGGACGATGTACTGCTCGGGGGAGCCCTCGGCGGCCAGGAAGGAGATGCCGGAGTCCTCGGCGACCTTGGTCAGGCCCCAGACGCCGGCGTAGAAGTCGAGCTGCTTGTCGTAGTCCGGCACGGCCAGGTCGACGTGTCGCAGGTGGGTGAGCAGACGGTTGGTCATGTCGGGCTCCTCAGGTGAGACGCAGCAGCGCTGCCGCGTTGCCGCCGCGTACGGCGTGGAAGTCGGGGGCGGGCAGGTCCGTGACGTCGCGCAGAGCACCGAGGGGGTCGTCGGTGCCCATGTCGAAGGGGAAGTCGGAGCCGAGCAGCACCCGGTCGGGGCCGGCCACCCGGATCAGCTCGCGCAGGACGTCCGGGTCGTGGACAAGGGAGTCGAAGTACAGCTGCTTGAGGTAGCTGCTGGGCGGGTGCGCGCAGCCGCGGGTGTCGGTGCGGGCGAGCCAGGCGTGGTCGGAGCGGCCGATGTGGGTGGGCAGATAGCCGCCGCCGTGGGCGGCGACGATGCGCAACCCCGGGTGCCGGTCCAGGACTCCGGAGAAGATCAGATGGGACAGGGCAACGGCGTTCTCGGTCGGTTGGCCGACGGTGTTGGACAGGTACCAGCGGTTGAGGCGTTCGTCGAGCGTGCAGCCGAAGGGGTGCAGGAAGAGGATCGCTCCGGTTTCCTCGGCCCGTGTCCAGAACGGTTCGTACGCGGGGTCCGACAGTTCGCGTCCCGGTGCGTGGCTGGAGATCTCGACACCGCGCAGGCCCAGGCCGAGGGCGTGTTCGAGGGCTTCGACGGCGAGGCCCGGGTGCTGGAGCGGGACGAGGCCGAGGCCGTGCAGCCGTTCCGGGGCCTGGGCGACGTGCGCGGCGGTGCCCTCGTTGGCACGTTCCCACACCGTACGGGCCAGGTCCTCGTCGGCCCAGTAGTGGTAGTGCGACGGAGACGGCGAGACCAGCTGGACGTCGACCCCGGAGGCGTCCATCGCGGCGAGCCGGGCCTTGACGTCGGTCAGCCTCGGGAAGCGGTCCCGGAACATCGGGCCGCTGACGGCGATGGCCTCGGGGCCGTTGCGGCGGGCGTCGAGATCGCGGGCCGCGGCAAGCCCGGGGTGTCCGGCGACGGCGTCCTCGACCTGAGGGAGCAGGACGTGCGCGTGGACGTCGATCGTGGGTGCGCTGTTCTGGGAACTCACGGGGTTCACGGAGTTCACGGGGTCTCCTGCAGGGCGGACATCGTGCGGCTCATCAGGCCGGGTGCGTCGGCGTCACGGGCGCCGTCCAGCTGCCACTGACCGAGTTGCACGGATGCTTCGACCACCATGCGGACACGGCCGATCCGGCGTTCGTAGAAGCCGGTCAGCAGGGCTTCGAGGGAACTCCAGTCCTGCTCCTCGCTCAGCATCTCGGCCAGTACGGAGGCGTCCTCCAGCGACATGGCCGCGCCCTGGGCGATCGTGGGGGGACAGACGTGGGCCGCGTCACCGATCAGGACGACCCGGCCGCGGTGCCAGGAGCCCTCGACGAGCAGCCGGTCGAACCAGGTGTAGTTGACCTTGGCGGGGTCGGTGATGCTCGCGGCGATCTCCGGCCACGCACCCCCGTAGGGCGCGGCCAGCCGCCGCATCTCGTCCGCGTACGAGGCCGGGTCGATGGAGGCGCGGTCGCGGTTGGCCTCGACGAGGTAGGCGTAGATGGTGTTCTTGCTGGTGGGGCAGTAGCCGGCGATGTAACAGGTTCCGCCGTAGGCCAGGTCCATGCGCTCCACGGCCTCGGGGCGGGGCACGGGGACGCGCCAGATGGCCATGCCGGTCGGTTCGGGTTTGTCGCTGATGCCGATCATCGCGCGCGTGCGGGAGCTGACGCCGTCGGCGGCGATGACAAGGTCGTAGCGGCCCTCGGTGCCGTCGCTGAACCGGGCGGTGACGCCGGACGCGTCCTGGACCAGTTCCTCGGCGGTGGTGCCAAGGCGTACCGTCGCGCCGCTCTCGAGAACGGCCTCACACAGAATCTCCTGGAGCCGGGGCCGCTGCATGCCGAAGATCGGGGGCAGGTCGTCCCCACCGGTGCGGATGTCCTGCTGGACATGGAACACGGTCCCGTCGGGCGCGGCCAGGCCGACGGCGTCGACGGCGTAGCCGCTCTCCCGGACCTTGTCCCATACACCCACTTCGCGCAGCACGCGCAGCGCGTTGCCCTGGAGGGTGATGCCGGAACCGAGCACGTTCCAGTCGGGCTTGGCCTCGATCAGTTCCACGGCGATGCCCGCCCGCCGCAGCAGCACGGTCACGGCGTTGCCGGACGCGCCGCCGCCTATGACGAGGACGGTGCGGGGACGGGGGTCGTTCATGGGTTCTCCCTGAGATGGAGCCGCGCGACTTCGAGCGGCAAGGGGGGTGTTGCGGGCAGGGCGGGCGAGGGTGGCGTAGCCGTCCGGGCGTGGCCCGCCCGGCAGTCCAGGGCGTTACTTGACGGCGATGGGATTCACCGGTGAGCCGACGGACCCTGTGATGGGCAGTGGCGCGGCGGTGAGCCAGAACTCGTACCGGCCGTCGGCGGCGCAATGCGTGGCGAGGGCGTCGAGGTCCCACATCTCACCGATGAGCAGACCGATGTGAGGGATGGCGACCTGGTGCAGCGGCTGGAAGGCGTGGTCGAACTCGTTGGGCCGCACCTCGAAGCCCCAGGTGTCGGTGGCGATCCCGGCGATCTCGCTCCGGTGCAGCCAGCCGGCCGTACTGAAGCTCAGCCCCGGCGCCGGCCCGCCCGCGTAGTCGCCCCAGCCTTCGTGACGGGCGCGGGCCAGCCGCCCGGTGCGCACGAGGACCAGGTCGCCACGACCGACGGTCACACCGTGCGAGGCGGCGGTTTCGGTCAGGTGCTCCTCGGTGATGGCGAAGCCGTCGGGCAGTTCGCCGTCCTGGCCGATGACCAGGCCCACGTCGAGGAGGACGCCCCGCCCGGCGACGTGCGGAGCCATGTGCTCGATGCCGGTGACCAGGTCGCCTTCGGAGGTGACGACCTTCTCCGCCGGGCGGCCGTTCCACGCCTTGCCGTGATCGAAGATGTGCCCGAGCCCGTCCCATTGGGTGGAGCACTGCAAGGGCATGGCGATCACGTCGTCGGCGCCACCGAAACCGTGCGGGAAGCCCTGGCCGCCCAGGGCGGCGTCGGTGCCGGTGGCGAGCATCGTGTGCACCGGGTTCGTACGCCGCCGCCAGCCTTTCTGCGGGCCGTCCATGTCGAAGCTCTGTGACAAGGAGAAGCTGACGCCGTCGCGGATCAGGGCTGCGCCCTCGCGGCGCTTGGCCTCGTCGAGGAAGTTGAGCGTGCCGAGCACGTCGTCCTCGCCCCAGCGGCCCCAGTTCGAGTACGCCTTCGCGGCCTCGGCGATCGCCGCCTCGGGATCCGTACGGTCGATACGGTCGGCGCTCATCGGGTTTCCTCCGCGACACAGCGGGTGCGCTGGGCGCCGAGCCCGGTGACCGAGCCGTCCATCACGTCGCCGTCGCGCAGCAGCCGGCCCCAGTGGATGCCGTTGCCGGCGGGGCTGCCGGTCAGAACCAAGTCGCCGGGAAGCAGTCGGGCGGTCTGGGAGATGTACGAGACCAACCGTGCGACGCCGAAGATCATGTCCTTGGTGGACTCGTCCTGCATGGTCTCGCCGTTGAGCTTCAGGGTGACCTGCAGGTCGGAGGGGTCGGCGATGGAGCAGGCCGGGACGATCCACGGGCCGAGCGGGGTGAAGCCGGGGGCGTTCTTGCTGCGCAGCCAGTCGGTGCCGATCGGGGGCATGTCCCGGCGGAAGACGCTCGCGCGGTCGGTGAGGTCGTTGGCGATGGTGTAGCCCGCGACGTACTCCAGGGCTTCCTCCACGGTGACCCGGTAGGCGGGGCGGGAGATCACAGCGGCCACCTCCAGCTCCCAGTCGGGCTTGTGGGCCCAGGCGGGCAGCACCACGTCGTCGTAGGGACCGCTGATCGTGGTCGGCAGGCCGATGAAGACGTACGGGAGGTCCTCGGCGGCCCGCTTGTCCATGACCGCCGCGACCTCGGCGCGGGCCTCCTCGACGGTGCCCGGGGCGTCCGGGGCGCGGTGTGCGACCGCCAGGTCGATCACGTGCTGCCGGTAGTTGGCGCCCGACTGGAAGATCTGCCGCGGCTCGACTGGCGCCTGCACCCGCAGGTCATCGAGCGACAGCCATGCGTCGGCCGGATCCGCCGCGAGGGCGTGCAGGCGGGGCAACGTCTCGTCCCAGCGCTCCAGGAGCGTAAGGGTCGTCAGCGCGGGTTCACCCAGTGCCGCGCGCAGGTCGAGCACCCGGCCGTCCGGCGCCACGAGGCCGGGGAACGCGGCTCCGCCCGATGCGGAGAGAGTGCCGATGGCGAAAGGGCCCGAGAAGGGTGCGAATGGTGCCGACGCGGCTGCGGATTTCACGGAGATGTCCTCCCGATTGCGGTCCCACTAATCTGGCCCGTAGATTGCAATCAGGGAAATCGATTTCATGTATATAAGAATCCAGCCGGTGAATACCGATGCTGCCGGCTCCGGAATTGGGACGCTTCGTGAACTTGGCCAGCCTGGACCTCAACCTCGTCGTTGCCCTGCGCGCCCTCCTGCAGGAGCGCAACGTCACCAGGGCCGGCCAGCGCATCGGGCTCAGTCAGCCCGCGATGAGCGCGGCCCTGGCCCGGCTGCGCCGCCACTTCGACGACGACCTGCTCGCCCGGGTGGGCG
The DNA here is from genome assembly GCF_039532825.1 of Streptomyces vastus. NCBI lineage: Bacteria > Bacillati > Actinomycetota > Actinomycetes > Kitasatosporales > Streptomycetaceae > Streptomyces > Streptomyces vastus. The sequence continues at coordinate 40,099 of NZ_BAAASJ010000104.1, forward strand.
GAGGGTACGAACTGACCGCCCTCGGGCGGGCCCTCCTCGACCGGACCACCACCGCATGCGACCTGCTGGAGCGCGTCTTCGCCAGTCAGGCCGAATTCGACCCCTCCCGCGAGGAACATGAGTTCACGCTGATCGCCTCGGACTACGCGGTTGCCGTATTCGGCACCGAACTCGCCCGCACCGTCCAAGCCGAGGCGCCAGGAATCCGGCTCAGGTTCAAACAGGTACCGAACGAAATCATCGACAGCACCGGGTCGCTGCTCAGCACCGTGGACGGGCTACTGCTGCCCCACGGCATCATTCGTGGCTTCCCCATGGTCGAGCTCTACCAGGACAGCTGGGTCTTCCTCGTCGCGGACGACAACCCCGAGGTCGGCGAGCAGCTCACCCTCGACGACCTGGCCCGGCTGCCGTGGGTGACGTACCAACGAGCCTACGATGCCCCCGCCGCCCGCCAGATCGCCATGCTCGGCATCGAGCCGCGCGTGGCGGTCTCCGTCGACAGTTTCCAGCTGATGCCACTCCTGGTCGCAGGCACCCGCCGGGTAGCTCTCCTTCAGAGGCGTCTCGCCGACGAGCTGGACGGAGTCGCACCCGTCCGCATCATGGAACCGCCCTATGACGCCGTGCCGATCCAGCAGGCCTTGTGGTGGCATCCGGTCCACATACACGACGCGGCGCACATGTGGCTGCGGGAGACGATGGCCCGGGTCGCCGAGATGATGGAGGCCGGTCGGCCTACGACCTCCCGTCCGCCGAAATGATGAGCGTAGGAAGGCGAGCCGGCCGGCGCCGTCCTTGGCGGTGGCGACGTCGATGCCGAGGATCTCGCGGTGGCCGTCGGCGTTGACGCCGACCGCGATCAGGACGTGGACGTTGATGATGCGGCAGCCCTCGCGGACTTTCTGGGTCAGCGCGTCCACCCAGACGAACGCATATGGCCCGGCGTCGAGCGGCCGGTTCCGGCAATCGGCAACCTGCTCGTCCAGGTGCTTCACCATCGCGCTGACCTGGGACTTCGACAGCTGTGTGACACCGAGGGACTCGGCGGGCTTCTCGACCCGGCGGGTTGAGAAGCCGAGCAGGTAGGCGGTCGCGACCCTTAGCGATGCATAACACCTGTTGGCTCGGGTGAGCAGCTTCTGCACCAGGGAGGAAGGAGCTGCCCCTTCAGGGGGAGCGGAGGCTTCCAGCTGTCCCCGTCGAACTGCTGACGATGCAACAGCTACCGACATGATCCAACATCGCGCCCTGACCTGCAGCGATCAGCTGAGCGTTTCCGAATCGACGGGTGTGCGTTCCGGAGTGATCTCCTGGCCACCCGCTGACCTGCGGCGACGGAGTTTTCTACAAGCCCCACGAAGGCGCGAAGGCGGCGAAGGCGGGGATCTGTCGGAAAACGTGTCTGAAATTAGTGCCCAGATGATGTGGGCGTCAGACGTGTTCCCGGCAGAGTTGTGGTGGCAGGGCTGGCCTGCAGCTGTGCCGCCGCGCACAGTGTAGCGGCTGGCGCTGAGGTGGCTTGAGCATTGGTCATCTTGGCTGCCGGGTGGCAGGTCAGATCGGTGGGGACCCGCATGTCCACCCATTTCTGAGCCCAGACGCCAAACGGTCCCGGGCAATCCGATTGGCCAGGTTGGTCGGTTGGTCGGTTGGCCGTCAGGAGATGTCCTTGCCGGTTCGTGTGAGGCGGACCATGGCGCGGTACAGGGCCCTGGGGGCGGGGGCCTCGGGCAGTGGCGGGATCTCGGTGCCGGGGGTGGCGTACGAGCGGAGCATGTGGCCGACCAGGCGGCGCCAGGCGTCGGGGGCGGCGTCGCCGGTGGCGGCGATGACGCCTGCGTTGGCCATGAGCAGGATGACGAGGTCCTCGGAGACGAAGTCGTCGCGGAGGTGTCCGCTGTTCTGGGCGCGGGTGATGAGTTCGAGGAACCCGTTGTACGACTCGGTGCGGCGGGCCTCCAGGGACTTGGCGGCGGGGAAGGTCATGGTCAGGACGTCGGCGAAGCCTCGGTCGGCGGCCTGCATGGCACACACGGCGTGGATATAGCCCGTGAAGCCGTGCCAGGGGTCGGGGTCGTCCAGGGCGACGGTGACGGCGGCGGCGTAGGCGTCCATGCGTTCGGCGAAGACGGCGGCGACCAGGTCGTCCTTGGTGGGGAAGCGGCGGGAGAGGGTGGCTTGGCCGACGCCGGCCTCCCGGGCGATGGAGGCCATGGACACGTCGAGTCCGGCCCGGGCGTAGAGGCGGCGGGCGGCGGCCAGGATGCGGCAGCGGTTGCGTTCGGCGTCGGCGCGCAGTCCCGCTCCGGACTGCTGGTCCGGGGTGTCGCCGGGAACTGTGGAAGAAGTCATGCCCTCACCCTATCCAAGTGGAATGGTTTCCCCACTTCTGTTGCTACGCTGTGCGGCAGTGGAAGCGGGGAGGCCGTTTCATTTACCGGAGGGTGCTGTCATGCGCGCTGTCACGCTCGAATCCGTCCCCTCGACCCCGGCCGTGACCGAGGTGGACATTCCTCGCCCGGAGGCCGGGGAACTGCTGGTGAAGGTGGCCGCCGCCTCGCTGAACGGCATCGACGCCGCCACCGCCGCCGGCTACACGCAAGCGTTCATGGAGCACCGGTTCCCGCTGGTGCTCGGCCAGGATTTCGCGGGCACGGTCGAGGCCGTCGGTGAGGGCATGGACGGCTTCGCGGTCGGTGACGCGGTCTTCGGCGCGGTGATGAAGCCGTTCCTGGGCGCCGGGTCGCTGGCGGAGTACGTCACCGTGTCCGCAGGACACGGCGTCGCCCGTTATTCCGCGGGCCTGAAGGCGGAGGACGCGGGCGCGCCGGCCGTGGCCGGGACGACCGCCCTTGAGAGCCTGAACGCAGCGACCCTAGCCGAGGGTGAGACGGTGCTGGTGTCCGGCGCCACTGGCGGGGTGGGCGCACTGGCGGTGCAGCTCGCAGCCGCCCGCGGTGCGAAGGTGATCGCGACCGCCCGCCCCGGCACGCAGACCGACTTCGTCACCGGCCTGACCGAAGCCGAAGTCCACGTGGTCGACTTCACCGGTGACCTTCCGGCGCAGGTCCGCGCGATCGCCCCGGACGGTGTCGACGCGGTGCTGCACCTGGCGGGCGACGGCGCGGTGCTGGCGGGTCTGCTGCGGCCGGGCGGACAGCTCGCCTCCACCACCGGCCTGACCCAGGACGCCGTCGAGGGCCAGGACGTCACCGTCCACACGATCATGGCCAAGCCCAACGCCCAGACCCTGACCGCCCTGGCCGTGCAGGTCGTCTCGGGCGCGCTGCGGGTGCCGGTCACCGCCACCTACCCGCTGGAGCGGGCTACGGAGGCGTTCGCCGCCTTCGGTGCCGGCACCCCGTGCAAGATCGCCGTCACCTGCTCCTGAAGCCCACCCCGCTTCACGGATGCACGGATGCACGGATGCACGCATTGACGGATTCACGGATTCACGGATTCACGGAAGAGAGCTGATCGTGACCACACTCGCCATCGTCGGCGCCGGCCCCGGCATGGGCCTGGCCATCGCCCGAACCTTCGGCAGCCGCGGCTTCGACATCGCCCTGATCGCCCGTACCAAGGACAAGCTGCAGACGCTGGTCGACCGGCTCGGCCAGGAAGGCATCACGGCCGCCGCGTTCCCCGGCGACGTCATGGACCGCGCCTCGCTCACCGACGCCCTGGACGCGGCCGAAGCCCACTTCGGCGGCATCGACGTACTGGAGTACTCCCCGGCCCCGCACTCCCCGGTGCCCGGCATCACCCTGGCCGCCGCATCGGAGGTCACGGTGGACAATCTGCATCCGCAGATCGAGTACACCCTCTACGGTGCCGTCGCCGCCGCCCAGGCGGTACTGCCCGCCATGCGGGAGGCCGGCGCCGGGACGCTGCTGTTCACCACCGGCGGCGGCTCCGTCAGTCCAGTGGCGATGCTCGGCAACGTCAACGCTGCCGCGGCAGGCCTGCGCAACTGGGTGATCAACCTGCACAACGAGCTGGCCGGCACCGGCGTGTACGCCGCCCACGTGGCGATCAACACCTGGATCGGCGACGGCGGGCCTCCGGGCTTCCCGACTGCCACGCCCGAGCAGATCGCTCCCCTGTATTGGGACCTGTACGAACACCGCACCCGCTCCGAGGCCGTCTTCAACGGCTGAGCGGAAACCCCGCTCCTTCCCGGGAGGGGGCGCCGCCTCTCCCACCCCCTTTTTTTCGAAGGATCCATCCTGCTGTGAACGTCTTCCTGTGGGTCGTGCAGGCTGTGCTCGCCGCCATGTTCGGCATGGCGGGCGTCATGAAGTCCACCCAGCCCAAGGACAAGCTGGTCGAGAAGCTGCCCTGGGCGGCCGACTTCTCCCAGGGCATCATCCGCTTCATAGGCATCGCGGAGTTCGCCGCCGCCCTCGGGCTGATCCTGCCCGCGGCCACCGGCATCGCCCCCGTGCTGACCCCGCTCGCCGCGGCCGGACTGGTGGTGGTGATGGTGCTGGCCGCCATCACCCACGCCCGCCGCAAGGAACCCGCCGGGATCGCCTTCAACGCCGTCCTGCTGATCCTGGCCGCCCTGGTGGCCTGGGGGCGCTTCGGCCCCTACAGCTTCTGACCCCTCCCCGCGCTCCTGCTCACGGGCTGAACCCGACCGTCTCCTCGCCCACCTCCGTGATCAACGCCGCAGCGGCCTCCACGCACCGGATAAAGCTCGGCACCACGGTCACCGTCCTGTCGACCGACGCGGGCGGTGAGGAAGAGCCGACGGAAGCCACGGGGTGACCGGGTCCCCCATAGCCCCCGGTGGCGGTGCGGATGGCGTGCGCGACGTGTTCGGGGGCGTCGGCGAATTCCCGGGGGTCGGTGCCCGCGAGGAGGGCGGCGCCGATGTTCTCGTTGATGACCCGTAGAGCGGCCGAGGCGGCTGCGGCGTGCAGGCCCCGTGACGTCACCGATCTCCACGGCTGCCCCCGAACCAGTCCGGCTCAGGACGCCGGTACCCGTGTGAACCGCCCCGCCACCCGCAGGTCCGCCTCGATCGCGTCCACCGTCGCGCGCAGGTCCGGCAGTACCTCCCCGACGCACTGCTCCGGAGTGCGTCGGGAGCTGTGCATGGCGACGTTCACCGCTGCCACCACCGTGCCCGTGCGGTCGCGGACCGGGACAGCGATGGAGCGCAGGCCTTCCTCCAGTTCCTCGTCGACCAGGGCGTAGCCGTCCTGTCGTACGCGGTCCAGGACGGCCGTCAGCGAGGAAGGGTCCGTGATCGTGCGCGGGGTCAGCGCGGGCACGGTGGGTGTGGGGCGTTCGGCGGGGGGCAGGTCCGCGAGCATGACGCGGCCCAGTGAGGTCGGGTACGCGGGCAGGCGCGTGCCGATCGTGATGCTGGCGCTCATGATGCGGCTGGTGGCGACGCGCGCCGTGTACTGGATCTCGTCACCCGTGAGGACCGCCAGGGACGCCGAGTCGTGGAGCCGGCCCGCCAGTTCGGCCAGGTGTGGTGCCGCGATCTGCGGGAGCGTCGTGCGGGACAGCGGTGGAAAGCCGAGGCCCAGGACGCGGGGCGTCAGCGCGAAGGTCCGCCCGCGCGAGGTGACGTACCCCAGGTGCTCGAGGGTGATCAGCGCCCGGCGGGCCGTCGCGCGCGCGAGCCCGGTGGCCCGCGCGACCTCCGTGAGCGTCAGCTCGGCCCGCCCCTCGCCGAACGACGTCAGCACGGTCAGCCCGCGCGCCAGCGACTCGACGAACTCCCGGCCCAGCTCCTGCTTCGACGCCCCCGTCCAGACCGCGAGCCCCGACGGAGCGGCCGGAGGAACGGCCGGGACCTCCCGCAGACCGGCGCGCAGATCCCCTTCCATCGCGCGCACGGTTTCGCGCAACCGGGGCAGCAACGTCTCCCGCAGCGAGTCCGCCGTGTGCCGGCTGGTGTGACTCACCACGCTCACCACACACGCGATACGCCCACTGCCGTGATCGCGTACGGGCATGGAGAGGGCGACCAGACCCGGCTCGATCAGCTGGTCGTCCAGCGCCCACCCCCGCTCGCCCGCCTCCTGTGTCCGCTCTTCGAACTCCCTGTCCGCGGTGGGACGTTCAGCGGGCGGCAACGCCGGGAAGCCCCGGTCCTCGGGATCCGCCGCCCGCCGCTCGCGCCACCGCGCCCAGTCCTTCTCGCTCCATTCCGTGGCGAACAGCGGCCCGGGCGCGGTGCGTTCGGCGGGCAGCAGATCGCCGATCCGGAAGCTCAGCGACATCGCCCGCCGCCGGGTCGCCTGGTGGATAAAACGGATCCCGTCCCGGTCGGCGACCGCCAGCGACACCGACTCGTCCAGTTCGTCCGCGAGCGCGTCGGCCCGAGCGTCCAGCAGCCGGGGCAGCCGCAGCGCGGACAGATACGCGTTGCCCAGCTCCATCAGCCGCGGCGCGAGCACGGCGTCCCGTCCGTCGAGGCGTACGTACCCCATGCGTTCCAGCGTTGCCACGATCCGGTCGACAGTGGACCTGGCGAGGCCCGTCGTCCGCTCCAGGCCGCTGAGACTCGACGTCCCGCCCGCCTCGGTGAGCCGGCGCAGCACGGCGATCCCGCGCATCAGCGGGGCGACGGCTTCCGCGGGCACGGGCGCGCCGACGTCGGGGCTGCCGGGCGCCGGCGTGAGGTCTGTCGATGGCATGGGCTCTCGGGTTCTCGGCTTTCCGTGACGGTGTCCGGAACACCGTAACCACCGCCCAGCACCCCCGAGCCCCGCACGAACCACCCGAACCCAACCGGAGCCGCAGCACCTCACCGGAGCCCGGCGCGCATCCGCGTCACCGGCGCCCGGCGCGCATCCGCGTCACCGGCGCGTGACGGACACCCGCTGATTCCCGTCCCCGTCGGTCTCCCCGACACGGATCCGGATTCCCGCCCCCGCGTCCTTGAACTGCCGCCCCGGCGCGAAGGCCGCATCCGACAACTCCGCGTGTACGTTCGGGCTGCGCGTGCACCCCCCGCTGTCCTCGGTGGAGTCGACGACGTTTATGGGGCCGTACCCGGTGTCGACGTCCGCGTCCACCTTGTAGACGAGTACGCCCGACTTGCAGACGTCCTCGTCATTGCCGCCGGGAGTGCGCAGCTCGACCGCATACCCCCTCTTCGCGTCGACCGGTATGAAGACCAGCTTGCCGCCGCCGCGTTCGGGCAGCGGGGTCAGGACGTGTTCGGTGGTGCCGGGTGCGGTCGCGCAGGCGACCTGTTCGTCGTCGAGCCAGCCGAGCTTCCACTTGTGCCAGGCCAGCAGATCGTTACCGGCGCCCCAGTCCTCGCTCATGATGTCCCAGTGCCCGACCGCGCCGCCCCCGTCCTGGGTGTAGAGGTCGGGCAGGCCGAAGACATGGCCGTTCTCGTGGGGGAGTACGCGATAGCCGGTCTTGTCGTACGAGCCGGAGCCGTCGTCCTGGCGGCTGTAGATGAAGGACGCGTTGGCGACGGGCACGCCGTCGGCGACCGGCGCCTCCGCGTTGCCCGCGAAGGTCACCGACAGGACGGTGTCCAGGGCGGAGGGGCCCGCGTTCGGGGTGACCAGGACATTCAGCAGGTCGTACGCCTTGAAGTCCACCTTCGGATCGGCCACGGCCACGAGGTCCTCGACCAGCTTCCGGTACGCGGGATCGAAGGGGGCGCCGCGCTCTATCCCGTACGCCTTGAAGGGCTTGGGCATCCGCAGCCAGTCGCCCACGGGGGCCGCGGGGCGGTAGTCGAGACGGCCGTACGAACTGGTGCGGAACCAGCGGGTGGTCTGCGGGAAGAACTCGCGGTAGCGGTCGAGCGCGCTGCCCCGGCCGGGCGCGTCGGAGAAGTCGACCATGAGGTTCAGGGCCCGGACGGTGCCGGTGGAGCGGGCGTAGCCGGGCGGGGTCGGGATGCCCTCCGACAGCTGTACGTCCACCGCGCCGCTGATCATGCAGGGGCCGAGCGCCGCCGGGCGTGCCGTCGCTGTCGGTCCCGCCGCCGTGGCCGAACCGGCCGGCAGCCGGCCGCTGTCCGCCGAGGTGCTGACCACCAGCGTCAGCAGGGTGACCGAGGCGAGGGCGGCGGCACGGCGGCGCCTACGTATCCGACGGCTGGAGGGCTGCATGCAGGGGGCCTTTCGCTCCAGGCAGCCTGCTGTCTCCGGCTGCACCCTGTCCGATCACCCTGTTCCGGCTGCTGGGCGGGCGCGCGCTGGAGGAGACCGAACGTGGGCCCAGAGGGGGATGTGACTCGGGTCACAGGAAATTTCCTCAGGCGGGAAATATCCGGGGAGCGTCTCCCCGTTTAGATGTGTGTCCGAGCGAAGCGGGGAGACCTTCCCCGGATCGCGATTCATCAGCACTCAGGAGTACGCCGTGCAGACCGCAACCCCCGTGCAGCGCAGGGCAACCCGGCCGCGCGCCGACGCCCTGCGCAACCGGGAGCGGATCGTCACCGCCGCCCGGGAGATGTTCGTCGAGTTCGGCCCCGACGTGCCGCTCGACGAGATCGCCCGCCGGGCCGGCGTCGGCAACGCCACGGTGTACCGGAACTTCCCGGACCGCGACGCGCTGGTGCGGGAGGTCGTCTGCTCGGTCATGGACCGTACGTCGGAGGCTGCCGAGCGCGAGCTCGCCGAGACCGGCGACGCGTTCGAGGCGCTGTCGCGCTTCGTGCACGCGGCCGCCGACGAGCGGATCACCGCGCTCTGCCCGATGATGTCCAGCACCTTCGACCAGCACCACCCGGATCTGGAAGCCGCGCGCCGGCGCATCGAGGGCCTGACCGAGCGATTGATGGAGCGCGCCCGCCTGGCAGGGCAGCTCCGCCCCGACGTGGGCGTCGGCGACGTCATGATCGCCGTGGCCCAGCTCAGCAGGCCCCCGGCCGGCACCGGATGCCTGAGCCACGACCGGTTCGTCCACCGACACCTGCAGCTGTTCCTGGACGGTCTGCGGGCGCCGGCCCACTCCGAGCTGCCGGGCACGGCCGTGACCATGGAGGATCTGCGACGAGCCTGACCGATTAGTCCCGACCGATTAGTTCGGCGCCCCAAGCCAGTCACTAGAGCACCAAGCTTCCGGCCGCCACCGGCAAAGACGTCGACGGGGACGTCACCGCCGGGGAGCCGTCCCTTTCCGACACCTTTTTCCGTCACGAAGTCCCGAAGTGGGTACTCCCATGTCTGAAACAGACCAGGCCACCGCCGCCAAGGCGTCGGCTTCCGATCCCAACCGCTGGAAAGCGCTCGTCTTCATCGCGCTCGCCCAGCTGATGGTCGTGCTCGACGCGACCATCGTGAACATCGCCCTGCCCTCCGCCCAGCAGGACCTGGGGATATCGGACGGCAACCGGCAGTGGGTCGTCACGGCCTACGCCCTCGCGTTCGGCGGTCTCCTGCTCTTCGGCGGCCGTATCGCCGACCTGTGGGGCCGTAAGCGGGCCTTCGTCGTCGGCCTGATCGGCTTCGCCGCGGCCTCCGCGCTCGGCGGTGCGGCCACCAACGAGGCGATGATGTTCGGCGCCCGCGCCCTCCAGGGCGTGTTCGGCGCACTGCTCGCGCCCGCCGCGCTCTCCCTGCTCGCCGTGATGTTCACGGACGCCAAGGAGCGCGCCAAGGCCTTCGGCATCTACGGTGCGATCGCCGGTGGCGGCGGCGCCGTCGGCTTCATCCTCGGCGGTGTCCTGACCGAGTACATGGACTGGCGCTGGACGTTCTTCGTCAACATCCCGTTCGCGATCATCGCGGCGCTCGGCGCGTACTTCGTGATCCGTGAGCCGGAGGGTGGCCGCAACCGCAACCCGCTCGACATCCCGGGTGTCCTGCTGTCCACCCTCGGCCTGGTCGCGCTGGTCTACGGCTTCACCCGCGCCGAGTCCGACGGCTGGGGCGACTCCGTGACCGTCGGCATGTTCGTCGCCTCCGCGGTCCTGCTGCTCGCGTTCGTCGTCACCGAGGCCAGGGTCAAGGCCCCGCTGCTGCCGCTGCGCGTCATCACCGACCGCAACCGCGGCGGGGTGTACCTCTCGCTCGGTATCGCGATCATCGCGATGTTCGGCACGTTCCTCTTCCTGACCTACTACCTGCAGATCGTGAAGGGCTACTCGCCGATCAGCACCGGCTTCGCCTTCATGCCGATGATCGTCGGCATGATGGTCGGCTCGACCCAGATCGGCACGCGTCTGATGACCCGCGTTCCCGCGCGGCTGCTGATGGGCCCCGGCTTCCTGGTCGCGGCGGTCGGCATGCTCCTGATGACACAGCTGGAGATCGGCTCGTCGTACGCCTCGATCATCCTGCCGGCGATGCTCCTGCTCGGTCTCGGTATGGGTACGGCGTTCATGCCGGCCATGTCCCTGGCCACCCTGGGCGTCGAGCCCCGGGACGCCGGTGTCGCCTCCGCGATGGTCAACACCTCGCAGCAGGTGGGCGGTGCGATCGGTACGGCCCTGCTGAACACGATCGCCGCGTCGGCCACGACCTCCTACATCGCGGACCACATCGGCTCCGCGACCTCCCGCTCCCAGCAGCAGCTGGTCCAGCTTCAGGGCCAGGTGCACGGCTACACCAACGCGATCTGGTTCGCCGTCGGGATGCTGGTGCTCGCCGCGGCGATCGTCGGCACACTCGTCAACGCCGGCAAGCCCGACATGTCGGCGACGGCCGCCGGCGCGGGCGACGAAGCCGAGGACGAGCTGCCGGTCCCGGTGATCGCACACTGACGGGACGCCACGGGGTCACCCACTGACCCTCGTACGTACGCAGTGGTGGGGACGACTTCGTACGTACGAATCCGGGATCTGCCCCGGCTCCATGAGCGGTGGAGCCGGGGCAGATTCATGCCCTGAACGAGCGAGCCTCTCAACGAAGCCAAGGCAGATCCGCGCCGGCATCCTTCGGCTCGAGCCCCTCGGCGATGATCTGCAGGGCCTCGCCGAGGGCCTTCTGCTGGTCCGGGGAAAGCCGGTCGAAGACGGCATGGCGGACGGCGTTGACGTGACCGGGCGCGGCCTGCTCCAGGACTGAGAGGCCCTGGTCAGTGATGATCGCGAACTGTCCGCGCTTGTCCGAGGGGCAGTCCTCGCGCCGCACCCAGCGGTTCTTCTCCAGCCGGGCGACGGCATGGGAGAGCCGGGACCGCGTGATCTTCATCATCATCGCGAGTTCAGTCATCCGCAGTCGCCTGTGCGGTGCCTCACTGAGGCAGGCGAGCAGAACGTAATAGATGTGCGGCATCTTCGCGTCGCGCTGCAGCTGACGGTCAAGATGGTCCTCGAGGAGGGCGGCGGCATGCACATACGCACGCCACACGCGCTGTTCCTCATCGCTGAGCCAGCGCGGCTCTTCAATGTGTGCCGTGTCCATGTACCTACTGTAGAGGACGCCTCCTTGAATTTTAAACGAAAGGGAGTTATTGTCCTTTTCAGATAAGTTGAGGGTTCAAGCATAAGAATCAAGTGCAAGGTCACCGGAGGGGAGCCGCCGCCATGTCCGCCGCCACCGAGGAGCGTTCCGTCTCCGAGCGCATGCCCGCGCTCTACCTCTCGCACGGAGCCCCGCCGCTGGCCGACGACCCCATCTGGCCCGGCGAACTGGCCGGTTGGTCAGCCGATCTGCCGCGCCCCAAGGCGATCCTCATGGTCTCCGCCCACTGGGAGGAGGCCCCGCTGGCCCTCGGCGCGATCGAGACCATCCCGCTCGTCTACGACTTCTGGGGCTTCCCCGAGCACTACTGCCGGGTCCGTTACGAGGCTCCCGGCGCCCCCGAACTCGCCGAGTCCGTACGCAAGTTGCTGCGTGCCCCCGGCACCCCCGTGCAGGACATCCCCGACCGCGGCCTCGACCACGGTGCGTACGTCCCGCTCGTCGAGATGTTCCCGGCGGCCGACATCCCCGTGCTCCAGATCTCGATGCCCACGCTCGACCCGGTCCGACTGATGGACATCGGCCGCAAGCTGGCACCGCTGCGCGACGAGGGCGTCCTGATCGTGGGCTCCGGCTTCTTCACGCACAACCTCGCTGCCCTGCGGCACACGGGCGGAGTCCCCTCCTGGTCGAGTGAGTTCGACGACTGGGGCCGCAGGGCCCTGGAGGCCGCCGACATCGACGGGCTGCTCGACTTCGAGCGCAAGTCCCCGGCGGGCCGCCTCGCCCACCCCCGCACCGAACACTTCGCCCCGCTCTTCGTGACCATGGGTGCGGCGGACGCGGTGGGCGAACTGAAGGACCAGAAGGCCGTCATCGAGGGCTTCTGGTTCGGCATGGCCAAGCGGTCGGTGCAGTTCGGCTGACGGCGTCACCCCCCGGCCGCAGCCTCTGCTGCCCCGGGGGGTGTTCCCTGTACGGGAAGCGCCACTAGAGTTCCTTCTCGTACCAGGCCACGTCCCAGTACCGTCCGAACTTCCGCCCGACCTCGCGATACGTGCCGACGTACCGGAAGCCGAAGCGCTCGTGGAGTCGTACGGACGCCTCGTTCGGCTGGGTGATTCCCGCGTACGCCCGGTGCAGGTCCTCGCGAGCCAGATCCTCGAACAGGGACTTGTACAGCAGCGTGCCGATGCCGCGCCCGCCCGCGTCGGGGGCGAGGTAGATGGTGACCTCGACCGAGGTGCCGTAGGCGGGCTTCATCTTGTAAAGGCTGGATGTGGCATAACCCAGAATCAGCTGTGAGTCCACCTCTACGGCAACCTTCAAGCGGTGCGGACCGTCTTCAGGGTGGGAGAGCAGCCAAGGGCGGCGTTCTTCCGGAGTGAAGACCGCGGTATCGAACGTGATGGGCGTCTCGCGTACGTAGTGGTTGTAGAGGTCGGTGAGAGCGACGAGGTCACCCTCGACTCCCGGCCTGACCAGCACCTCTGTACGTTCCGACGACATCTGGCCTCCCTTTGTGGCGGCACAGGGTACTGCAAGATCAGAAAAATTGAGGGGCGGGTTGGGAATTCTGTCCGGATTCCAGTCGTTGTTTCCATCGGAAGCAGGGCACCCGGAAGGGTGGCCGAACCCCCACAGATGACCCGCAAGCCCACCACGCAAGGGAGCACGCATGGCAACCCGTGCCGTCGCCCGTCACAAGTCCGCCACTGGCGAGACCGACGCGGTACGCAGCGTTCGCGCGGGCGAGATCGCCGACCGCGACCTGGTCGGCATGTACCTCGACGAGATAGCGCGTACACCGCTGCTCGACGCCGCCAAGGAGGTCGAGCTGTCCCAGACCATCGAGGCGGGTGTGTTCGCCCAGCAGATCCTCGACGGCGAGGTGACCGACGCCAAGGTCGACGCCTCCCGCGAGGAGCTGGAGGCGCTGGTGGCCGACAGTGAGCGGGCCAAGGACATCTTCATCCGCTCCAACCTGCGCCTGGTCGTCGCGGTCGCCCGCCGCTACCCCCGTAGTGGCCTTCCGCTCCTCGACCTGATCCAGGAGGGGAACGCGGGCCTGGTGCGCGCGGTCGAGAAGTTCGACTACCGCAAGGGCTTCAAGTTCTCGACGTACGCGACCTGGTGGATCCGTCAGGCCATCACACGCTCGATCGCCGACCAGTCGCGGACCATCCGGCTTCCCGTCCACCTGGTGGAGGAGCTGGGCCGGATCCGCCGAGTACAGCGCGAGTTCAACCGCGAGCACGGTCGGGAGCCGGAGCCCGCTGAGATCGCCGCGGAGCTGGGCTCGAACCCGGAGCGCGTCATAGACGTGCTGGACTGGGCCCGCGACCCGGTCTCGCTGAACATGTCGGTGGACGACGAGGGCGAGACGCAGTTCGGCGACCTGCTCGAGGACACCTCGGCGGTCTCGCCCGAGCAGTCCGTGCTCACACTGCTGCGGAGCGAGGAGCTCGACGACCTCATCGGGCGGCTCGACCAGCGCACGGCCTCGATCATCAAGATGCGGTACGGCATCGAGGACGGCCGGGAGCGCACGCTGACCGAGGTCGGCAAGGAGCACGGCCTCACCCGCGAGCGCATCCGCCAGATCGAGAAGCACGCGCTGCTGGAGCTCAAGAAGCTGGCCCGCCAGACCGGGTTCGACGCGGCGGCGTAACGCCCGGGGGTCGCCGTTCGATGGGTCGCAGACAAGAAGGTTCACGCCCGCATCAACCGCCCGAGCCCGGGCACAAGACCTCAGGGCTCCCAGGACCAAGTCCCGACGCTGTCCCCCCGGCGCCGGGACTTCCCGAGAGCCGAGCCTCCGGCGCCTCTCCCCCTGGCGCCGGGGCTCGGCTCCATCTTTGTGAGGATGCGGGGACAGGCGAAGGGCCACCCCGGACCTGAACCCCGGGGTGACCCTGTGGACACATTGTGTCACGAGGGCAGGTTCTGCGGCCCCTACTGGTAGTGGGGGACTGGTGAAGTCCGGCCAGGACGGTGCGCCCCTTCAGGGGCGCGGGGAACTGCGCGACCAGCCATAGACGGCCCGCAGTCTGAATACGCCCCCGGGCGGAGCCCTCAGCGGGGGACCGCCGCCCGAGTAAGGCGGCCCCCCAACTCCCGTACGCACTGCACCAGTTCCGCTGGTTCATGGACGACGAACTCGCAGTCCACCATGGCAAGCCGCACCGCCATCCACTCCACCTGGTCGCCGACGGCGGCCCGGAGCCGGCAGCTCTGGTCGTCAAGAGGCTCGGGAGTGCCGAGCCATTTGGGCAGCCGGGCCGCGATGACCTCCGCGGGCGCCGCGAACGTCACCTCGAACTCGTACGTCTCCTGCCGCCGGTACATCGACTGCCGCAGATACTCGGCCGCGCTCCCCGTCGGCAGCTCACGGGGCGCGAAACGGGCGCCCGTCGCGAAGGGCTCGCTGACCCGGTCGACGCGGAACGTACGCCAGTCCTCGCGGTCGAGGTCGTACGCGACGAGATACCAGCGGCGGCCGGTCGACACCAGACGGTACGGCTCGGTCAGGCGCTTCGAGGGCGTGCCGTCCCCCGAGCGGTAGGCGAACCGCAGCCGCTCTTGGCCCGCGACGGTCGAGGCCATCACGGTCAGCGTCTCGGGCGCGATGCTCGCCCCGTCCCCGCTGGTCAGGGGAGTGGTAGCGGCCTGGAGCGTGGAAACCCGGTGGCGCAACCGGCTCGGCAGGACCTGCTCCAGCTTGGCGAGCGCCCGTACGGATGCCTCGTCGACGCCCTCGAGGGCGTGCCCGGCACCGGCCCGCAGCCCGACCGCGATCGCCACCGCCTCCTCGTCGTCGAGCACGAGCGGCGGCATGGCCTTCCCGGCGACCAGCCGGTATCCGCCGTCCGCCCCCATCGTCGCCTGCACGGGATACCCCAGTTCCCGCAGCCGGTCCACATCCCGCCGTACGGTCCGCCGCGAGACCCCGAGCCGGTCGGCGAGCTCGCCGCCGGGCCATTCACGCGGGGTCTGGAGCAGGGAGAGGAGCGTGAGGAGCCTGGCCGGGGTGTCGGTGGTCATGCGTTGTCTCCCTCTCAGCGTTTCCGTTTTCTGGCTTCTTCGAGCATGCCCGACTACTAGGACACAATCTGACCTAGTAGCCCCCTAACTTCGAGGCATGACTTCCACCGAGACCCCTCGCAACAGCCCGGCCGCCACGGCCGACCGGCGACGATGGATCGCCCTCGCCATCGTGATGACCGCGGCCTTCATGGATCTGGTCGACGTCACGATCGTCAACATCGCGATCCCGTCCATCCAGCGGGAGGCCGGCGCGTCGTTCGGCCAGATCCAGTGGATCACGGCCGGATATGCGCTTGCCTTCGCCGCAGGTCTGATCACCGGCGGGCGGCTCGGCGACATCCACGGCCGTAAGCGCCTCTTCCTCATCGGCATCGGCGGATTCACGCTGGCATCGGCCCTCTGCGGGTTCGCCGTGAACCCCGAGATGCTGGTCGCCTCCCGCATCCTCCAGGGCGGTATGGCCGCGCTGATGGTGCCGCAGGTGCTGTCGATCGTGCACGCCACCTTCCCGGCGCACGAACGCGGCAAGGTGTTCGGCCTGTTCGGTGCGGTCGTCGGGCTCGGGGCGGTGTCCGGTCCGCTGCTGGGCGCGCTGCTCACCGAGTGGAACCTGTTCGGCCTCGAATGGCGCCCGATCTTCCTCATCAACCTGCCGGTGGGCATCGCGGGCCTGATCCTCGGCCGCCGCTACATCACGGAGTCCAAGGCCCCGCGCGCCCTCAAGCTGGACCTCGTCGGCGTCGCCCTCGTCACCCTCGGCCTGCTGATGCTGCTCTATCCGCTGACCCGCGGCCGTGAGCTGGGCTGGCCGATGTGGGGTTACGTCTCGATGGGCGGCGCGCTCGTGGTGTTCGCGGCGCTGGTGGCGTACGAGCGGAGGAAGACCGCGCGGGACGGTTCGCCGCTGGTCGAACTCTCCCTCTTCAAGGTCAAGAGCTTCGCGGTGGGCATCGCGGTGCAGACGGTCTTCGGGATCGCGCTCGGCATCTTCTTCCTGGTGTGGACGTTCTACATGCAGATCGGCCTCGGGTGGGGCGAGCTGCGTGCCGGCCTGACGGGCGTCCCCTTCTCGATCGCGGTGTCGATGGCGGCCGGGCTCTCGGTGCAGAAGCTGACGCCGCGGTTCGGCCGGAAGGTGCTCCAGGCGGGCGCGCTGATCATGGCCCTCGGTGTCGTGATCTACATCTGGGAGTCCGAGCGGTACGGCCTGTCCATCGCGCCCTGGCAGATGGCACTCCCGCTGGTGGTCATGGGCGTGGGCATGGGCCTGATCGTGGCGCCGCTGACGGACGCGATCCTCTCCGAGGTGCCCCGCGAGCACTCCGGCTCGGCGTCCGGCCTCATCAGCACGGTCCAGCAGATGGGCAACGCGCTCGGCCTCGGCCTGGTCTCCGTGGTCTTCTTCGGCACGATGTCCGACCACCTGCCGCGGGCCGAGGTGGGCGCGGCCTTCGTCGATGCCTTCCAGAACGCGCTGATGTGGGTCGCCGCGGTGATGACGGCCATCTTCCTGCTGATGTTCGCCCTGCCGAAGCGGCCGGCCCAGCATGTGGAGGGCGGCGAGCCGACGCCCGTCGTCGCCCTGGACAAGGAGCCCGAACTCGTGGGCTGACGCCGTCGGTTCATACCGACCCCGCCCGATCCTCAGGCCCGGTCCCCTCTTGGGACCGGGCCTGAGGGGTGTCCCATGCCCGGCCTGCCCTCCTCATGCCCTGCACTCAGGCCCTGCCTTTCTGGCTCCTTCCGACCGATGTCCGTTCGTGCCCACTTTTACGCCCCGCCCCGTTTACATGGCTGAAATTCGGGCGTACTCTCCGAGTGAAACCACACGTTCGGGCATGGACGGAGGCGAACGGACATGTACGCACCGGAGCGACAGCAGGAGATTCTCCGGCTGGCGCGTGACGGTGGCCGCGTGGACGTGGTGTCGTTGGCCGAGGAGTTCCAGGTCACGGCCGAGACGATCCGGCGGGACCTGAAGGCGCTGGACCGCGCGGGACTCGTACGCCGGGTGCACGGCGGTGCCATTCCGGCCGGCCGGCTCGACTTCGAGCCCGATCTGGCCGAGCGGGAGACCACCGCGGCCGACGAGAAGGACCGCATCGCGCAGGCCGCGCTCGCCGAACTGCCCAGCAACGGCACGATGATTCTCGACGCGGGCACGACGATCGCCCGGCTCGCCGGGGCCCTCCCGCTGGAGGGGACGCTCACCGTCGTGACGCACAGCCTCCCCATCGCGGCCCGTCTCGCCGACCACCCGGGCATCCAGCTCCACCTCGTCGGGGGGCGCGTACGGCACCGTACGCGCGCCGCTGTCGACGCCTGGGCGCTGCGGGCGTACGGAGAGATCCGTGCCGATGTCGTCTTCCTCGCCACGAACGGCTTCTCCCTCGAGTACGGACTGACCACGCCCGATCTCGCCGAGGCCGCCGTGAAGCGCGCGGCCATCGCCGCCGCACGCCGCGTGGTGCTGCTCGCCGATTCCGCCAAGCACGGCCAGCAGCACTTCGCGCGCTTCGGCGCCCTCGACGATGTGGACGTTCTGATCACCGACAGCGGGCTGAGCCCTGAAGACGCGACCGCCCTCAAACGCGGCGGCACGGAAGTGGTGCGTACATGATCCTCACGGTCACCCCCAATCCCTCGCTCGACCGGACCTACGAGATCCCCTCGCTCGACCGCGGCGAGGTCATCCGGGCCACCGGCGAACGCATGGACCCGGGCGGCAAGGGCGTCAACGTCTCGCGGGCGGTCACCGCGGCCGGCCGCCGCACCGTCGCCGTACTGCCGCTCGGCGGCGCCCCCGGCTCCCTCGTCGCCGACCTGCTCCACGCGCAGGGCATCGAGGTCGCGCCGGTCCCGGTCGCCGGGGCGACGCGCTCCAACATCGCGCTCGCGGAGGCCGACGGGGTACTCACGAAGATCAACGCACCCGGACCCGAACTCACCCCCGCCGAAGAGGAGTTGCTCCTGGAGACGGTGCGGACCCAGTCCCGCGACGCCTCCTGGATCGCCTGCTGCGGCAGCCTGCCGCGCGGCCTCGCACCGTCCTGGTACGCCGCACTGGTCGCCCGGGCGCACGCCGCCGGCACCCGCATCGCACTGGACACCTCAGGGCCGGCCCTGCTCGCGGCCCTGCGTGAACGCCCTGACGTCGTCAAGCCGAACGCCGAGGAACTGTCGGAAGCGGTCGGCCGCCCCCTCGCCACGGTCGGCGACGCGGTCAAGGCCGCCGAGGACCTGCGGGAACAGGGCGCCGGAGCCGTGCTGGCCAGCCTCGGCGCGGACGGGCAGCTGCTCGTCGAAGCCTCGGGCGTGTGGTTCGGCAGCGCGCGGGTCGACGCGGTCCGCAGCAATGTGGGCGCGGGGGACTCCTCGCTCGCCGGTTTCCTGATCGCCGGCGGGAGCGGCCCCGATGCCCTCGCCTCCGCCGTCGCGCACGGCGCCGCAGCCGTCCAGCTCCCCGGCAGCGTGATGCCGGGCCCGGCCGACCTCGACCCCGACGCCGTGACCGTCACGTCGTCGGTTCCGGTGGATCGAGTACTCACGGAGCCGGTGTCATGAATTTCCGTACTGCTACTGCCAGTTCGGCCTCTATGAGCCGTACGCCTCGTGCGGCACCTGGAACGGCACTGACGTGGCGGGGCCTCCCCTTCCCCGCCGCAGCCACGAGGAGGCGGGGTTTCCCCGGCCCCGCCTCCTCCTTCCCCGCTGACCTCGGCATATGTGACACTTCCGGCAATTCAGTCACGGTCGAGCGCGGCACATCTGAACGCAGCCCGTCTGAACGCAGCCGGTCTGAACGCAACACCCCCGTCCCCGCCCATGACTTCCCCCGGGCGATACGCGTGCGAAGGAGCCCGCGATGAGCGAGATGATCACCGCGGATCTGGTCGACCTCGACCTGTCCGCCGATACGAAAGAAGCGGCGGCGCGCGCCCTCGCCGAGCGCATGGTTGCCAAGGGCCGGGTGACCGACCTCGACGGCTTCCTCGCCGACGTGGCCGCCCGCGAAGAACAGATGCCCACCGGCCTCGACGGCGGCATCGGCATCCCGCACTGCCGCAGCGAACACGTCACCGAGCCGACGCTGGCCTTCGGTCGCAGCGCCGCCGGGATCGACTTCGGCGCTCCGGACGGGCCCGCCGACCTGATCTTCCTGATCGCCGCCCCGGCCGGGGCCGACGACGCTCACCTCACGATCCTGTCGTCGCTGGCCAGGCAGCTGATGAACACCGAGTTCACGTCCGCGCTGCGGGCGGTGGACGACGCGGAGGGGGCCGCCGTCCTGATCCGCGGGAACGAGCCCGCGGTGGCCGCGCAGGTTGCCACCACGGTGGGCAGCACCGAAGACTCCGCGGCGGGACCGGCAGGAGCGGCCTCCGCCGAAGCCACAGCGGACACCTCGGCCCCGGCCCCGGCCCCGGGCGCGAGCGCCGAGGACGGCGCGGCTCCGGAGGGCGGCGGCTCCGATGAGGGCGAGGACGCCCGGCCGTTCCGCATCGTCGCCGTCACTTCCTGCCCCACCGGCATCGCGCATACGTACATGGCGGCCGAGGCGCTGGAGAACGCGGGCCGCGACAACCCCGACGTCGAGGTCGTCGTCGAGCCGCAGGGCTCGGCGGGCTTCAACCGGCTCGACCCCGCCGTCATCGCCGCGGCGGACGGCGTGATCTTCGCGCACGATGTGCCCGTACGGGAGAAGGACCGGTTCGCCGGGAAGCCGACCGTGGACGTCGGCGTGAAGGCGGGCATCAACAAGCCCGCCGCGCTGATCGCCGAGGTCCGGGCGAAGGCCGAGCGCGGCGAGGCCACCGCGGCCGCCAAGCCCGGCGGTACGCCGGTCGAGCGGACCGGAGAGCCCGGCGAGGGCTATGGCACCAAGCTCCGCAAGTGGCTGATGACCGGCGTCAGTTACATGGTCCCGTTCGTCGCCGCGGGCGGTCTGCTCATCGCGCTCGGCTTCGCGATCGGCGGCTGGGAGATCGACAAGGCCAAGCCCGTCATCGAGCACTTCGACTGGGGTCAGGTCGACAGCTGGGGCGCGCTGCTGTTCCAGATAGGCGCCGCCGCCTTCGGCTTCCTCGTCCCGGTCCTCGCCGGTTACATCGCCTACGGCATGGCCGACCGGCCGGGTCTCGTCCCCGGTTTCGTAGGTGGCGCGATCTCACTGACGATCGGCGCGGGCTTCCTGGGCGGTCTGGCCGCTGGCCTGATCGCCGGTGGCGTGGTCCTCGGAATCCAGCGGATCAACATCCCGCCGGTACTGCGCGGCATCATGCCGGTGGTGGTGATCCCGCTGATCGGCTCGGCGGTCGTCGGGTTCCTGATGTTCGTGGTCATCGGCAAGCCGATCTCCGAGGTGCAGAAGGGCCTGACCGACTGGCTCAACGGCCTCTCCGGCACCAACGCCATCCTGCTCGGCATCCTGCTCGGCCTGATGATGTGCTTCGACCTCGGCGGCCCGGTCAACAAGGTCGCGTACACCTTCGCAACGTCCGGCATCTCGGTGGCGGACCCGAGCAGCTCGGCCATGAAGATCATGGCGGCTGTGATGGCGGCCGGCATGGTGCCCCCGCTTGGCATGGCCCTCGCGACCATCGTCCGTAAGAAGCTGTTCACCACGGCTGAGCGGGAGAACGGCAAGGCAGCCGTGGTCCTGGGCGCCTCCTTCATCACCGAGGGTGCGATACCGTTCGCGGCCGCCGACCCTCTGCGTGTCATCCCTGCCTCCATGGCGGGCGGCGCGGTCACCGGCGCGCTGAGCATGGCCTTCGGCTCGACCCTGCGTGCCCCGCACGGCGGCGTCTGGGTCACCTTGCTGATCGGCAAGCCGGTTCTTTACCTGTTGGCCATCGCGATCGGTACGGCGGTCACGGCAAGCCTGGTCATCATTCTGAAGGGCATGCGCAAGACGGGCCCGGCGACTGCGGAGTCCTCCGATGTCATGGCACCGGAGACGAAGCAGCCGGTGGCGGCGTAGGCCACGAGGATCCGGGACACGCATCGAGACAGGGCCTGAACCCTGTCCTGATGCGGGAAATTCCCCACGGAAATACCGCACGGGCCACTCCCGAGCATGACGAGGGCCTGCACAACCGTAATCGGGTTGTGCAGGCCCTCGTCATGCAGGTCCGGAGTTCACCGACAGCGCTCGGAAAAGCGGTCGATAGGGACTTCTGCTGGTGGGGCGGGAGTCGTTTCTTGCCCTCCTGCTGTTACTGCCCCGTGAAGTCTCACGAGCATCCCCAGAGTGCCACAGCCACGCCGAGAACGGTGACGCCAGCCGGTCCGCCGCCGAAGCCGAGCGCACCGAGCCACGAAACGCCGAGAGAGGCGCCACATTTACGAGCCAGAGTCTTCTGCGCTTCCGTCGGCTTCGGACCCCCGGTGTAGAAGTAGTTCTTCCCCTCGTAGGTGACGCAACCAACCGAGGGAGAGCAGTACTCCCCAGGGCGTGCCTCTCGGTACATCTGCCTCCCGCACCCCTCCTTGGCGGGATAGCAGTACTCGGACTTCTTTACCGTGACGCACTTTCCGGACGGGGCGCAGACGCGCTTCGTCGAGGCGGCATCGGCCGGGGTCGCCTGCCCCACGGTAACCATGAGCGCTGCGAGGACCGCAAGCAGAGCGATCACCCAACGATGACGTGGCGCCTTGGCGGCTGCAGCCGTTTGTATGTGCTGATGGTGAGTCACAATATCCTTCCCCCAGATAGGTTCGTTCTCCCCACGGCGCAGATCAGCGGTCAGTCTGCGTGCGCCGGAGTGTCCATGTTGCAAAGCCGGATCACCGTATCGCCCACGTTGATCTAGAGGATGGGGATTATGTGACCGGAGCGAAACGCTTCGGGGGAATTCAAGGGGGAGGTTTCGGTGACCCGCGCAAAGAAAGCCACCCGGCCGCGGCGAGCGTAGCGCTCGCCGAATGTATCGACGGCTTTCTGTGACCGTGGCGGTATAGTCCCCCGGCGCGAGAAGCGGGGCGGCCGAGATTGCCGCCCGCTTGTCTCAATTAGCAGATTTTGAGTTCTTCGTGGTACCCGCGAGACGTGTCACAGTCCGCGCCCAAAGGCAGTCCAAAGGCCTGGGTCGGCGTTACGACTCCCGCGCAGCGTGTCGCTCCATGGCATCCCGTGCAGCGTCCTCGCTCGTGTACACCTCGCACACGTGCCGCCCGTCAGGCGTAGCCGTGTGCTCGACCTCCCAGAGGGACAACTCCCGCCCGTCCAGCAGCAGGAACGCGTGCTCGTAGAGCGAGAAGCCCACCCCCCGGCCCCCATACGGCCGGCCAAACGCCTGAGTGATCTCGTGCGCGAACGCCATCCGCAGCAACTCGGCCATCTCTTCGCCCGGCCGGTCCACGTTCTCGGCCCGCCGCAGCAACCGGCGCCCATGATCCGCCGAGTCATCGAGCACGTACACATGCCGAGGCTCGGGAACCGGTGCATGCAGCGCCATGACCGGCACTTCGAACTCCGGCTCGTCCGGCGGCAGCGGCAACCGCGCGGTCGCCGCCCGCAACTCCTCCCGGTCCTCGTACACCTCGTGCTCCACATGGCTGCCGGACCCGGTGTTGTGGACCAGCTCCCACAACGTGAGCGCCGAACCGTCGGCAAGCAGCCACGTGTGCCGGTACGTCTCGCGATGCAGCCCGGCACTGTGGTGCGCGGAGTGCAGCGAACTGTCGTGCGCCAGCGCGCAGTCCAGCCGCCCTATCGTCTCGTCGGAGAGCTCGAAGGAGTTCAGGGCGCGGCCGAGGAGTCGCGCGAGATGCTCCTCAGGAGACTCGGGCGACTCGGGTGGCTCGTACGCTGCCGTCTCGTACGGAACGCTCAAGGTTTCTCCCGGCGTTGCTGCATGTCACCTTGTGGGTGCATACCGTAGCCCCTCAGTCGGACATCATGTCCGGGAACCGAGAAAACGTACGCACAGAAAACGTGGAACCCGCGTGAGAAGTTCCCAAGCGCCCTGACACAGCCTCAAACCCCCCTGCTCAGAAGGGGGCAGACGCCCCTTCCCGCGCGCCCCCGCTCACAGGCCCCCTGCCTTCCGGACTCCACTACTACTCGCCATACAACTCCCCGTACGCCGGCCACGCCCCACCCGGCCCCTCCACCGACTCGGCGGCCCGTACCGCCCGTACTATCGCCCGCGTCACCACATCCGCCCCGGCCGCGAGGATCTCGTTCAGCGCGAGAGGGTTCTCCTCCGCCAGCGGACGCGCCCCCGTGGCGAGCGCGAACACCGTGTCCCCGTCGTTGAGCAGATGCACCGGCCGTACGGCGCGCGCGATGCCGTCGTGCGCCGTCCCCGCCAGCTTCTGCGCCTGCGCCTTCGACAACTCCGCGTCGGTGCCGACCACCGCGAGCGTGGTGTTCAACGGGGGAGCGCCGTTCTTCGCCGCGGTCTCGGCCAGCCGCGCCCGCGCCGCTTCGTGCACCTCCTTCGCCGGATACGTCACACGTCCCTGAAGCAGTTCCCCGTACAACGCCCCCGTCAGTGGATCCACCGCCGACCCCGCCGCGTTGGCCACCACCAGCGCCGCCACCGTGACTCCCGAGTCGAGCACGGCGCTCGCGCCGCCGACCCCTCCCTTCATGCTCCCGACCGCCGCTCCCGTGCCGGCGCCCACGCAGCCCTCCTGGACCGGCGCGCCGAGCTCGCTCGCGGCGGCTGCCGCCACCGCCTCGCGTCCGGTCGCAGCGTCGGGCCTGGCCCGGAAGTCGCCGCCGCGCCCCAGGTCGAAGACACAGGCTGCCGGGACGACCGGCACCACGTGCGCCGGATCGGGCCCGACGCGTACCCCGCGCCCCCTCTCCTCCAGCCAGGCCATCACGCCCGCCGCCGAGTCCAGCCCGTACGCACTGCCGCCGGTCAGGACCAGCGCCTCGACCTTTCGCACCACGTTGCGTGGATCAAGGGCATCGGTCTCCTTGGTGCCGGGTCCGCCGCCGCGCACGTCCACGGCTGCGACGGCACCGCCCTCCGGGGCCAGGACGACCGTCGTACCGGTCAGCCAACCACCGCCGGTCCGCGTGGCATGCCCCACGCGCAGTCCGGCCACATCTGTCAGAGCGCCAACTGTCATGGCACTGTTCCTAGGGTTGTTGGCCGGTGTTGGTCAACTCGCCGTATTCCGGATGTCTGGTCCGGTGGCCCTCCGAACGGTCTTGAGGGCCGGGGAACAGCGCGAGCTGGTCACCTCGGTGCAGTCGGGTCTTGCCGCCCGGGTGGGGCGTGCTCGATGTCCTGGGTGGGCTCGCGGTCCCGCACGCCCGCGGCAGGGATGCGGCCTGGCCGGTAGCTCTCCGCGCCACCATCCTCCGGTGGTGGCCGGTCACACCTGGCCGACGCCGGATCCCGTACCCGAGGGCGCGCCGTCCGATGGCCACCGCGGCTGCGTGGTGCCGGGTGACCGTGGTCTTCTTCGATTGCTCCTGCAGAGGCCTGGTCCAGTGCTGGCCACCCCAGCGGCTGGTGTAGGCCGGGTCCACCGCGACCACCACCAGCCCGGCGTGATACGCCATGCCGCGCAGCCGTTCGCGGAAGCGGGCGGTGGGGATACCGGCCACGGTGCGGCGGAACGCCTTCCCGCGCCGCCCGCGGCCCATGGTCTCCCGCCCGGCCTGGCGGGCATCAGTGAAGCCCAGGTTCTCGATGGCGATCCCGGCGCAGGCCTCCTCGCGGGCGAGGGCGATCAGTGTGCTGATCGCGGCGCGTAGTCTGCCATCCCGGGTGGCCGTCGGGCCGGTCAGGTCCAGCGGGACGGTGACGGGTTCGCCGATGGGGTTGCCGTGCGATCGAGGAGGCAGGCGGCGAGGTGGTCGGTGTTCAGGTCGACGCCCAGCAGCCGCGTACCGCGTGCCGTGAGCTCGTGCGGGGTGGGCGGCACGGTGGTGTCGGCGGACCAGCTGGCGTCGAGGTACCAGCGGTCGCGGGCCGGGTCGCAGGTGATGTCGTAGCGCACGGCCCGGTGGGCGGTGACCCGGTCCAGCCACTCGCCGCGGCGGTGGTGGAAGGTGACGGTGCAGCCCAGCCGGTAGCGGCCGCGGGGAGCGTTGGCCAGGTGCCGCAGCGGCTCGGGCAGCACGATGCTCACCGTGCCCTCGCCGGGGTCGACCGCGATGGTGTAGTTGCCGTGCGGGGCACCGGACTCGCCGTCGGCGGTCAAAAACAGCCTCGCCGCCTCCCACCGCCGGCGCCACTGGGCCTCGGTGAGTTGGGCGTCGGCCAGGTGGTGCCGCAGCCTGGCCAGGCGCCGCCCGCCGACGGTGACGGATGGCCGCCAGGAGGCGATCTTCTGCTCCACCGCGGCGAGTTGGGTCTGCAGCAGGTGCAGGCGGCGCTGTTTGTGGGCCCGTTCACTCTGGTCGGCGTAGCCGCGCGCCCCGCTCTTCGAGCGCTGGCCGCAGGGGACGGCCAGACGGCGGCTGATGGTGCCGATGGCCCGGCACAGGCTCGCGCGCTCGTCGAACAGGCAGCGCATCGCCAGCTGGTACTGATCCTCGCTGGCTCGGGTCATCGCCCCCGCCCAGCGGGAGGACGACACCGCGGTGAGCTTCTTCTTCCGCTCCGCCCGCCGGGCATCCTTCCCGGCAACCTGCCCGATCCCGACCCGCTCGGCCAGATCCGCCCGCTGATGACGACCCAGGTGCTCACCCACCAGCCGCAACACCTTCTCATCGCCGGCTTCCAGCCGCAGCCGGTCCCGGATCCGCACCCCCGACGGCGCGGCCACAGTGAACGGAGCCGCCAGCACACGCAGCTCCCGCCTCCTCCCGTGCCTGCGCGCCACGACTGCCCCTACCCTCCCCGGTCGCTGCGAACTCAGCTGCCAGCACCGATCATGCGTTCCCCGTGCCCACGCGATCCACAAAACCAGCCCCGTTCACCCGCACGAGGGACACAACAGCCAACCGGTGCCAAACAACCCAACCAACAGCTGTCCACCCAGCGTCGACGAGACGCCCGAGCCCGCACGAGTGGGGACGCATACGAGACGAGCACGCCAGGGAACGCACGTAAAGGGAATCCGGATATGCCACCCGAACCCGGCCCATCCCCAGGGCCGTACCCTGAAGCCATGAGCAGCACCCCCGCCCCCGAACCCCACCCCGAGCCTTCCCAGGGGGTGGCCCCGGCTCCCCGGGACCCCCGCAAGCCCGCGCTGGTCTTCGACGATCCGTTGAGCCAGCAGTCCGCGGACGACTCGGACGGTGGGTGGGGCGAGCGGCCCAGCGGTGACAGCGCCGGGGACCTGGCCCGCTTCCTGGACGAGAAGCCGCCCCACCACATCTGAGCCCGGCAGACCTTACGGGCGGTGGGCGCTATTGCTCGGCGTGCCCCGAGCCGCGCTGCGCCACCAGGGCGTCGCGGATCTCCTTCAGGACCTCCAGCTCGGTCACCTCGATGACCTCGTGCATGCCCTCCTTCGCCTTCTGGCGGGCCGCCTGCCGGGCCAGGTACTTGGACATCGGCAGCACCATCAGGAAGTAGACGACGGCAGCCGTTATCACGAACGAGAGCGTCGCGCCGAGCACCGAGCCCCACATGATCCGGACCCCCTCCGCGGTGGCGCCGGCGCCTGTGCAGGGTGCCTTGATGCAGGAGCTGTAGTTGTCCAGGTTTTTTGTGCCGATCGCGCCCACCAGGGGATTGATGACTCCCTGCACCATGGAGTTGACGATGTTCGTGAAGGCTGCGCCGATGACCACCGCCACTGCCAGATCGACGACGTTCCCGCGCATCAGGAAGGTCTTGAAGCCCTCCAAGACGCTCGGATCCTTCTTGCTCTCGCTCACCAGGGAGCCCCTTTTCAGCCGTACGAGTTGTGGAGTGAACAGCTCCGCAACCTACGGCAGGGCGTGGCGACCTTGTCCAACGCCCCAGCTCCAACGAGCGACCTGACAGCCAACCGGTGATCCTCTTGAGCAGGTTCAGCACAGGGTCACCGCCAATCGCGAGGTCGCGCCGGCTCCGGCCAGCCGCACCGCCGTCTGCCGCGGCACCGACAGCACGACCAGCGCGCCGCCCTCGGCCACACCGTCCAGGGCCTCGGGCACCTTCGTCACCCGTACCCCGCGTGCGACCACCCGCGCGTCACCGCCACCCACCGCCGACTCCTCAGCCGCGACGACATCGACACGATCGCCCGGCCGCAAAAGCCGTACCGTCGCGCCGTCGGCGATGCGCACCGGCGCCGTCACCATCTCGACGGCCTGCCGCTCCTGCGCGGGAGCGCCCGCCATCCTCGACTCCGCCGCGGCAGGCGGAGCACTGGCGGAGGGGGCCCGCGCCCGGCCGGCGTCCCGTGGACCCGCCGCGACCAGCGCGGCAGCGGTCACGGCGAGCCCCGCGGCCACGGCCCGCCTTCTGTGCCGTACGAGCCGTCGCAGTTGGTACCGCCCGCCGCGCACCCGGACGGGGGTGAAGTGCGGCACCTCGCAGGTACCGGGCGCGTCCGTGCCCAACGGGCGCGGAAAGGAAGGGAGGAGCGACACGAGAACCACCACCAGCGGTCGGGATTTCGGCTTGCGATGCCAGACTGCGGCCTCGCGCCGAATCCCGCTGTGGCCCGTGGACTACCGACCGGTTGTGGACAATTCGCTCACTCGAAGGGGGAGTTCCACCCCCAGTCGAGCTGTCCACAGAACCACCGAGCCGTCCACAGAGCCCAAGCCAGAGCCCCAAGCCAGAGCCCCAAAGCCAGGCCTCGAGCCGTCCGCCGAGCCACCCTGAGAGGACTCGGGCCGCTCTACGGCAGCTCGAACCCGGGATCCATCCCGCCCAGCGCCTTCGCGCACAGACAATCCCGCGCGCCGTTCTCAGGCAGTCCGGCCACCGCGTCGAACAGCACACCCCGCAGCCGTTCCACATTCGCCGCGAACACCTGCAGCACCTCCTCGTGCGAGACGCCTTCGCCGGTCTCGGCGCCCGCGTCGAGGTCGGTGACCAGGGTCAACGACGTGTAGCAGAGCTCGAGTTCACGGGCGAGCGCCGCCTCGGGGTGCCCGGTCATGCCCACCACCGACCAGCCCTGCGCCTGGTGCCACAACGATTCGGCTCGGGTGGAGAACCTCGGCCCCTCGACCACCACGAGGGTCCCGCCGTCCACCGGCTCCCAGTCCCGGCCGCGGGCCGCCTCCAGAGCGGCCTCGCGCCCGACGGGGCAGTACGGGTCGGCCAGAGACACATGAACCACGTTCGGCACCTGGCCGCCGGGCAACGGCATCCCGTCGAAGTACGTCTGCTCCCGGGACTTCGTACGGTCCACCATCTGGTCCGGTACGAGCAGTGTTCCCGGACCGTACTCCTGACGCAGCCCGCCGACCGCGCAGGGCCCGAGCACCTGGCGCGCCCCGACGGAGCGCAGCGCCCACAGGTTGGCGCGGTATTTGATGCGGTGCGGCGGCAGATGGTGGGCGCGGCCGTGGCGGGGGAGGAAGGCGACCCGCCGCCCCGCGATCTCGCCCAGGAAGAGGGAGTCGCTGGGTGCCCCGTAGGGCGTGGCCACCTGTATCTCGGTTACATCGTCGAGGAAGGAGTAGAAGCCCGAGCCGCCAATGACGCCGATCTCGGCGTTCTCCGTGTTCGCCATGACCGCACCCTAACCGGGCCCGGAAACGCCGCGGACCCCGCCGTCGTACGACGACAGGGTCTTGTAAGAAAGCCTTACGCGGCCGAGCTGCTGCTCGAGGAGGCGCCGGTGCCGGACGACGACGAGTCCGAGGAGGACGAGGTCGTGGTGGACGACGAGGTCGTGGAGGCGGCGTTCGACGAGGAGGACGACTTTGCCGTCGAGCTGCTCGACGAGGAGCCGCGGCTGTCGTTGCGGTAGAAGCCGGAGCCCTTGAAGACGATGCCGACCGCGGAGAACACCTTCTTCAGGCGGCCGTCACAGCTGGGGCATTCGGTCAGGGCGTCCTCGGTGAACTTCTGCACCACCTCGAGGCCCTCGCCGCATGCGGTGCACTGGTACTGGTAGGTCGGCACTTGTCTTCCTCCTGGCACTCTCACTCGATGAGTGCTAACGACCATCAATAGTGACCTATTCCTCGCGTTCAGTCCACTGCCAGCGAAACGCGGTGACCGACGCCACGTGCGACGGTCCGGCCTGCCGGCCTGGGCACGAGCCGCGAGCGCAGCGCCACGAGCGTCGCCAGAGCCAGCAGCGTCCCGCCCATCGGGACGAGGAAGCCGGCACCGCCCCAGAGGCGGTCCTCCAGTTGTCCGGCGACGGTGACGGCCACCGCCTGCCCGAGCGCGACCGCTCCGGTCATCCAGGTGAAGGCCTCCGTGCGGGCGCCTGCCGGCACCAGGCCGTCGACCAGCGTGTAGCCGGTGATCAGGGCGGGCGCGACGCACATGCCGACCAGGAGGCCGACTCCGGCGAGGGCGACCACGGAGTCCGCGGCCCACAGACCGGAGGCGGTCAGGGCCAGTGCCGTGTACCCGATGACCAGACGGCGGCGCGGGGCCGTCTTCCAGGCGATGGCCCCGCAGACGATCCCGGAGAGCATGTTGCCCGCGGCGAACGTGCCGTACAGGACGCCGTTCAGGCCGGGCTCGCCGATCGACTCGGTGAACGCGGCGAGCGCGACCTGCAGACCGCCGAAGACGGAACCGATGCCCAGGAAGGCCACGATCAAGACACGTACACCGGGGATCGACACAGCGGAAGCGCGCTCCACGCGCGCGTGCTCCTCGAGACGTACAGCGGGCTGCGTGCTCTTCTGGGCCGCGAACAGCAGGCCGCCGACCAGGGTCAGCGTGGCCTCTGTGAGCAGGCCGGCCGCCGGGTCCACGGTGGTGCACAGCGCGGTCGCCAGCAGCGGGCCGAGTACGAAGGTCAGTTCGTCGGTGACGGACTCGAAGGCGGCCGCGGTCGTCATCAGGGGCGATCCCTGGAGCTTGACGCCCCAGCGTGCCCGCACCATGGGCCCTATCTGTGGCACGGAGGCGCCGGTCGGGACGGCTGCCGCGAACAGCGTCCATAGGGGAGCATCCGTGAGCGCGAGCGCCGTCAGGGAGAGACCCGCAAGGGTGTGGACGAGGACGCCGGGCACCAGGACGGCGCGCTGTCCGTGACGGTCGGCGAGACGTCCGGTGAGGGGCGCGAACAGCGCCATGGAGACACCGGTCGCGGCGGCGACGGCACCGGCAGCCCCGTACGAGCCGGTGGTGTGCTGCACGAGCAGTACCAGGGACAGCGTCAGCATCGCGAACGGCTGCCGCGCGGCGAATCCGGGGAGCAGGAACGTCCAGGCGCCACGCGTGCGCAGCAGTTGCCCGTATCCGGGGCGGGAGGAGCCCGATGTCCTGGGGGACTCGGAGGTGACCGTGGATGCCACGGCCCGTGCCTTTCTGCCACCTGGTGGCGCGCCCGTGCGGGAGGCGCCGAGAGCTGTCCTCTTGCGCGGAACTGCGGTAGATACCGGGCCCCTGTCAGGGCAGCGGCCGCCATACGGTCGCGCCAGCTCTGCGTCAGGCAGAGGTGGTTCGATCTGGGTGCGCCTTCATCGTACAGGCATCAGTAATCGTGCCCCTGGGAAAGCGAGAATCCCGGCCGCTTTCACTTACGAAGCGCCGTTACCGCCCGTTCCCAGCCATCCCGCCAGCTTGCCGCCCTGCCCGACCGCCCGGAGCCGGCGCTCGGCCGCGTCCCGGACGGGGTCCGTGGCCACCACGAGGAGTTCGTCGCCACGTTGCAGGATCGTCGTGGGCAGCGGGACGAACGATTCTCCGTCCCGTACGACCAGCGTGACCGCGGCGCCCGGGGGCAGCCGTAGCTCGTTGATCTCGACGCCGTGCATTCTCGACGCCTCCGGGATCGCGACGGACAGCAGATGTCCGCGCAGTCGCTCCAGGGGCGCCGATTCGATGCCCAGGTCGGCTGCCTCGGCGGCGGACTTGTCCAGGCTCAGCTTCCGAGCCAGCCAGGGGAGGGTCGGGCCCTGTACGAGGGTGTAGACGACGACCAGTATGAAGACGATGTTGAAGATGCGACGGCTCTCCTCGACGCCGCTCACCATCGGGATCGTGGCCAGGACGATGGGCACGGCGCCGCGCAGGCCCGCCCAGGACATCAGGACCTGCTCCTGCCACGGCAGCCGGAACGGCAGCAGCGCGATCACGACGCTCAGGGGACGCGCCACCATGGTCAGCACCAGGCCGATGACGAGCGCGGTCCAGAAGTCGTCCGTCAGCTCGTGCGGTGTGACCAGCAGGCCGAGCAGGACGAACATGCCGATCTGGGCGATCCAGCCGAGCCCTTCGGCGAAGCCGCGGGTGGCGGGCCAGTGCGGCAGCTTCTGGTTGCCGAGCACCATCGACGCCAGGTACACGGCGAGGAAGCCGCTGCCGTGGGCGAGCGCCCCGCCCGCGTACGCCATGACCGCGATGGCCATGACGGCGATCGGGTAGAGGCCGGAGGCGGGCAGTGCCACATGGCGCAACCCGTAGGCGCCGAGGAATCCCACCGCGAGCCCGATGGCCGCGCCGATGGCCAGCTCCAGAACTATCGTGCCGAGCAGCGCGTACCAGTGCTCCACCGGACCGGCAGTGGAGAAGGCGACGACGAGGATGACCACCGGAGCGTCGTTGAAGCCGGACTCGGCCTCCAGCATGCCCGTCAGGCGGGCGGGGAGGGGCACTTTGCGCAGCACCGAGAAGACCGCCGCCGCGTCCGTCGAGGAGACCACCGCACCGACGATGAGCGCCTGCCGCCACTCCAGATCGATCAGGTAGTGGGCCGCCGTCGCCATGACGCCGACACTCACCGCGACACCCACCAGCGCCAGTGACGAGGCGGCCGGAAGCGCCGGCTTGATCTCCCGCCACTTCGTGCCGAGACCGCCCTCTGCCAGGATCACGACCAGGGCCGCGTACCCGAAGACCTGGGTCAGTTCGGCGTTGTCGAACTGGATGCCGCCGACGCCGTCCTGCCCCATGGCGACGCCGATGCCCAGGTAGACCAGCAGGCTGGGGAGCCCGCTGCGCGAGGAGATGCGAACCGCTGCCACCGCGACGAGCAGAACGAGCGAGCAGATGAGCAGGAGCTGGTTGAGGTCGTGGACAGTCAGGGGTTGCTCCCCTCTCGGTGGTGCAAGTGCTTCGTTAGCTTACCTAACTCTTGACGCTTTCTTGACGATCGCGCATGTGGCCCCGATCGCCTGAAACTGTCCGTTCCCGACTCCGCGTCAAGGCGCGTCGAGCCCTGACCTATGGTTGCTCCAGCGTTCAGTCAAAAGCACGGCCCCGCCTGCCGCTCGCGTGAGGACAGCAAGGACAGCGATGCCCCCCAACACCACCTCTTCTTCTGGTCAGACGCGCGGCAAGTCCGGCAGGAAGAAGGGGCGCAGAACCCGTCTGATCTTGATCGTCCTGGTCCTGGCCATCATCGGGGGCGTCGGATACGGGGCGTTCTGGTCCATCAGCACCGTGCGCGCCTCCTTCCCGCAGACCAAGGGATCGGTCCACCTGGACGGTCTGTCAGGGCCCGTGGACGTCAAGCGTGATGCCAACGGGATCCCGCAGATCTACGCCGCCACCGACGAGGACCTGTTCATGGCGCAGGGCTATGTCCAGGCGCAGGACCGGTTCTACGAGATGGACGTACGCCGCCACATGACGTCCGGCAGGCTCTCCGAGATGTTCGGCAAGGGCCAGGTCGACAACGACGAGTTCCTGCGCACCCTCGGCTGGAAGCGGGTCGCGGAGGAGGAGTACAAGACCAAGCTGTCGGCCGAGACGAAAAAGTACCTCCAGGCGTACGCCAAGGGAGTCAACGCCTATCTCCAGGGCAAGGACGGCGGAGACATCTCGCTGGAGTACGCGGCGCTCGGTTTCTCCAACGACTACAAGCCGGCGGAGTGGACGCCGGTCGACTCGGTGTCCTGGCTCAAGGCGATGGCCTGGGACCTGCGCGCCAACATGCAGGACGAGATCGACCGCTCCCTGATGACCAGCCGTCTCGGCCCGCAGCAGATCGCCGACCTGTACCCGCAGTACCCGTACGACCGGAACAAGACGATCGTCCAGGAGGGCGAGTACAACCGGAGCACCCAGGAGTACGAGCAGAGCGGCGGCACAGACGCGTCCGCGGGGGGCTCCGGGCTCGCCGGCGGCGCCACGGCCCAGGACGGTCTCCAGAGCCAGCTGTCGGGCCTCTACGACGAACTGGACGACGTCCCCACGGCCGTCGGTGTGAACGGCAACGGCATCGGCTCCAACTCCTGGGTCATCGGCGGCGCCCACACCATCAGCGGCAAGCCGCTCCTTGCCAACGATCCGCATCTGTCGCCGTCGCTGCCGTCGGTCTGGTACCAGATGGGCCTGCACTGCAAGAGCGTCTCGGACAAGTGCCAGTACGACGTCTCGGGGTACACCTTCGCGGGCCTGCCGGGCGTGGTCATCGGCCACAACCAGAACATCGCCTGGGGGATGACCAACTCCGGTGCCGACGTCGCCGACCTGTATCTGGAGAAGCTCACCGGGGACGGCTACGAGTACGACGGCAAGGTGCAGGCCTTCGAAACCCAGCAGGAGACCATCAAGGTCGCCGGCGGCGCGCCCAAGAAGATCGTCGTCCGCACCGTCCGCATCCCTGAGGACGACGGGAGGCCGGGGGGCAGGATGCCCCTGCTGTCCGACCGCGACGACGAGCTCGTGAAGGTCGGCAAGAAGGCCGGCGTCGACCAGTCGGCACCCGACCGCGGCGACGGCTACGGCATTGCCCTGCGCTGGACCGCCCTGGACCCCGGCACCTCGATGGACGCCGTCTTCGCGATGAACAAGGCCACCGACTGGAACGGCTTCCGCAAGGCCGCCGCCCTGTTCGACGTGCCCTCGCAGAACCTGATCTACGCCGACACGGAGAACAACATCGGCTACCAGCTGCCCGGCAGGATCCCCAAACGCGGTGAGGGCGACGGCTCGCTCCCGTCGCCCGGCTGGGACTCCGAGTACGAGTGGACCGGCTACATCAAGCAGTCCGAGCTGCCCTACGAGTACAACCCGGACCGCGGCTACATAGTCACCGCCAACCAGGCCGTGGTCGACAAGGAGAAGTACCCCTACACGCTGACCACGGACTGGGGCTACGGCACACGCAGCCAGCGGATAACCGATCTCATCGAGTCGAAGCTCAAGGGCGGCGGCAAGGTCTCGACCGACGACATGCGCCAGATGCAGCTCGACAACAGCAGCGAGATCGCCAAGCTCCTGGTGCCCTTGCTGCTCAAGATCGACGTCCCCGACAAGGACGTACGGGACGGGCAGAAGCTCCTTGAGGGCTGGAACTACACCCAGGACGCCGATTCGGCGGCTGCCGCCTACTTCAACGCGGTCTGGCGCAACATCCTGAAGCTCGCGTTCGGCAACAAGCTGCCCAAGGAACTGCGGGTCGAGGGCCAGTGCCTGTACGTCGAGCCGGTCGACACGACCGGTCCGGCCGACGAGGACCGGCGGGTGCGGGAGTGCGGCGAGCGTGACGCGGACAGCGCGCAGCCGGACGGCGGCGACCGCTGGTTCGAGGTGGTCAGGTCGATCCTCGACGACGAGGACAGCGACTGGTGGCAGGCGCCCGGCAACCGCACCGACAAGGCGGCCACGAACCGCGACGAGCTCTTCGGGCGGGCCCTGGAGGACGCCCGCTGGGAGCTGACCGCCAAGCTCGGCAAGGACATGGACACCTGGAACTGGGGCCGCCTGCACCGGCTGTACCTGAAGAACCAGACCATGGGCACCGACGGCCCCGGCTTCCTGCAGTTCATGCTCAACCGCGGCCCGTACAACATGGGCGGCGGCGAGGCCGCGGTCAGCGCCACCGGCTGGAACGCCGCGGGCGGCTACACGGTGGTCTGGGTGCCGTCGATGCGGATGGTGGTGAACCTCGACGACTTCGACAAGTCGAAGTGGATCAATCTCACCGGCGCCTCCGGGCACGCCTACAGCGCCCACTACATCGACCAGACCGACAAGTGGGCCAAGGGCGAGTTGCTGGACTGGGTCTCCACGGAGAGGGCGGTCGACGAGAACACCGAGGACACGCTGCTGCTGAAGCCCTGAGCCGGACAGCGGGCCTTCGGTAGCCCTCCCGTGAAAATGGCCCTCCACGCGCGTGGAGGGCCATTTCGCTGATCTGCCTCTCCAGGCAGATCAGCCTCTACGGGCGCCGGCGGAAGCGACGTACTCCCGAAGGGGTGACCACCGCGTGCACCGGCCGGTCATGCGGTTCCTCGGGGACACGATCGACCACTTCGGAGTCGTACAGCAGCACCACCAGCGCCGGATCGGCCCCCGCCCGCTCCAGGCGCGCGAGTACCCGGTCGTACGACCCGCCACCGCGACCGAGCCGCATCCCGCGCGCGTCCACGGCGAGCCCCGGCAGCAGGACGGCATCGGCCGAGAGCACGGCATCCGGTCCGAGGCGCTCGCCCGCGGGCTCCAGGAGGGCCATTTTTCCCCGGTGTTGTACGCGGACGAGCGAGCCCGGACCGTCGTACGCACCCCAGTCCAGGTCGTTGTCCGCCATCAGGGCCGGCAACAGAACGCGTACCCCGCGCGCGTGGAGCGCGTCGAGGAGCGCGCGCGTACCCGGCTCGCTCCCCACGGACACGTACGCCGCCACGGTGCGCGCCTGCGCAAGTTCGGGCAGCTCCAGGGCGCGAATGACGAGTGCGGCTTCCGTTTCTTGTCCGTCATCAGCCGTCAACCGGCCTCTCACCATGAGGAACTCCTGCCGCAACATTCGCTTGCCAGGCTCCGCATCCGGTCTCGGCCGACTCACAACCAGCTCCCGTACTCTCGCTGATGCACTCATATGAGAGCGAATTAACCGGAGCCACATATTCCGAACATTGGCACCGGATAAGGTGACGGGCATGACTCAGGCACACCCCAGGATCAGCAAGGCTGTCATCCCCGCAGCAGGCCTCGGTACCCGGTTCCTGCCGGCCACCAAAGCCACTCCCAAGGAGATGCTGCCGGTCGTCGACAAGCCGGCGATCCAGTACGTGGTCGAGGAAGCCGCCTCCGCGGGCCTCGACGATGTCCTCATGATCACAGGTCGCAACAAGCGCCCCCTTGAGGATCATTTCGACCGCAACTACGAGCTGGAATCGGCCCTTCAGAAGAAGGGCGACGCCAACCGGCTCGCCAAGGTGCAGGAGTCCAGCGACCTCGCGACCATGCACTACGTCCGCCAGGGCGACCCCAAGGGCCTCGGTCACGCCGTCCTGTGCGCTGCCCCGCACGTCGGCCACGAGCCCTTCGCCGTCCTCCTCGGCGACGACCTGATCGACCCGCGCGACCCTCTGCTGGCGCGCATGGTCGAGGTCCAGGAGCAGTACGGCGGCAGCGTCATCGCCCTCATGGAGGTCGCGCCCGAGCAGATCCACCTTTACGGATGCGCGGCCGTCGACACCACCGCGGACAGCGACGTGGTCAAGGTCCACGACCTGGTCGAGAAGCCGTCCGCGGCGGACGCCCCGTCGAACTACGCGATCATCGGCCGCTACGTCCTCGACCCGCACGTCTTCGACATACTCCGCAAGACCGAGCCGGGCCGCGGCGGCGAGATCCAGCTCACCGACGCCCTCCAGCAGCTCGCCGCCGACGAGAAGGTCGGCGGGCCCGTGCACGGCGTCGTCTTCAAGGGCCGCCGCTATGACACCGGCGACCGAGGCGACTACCTGCGTGCCATTGTCCGACTCGCGTGCGAACGTGAAGACCTGGGCCCGGACTTCCGGACCTGGCTTCGCAGTTACGTCACCGAGGAGATGTAGCAACCTTGAGCAGCGCCCCGACCCGCGTCACCGGCCAGGACCACCTCTGGTCGGTGAACGAGCACCTGGAGGACATCCTCTCGACCGTCCGCCCGCTCGAACCCATCGAGCTGCAACTCCTCGACGCCCAGGGCTGTGTCCTGGTCGAGGACGTCACGGTGCCGGTCTCCCTGCCGCCGTTCGACAACAGCTCTATGGACGGGTACGCGGTCCGGGTCGCCGATGTCGCGGGCGCGAGCGAGGAGTTCCCGGCCGTCCTCAGGGTCGTCGGGGACGTCGCGGCGGGTCCGGCCGAGCCGCTCCAGGTGGGCCCCGGCGAGGCCGCCCGCATCATGACAGGCGCTCCACTGCCGCCCGGTGCCGAGACCGTCGTCCCCGTGGAGTGGACCGACGGCGGCCTCGGCGAGGGCCCCGTCTCCCGGATGCGCGCCCACAGTGCGGCACCCGAGGGCGCCTCCGGCCAGGTCCAGGTACACCGTCCGGCTCCGGCACGCGCGCACGTGCGCGCGAAGGGCAGCGACGTCAAGGCCGGTGACCGCGCCCTGGAAGCGGGCACGATCCTCGGTCCGCCGCAGATCGCACTGCTCGCAGCGATCGGCCGCGGAACGGTACGGGTGCGCCCGCGCCCGCGCGTGGTCGTCCTGTCCACCGGCAGCGAACTCGTCCAGCCCGGCGAGGAGTTGGGCAACGGCCAGATCTACGACTCCAACAGCTTCGCGCTGACCGCCGCCGCCCGCGACGCCGGAGCCATCGCCTACCGCGTGGGTGCGGTCACCGATGACGCCGAGACTCTCCGGGCCACCATCGAGGACCAGCTCATCCGCGCCGATCTCCTGGTCACCACGGGCGGCGTCAGCGTGGGGGCGTACGACGTCGTCAAGGAGGCACTGGAGTCCGTCGGTGACGAGGACGAGCCGGGCAGCGGCATCGAGTTCCGCAAGCTCGCCATGCAGCCCGGCAAGCCCCAGGGCTTCGGCTCCATCGGCCCCGACCACACCCCGCTGCTCGCGCTGCCGGGCAACCCCGTGTCCTCGTACGTCTCCTTCGAGCTGTTCGTACGCCCCGCGATCCGCACCCTGATGGGTGTCGAGGACATCCACCGGCCCACGACCAGGGCAATCCTGCAGACGGACAAGGCGCTGACCTCGCCCGCCGGACGCCGTCAGTTCCTGCGCGGGCGGTACGCGAACGGAGAGGTGACCCCCGTCGGCGGCGCCGGCTCGCACCTGATCGCGGCCCTCGCCCGGGCCGACGCGTTGATCGTGGTCCCCGAGACCGTGGAATCCGTGGAGCCCGGCACCGAGGTCGAGGTGGTACTCCTCGGCTGACCGGGCCGGGATGGCGGTACCGTGTCGCGCACAACAGGCCCGACCGGGAGCGCCATGAGTACCGACGACCGACTGACCCACATCGACGACGCGGGCGCCGCCCGCATGGTTGACGTGTCCGGAAAGGACGTGACCGCGCGCACCGCCCGCGCCAGCGGCCGGGTTCTGGTCTCGCCCCGGGTGGTCCAGCTGCTGCGCGGCGAGGGCCTCCCCAAGGGCGACGCACTGGCCACCGCGCGCATCGCGGGCATCATGGGCGCCAAGCGCACGCCGGACCTGATTCCGCTGTGTCACCCGTTGTCAGTGTCGGGTGTCAAGATTGATCTGTCGGTCGCGGACGACGCCGTCGAGATCCTGGCCACCGTGAAGACCACCGACCGTACGGGTGTGGAGATGGAAGCCCTCACCGCGGTCAGCGTGGCGGCTCTCACCGTGATCGACATGGTCAAGGCGGTCGACAAGGGGGCGGTCATCACGGACGTACGCGTCGAGGAGAAGACGGGCGGCAAGTCGGGCGACTGGAGCCGGACATGACGTATCGCGCCCTTGTCGTCACGGCATCCAACCGCGCGGCCGCCGGGGTCTACGAGGACAAGGGCGGCCCACTGATCGTCGAGGGGCTCGTCTCGTACGGCTTCGAGGTGGACGGGCCGCGGACAGTGCCCGACGGGGACCCCGTGGAGGCCGCCCTGCGCGAAGGCGTCGAGGCCGGGTACGACGTCATCGTGACCACCGGAGGCACCGGCATCTCGCCCACCGACCGCACCCCCGAAGCGACCCGGAGCGTCCTCGACCACGAGGTGCCGGGCATTGCGGAGGCCATCAGAGCGTTCGGAGGGGAGAAGGTGCCGACGTCGGCGCTGTCCCGGGGACTGGCCGGAGTTGCCGGGCGGACACTGATCGTGAACCTGCCGGGCTCCACGGGCGGGGTCAGGGACGGACTCGCCGTTCTGCGGCCCCTGTTGATCCACGCCGTGGACCAGCTCCGCGGCGGCGATCATCCCAGACCCAGCGGCAGCGGGGGTGCGAGCTGAACAGCCCATCCTGGCCGGTCGAGCTGGTGGACGGTGATGTCGTCCTCCGGCCCATAAAGATGCGCGACCACCGGGCCTGGCGTGACGTCAACCGGCGCAACCGGGACTGGCTGCGCCCCTGGGAAGCCACCATTCCGCCGCCCACACCCACCGGGCCGATAGCGCACCGCCCGACCTACCGCCAGATGGTCCGGCACCTGCGCGCCGAGGCCAACGCGGGCCGGATGCTGCCGTTCGTCATCGAGTACCAGGGGCGGCTTGTCGGGCAGTTGACCGTCGCCGGAATCACCTGGGGCTCGATGTGCTCGGGCCATGTCGGGTACTGGGTGGACCAGGCGGTCGCCGGACGCGGAGTGATGCCTACAGCCGTCGCTCTTGCGGTCGACCACTGCTTCCGCACCATCGGGCTGCACCGCATCGAAGTCTGCATTCGCCCCGAGAACGGCCCCAGCCGCCGGGTCGTGGAGAAACTCGGATTCCGCGAGGAAGGACTTCGTCCACGTTATCTTCACATCGACGGGGCCTGGCGCGACCACCTCGTCTTCGCGCTCACGGCGGAAGAGATCCCTGAGGGCCTGCTCAGCCGCTGGCGGCGGACACGTTCGCGGAACACGTCCGAAAACTCGCCACGGGACACCCCACGGAACACCGCCTAACACTGCCTAACGCCGACCAAATGAAATGCGTGTTCGAAAATGATCGGCGATCGACCGTCCTCAGGCATTAATTTCCCGCTCTCGGTGGCCTGCTGATCGCATCGGTCGCAAAAAAAGCTCGAAATATCAGCCAGATCGTGCGACACACCGGCGGAATTGGCAGATGGCCTCACGCAAACCCCTCTACCGTGTGAGGCGTGAGCAGCAGCGGCCTCATCTACGCAGTCATTGTCGGGGCCTGGGCCGCCTACTTGGTGCCCATGTGGCTCCGTAGGCAGGACGAGCTGAATGAGGCCCGTCCGACGGAACGCTTCAGCACCGCCATCCGGCTGCTGTCCGGACGGGCGGGGATGGAGCGCCGGTACGCCAAGGACCTGCGGGCGCGCTC
The DNA here is from genome assembly GCF_039532825.1 of Streptomyces vastus. NCBI lineage: Bacteria > Bacillati > Actinomycetota > Actinomycetes > Kitasatosporales > Streptomycetaceae > Streptomyces > Streptomyces vastus. The sequence goes on from NZ_BAAASJ010000104.1 coordinate 80,687, forward strand.
CACCGAAGAGGGGGAGCACGCCGCCGAACCGGACGGCCTTACCGAATCGGTGGACGCCCGGGCCTTCGCCATGCCTCAGACCCGGCGCGAGGCACGGGGCAAGGTCGCGGACGTACGGGACGATGCGCGGGGCGCACGCGGTGAGGGTCGGCCCGAGGCGGAGGGTGGGCCTTCGGCTTCAGGTGCCGTTTCCGGGAAGCGGGCGGCTGACCCGGCGTCCAGGCCGGGGTCGGCGGGTGCGCCCAAGCGCGGTGCCAAGTCGGCGTCGCGGGCGGGCCGTTCGGCCGGTGGCAGGCCGGTGCCTCAGCAGGGGTCCAAGCCGGGAGGGAAGCCGGGCGCCAAGTCGTCGTCACCGGCACAGTCCTCGCCCTCGTCCTCCTCCTCGGCTCGTTCGCGCCGGGCTGCCGCGGCGGAGGCCGCCGCGCGCGCCCGGCGCTCGAAGGTGCTCGCGCGCCGGCGGCGTACGACCACGGTCCTCTTCTTCGCCTTCACGCTCGGCGCGATCGTGGCGGCTGTCGGGGGGCTCGCTTTCCTGTGGGCGCCGGGCGTGCCGGCGATAATGCTGAGCGTCTACATCGCGTATCTGCGCTCCCAGGAGCGGCGGCGGTTCACGTACACGATGGACCGCAGGCGTGCGGAGGCCGCGGCCCAGCGGCTGCGGGAACGGCAGCCGAGGCGGCGACCGCCCGCCGAGCCGTCCGCCGCGGACGACCCGGAGGACGGACCGGAGGCGACCAGTGACCCCGGCCTGTCCGCACTGGCCGCCGACCGCCGAGCCCTCGTCGAGCAGACCGACCACGCGGAGTGGGTCGACCAGCAGCGCGAACGCCGACGCGGTCCGGCCGGCGGCGACAGCTGGGACCCCGTCCCGGTCCCGTTGCCGACGTACGTGACAGCCCCTGTCGCCCCGCGCGCCACGGCCGGTGTCGACCTGGGCGCACCCGACGCGTGGAGTTCGGCACGCTCCAGCGCGGCCGAGCGCCCCGCGGCAGGGGCGGCTCCGACGCCGGAGGACGAGCCGTCCGAGGAGCCCGGCGCGGACCCGGACGGCGCCGCGGACGCACGCCGCGCCGCCTCGGCCCGCCGGGCCCGCGAACGGGGCCGCACTCCGCTCTTCGACCAGTACGAGGACGGCGACCGACCGCGCGCCGCCAACGAGTGACAAGCGAGCGGCAACGCCGCAGAAGCCCCACCCTTGACCAGCCAGGAACGGATTTCCAAGCACCCGGACGCGGATGCTAGAGTTTCCCTCGTTGCAAGGGCCTGTGGCGCAGTCCGGTAGCGCACCTCGTTCGCATCGAGGGGGCCAGGGGTTCAAATCCCCTCAGGTCCACTGCACGGCCGTTCTTGAGTTAGCTCAGGGTCGGTTGACGAGATCCCGACGATCATGATGGTCGTGCGGGATCTTCGTCGTTTCCGGGGTCTGCAGACTGGTGGCGATATGTTCGAGGAAGACGCGGTCGTGCGAGACCGTCACCGTGGTGCCCCGCCGGGTGCGCAGGTGTTCTTCCAGCCAGCTCAGGGCACCCTCGTCGAGATGGTTGGTCGGCTCGTCCAGCAGCAGCACCTCCGGCGCTGCCGCCAGGACGGCCGCCAGCCGTAACCGGATCTGTTCTCCGCCGGACAGACTGCCAACGGTACGGTCACGGCTCATCAGCCCCAGGCCGAGGCCGTGCAGGGCACGTTCCACACGGGTGTCGGCGTCGTAGCCGCCGCGCAGCTCGAAGACCGTCATCAGTTCGCCGTACTCGGCCATGCCCGACTCGTCGCCATCGGCCATCGCGGCCTCCAAACGGCGCATTCGCTGCTCGACGGCGCGTAGATCGCTCAGGGCCCGGTCCATGATCTGCTGGACGGTCGCCTGCGGGGCCAGCCGCTCGTCCTGGGCGAGATAGCCGACGCCGTCGGCGGCCTGGACGACGACCTCGCCCTGATCGGGCCGTTCACGCCCGGCGAGCAGGCGCAGCAAGGTGGTCTTGCCGGATCCGGTCTCACCGATGATCCCGGTGCGCTCGCCCGCGGCGAGCGAGCAGCTCACCGAGTCAAGGACGAGCCTGCCGTTGAAGGACTTGCTGACGGCGAGCGCGGTGATCTGTGTAGGCATGCGGGGACTCCAAAGCATTCGAGGACGAGGCGGCAGTCAAGGGCCGCAGGGCCGGGCGAACACTTCGGAAGAGCATCGATCACTCCACTAGTGCGACAACTGATGCATTAACATGCTGCCATAACGCCGTCCCCCTGAGCAAACGGATTACCAGCGATGACTCCCGAAGCCCCAGGACCGGAAGGCACCCGGCCGACGCCGACACGACGCCGACCCGGGGGCCGCACCGCCCGTATTCGTACGCAGGTACTCGACGCGGTCCGCGCGGAGCTCGGCGAACACGGTTATGACGGGCTCAGCATGGACGCCGTCGCCGCCCGCGCGGGCGTGCACCGCACAACGGTGTACCGGCGCTGGGGGGATGTCGGCGGCCTGCTCGCCGACGTTCTCGACGCGGCGAGCGACGACGACTGGCAGCCACCGGACACCGGCTCACTGGAAGGCGACCTGGCAGCACTGAACCAGGAGATCCAGGCAGCCCTGATTGCACAGCCGCCGATCGTCGCGGCTCTGATCGCCGCCTCGTTCCGCTCCGAGAAAGCCGCCCACGCCCAACAGCGGCTCTGGGAGGACCGGTACGCCCGCTGCGAGATCATCGTCAGCCGAGCTGTCCGGCGCGGCGAACTCCCGCCGCACACCGACGCTCGGCGACTGCTCATCGCCGCCACCGCGCCGCTGTACCACCAGCTGGTACTCCTCCGCACGCACCCCGACCCGCAACTGCCCGGCCATGCAGCCAGAACCGCCGCCCTCGCCGCAGCCGCTGGCGCCTTCGCCGAGTCTCCGTCAGCGGGGGAAAATTGAGCGAGACTTCACCAGTTCCGCACCCCTTCGAAGGGTCGCACGGGTCGTTTCGTAGGCGGTGGTCTCCGCGTCGTAGACGACCCGTGGCTGTGTCGGCTCAGCGTCGGTCTGTTGCTCGCGGGTGCCCAGTGCCTGCGAAGGTGATCCAGCAGGTGTCGCGGGCGGTGTCCAGGAGGTACCAGACGCGGCCGCCGCCGGTCACCTCGATCTGCCACTGCTCGCAGGTCTGTCCGCGGTGAGTGCCGTGCGCCAGACTGCCCTTGAGCCGGGTGGTGCCGGGGCGTCTCGGTGGCCGGCCTGGGGTTCGTGCGCATGGTGATCCAGGCGCGGTAGGTGTTCTCCCGGGCCTGCTGGGCGAGGCCCTCCCACCCTTTGGCCGAGGCCGCGTCCGCGAAGCGGACTTCCCAGTGGCCTTCCGGTGCCGGCGGGGCGGCGCGGTCGCCGCGACCCGCGGTCATGCGGCATCCCGCGGGTCCGGTACCGGGCCGTAGTCCTCGCCGTGGTCCCTGGTCAGCGCCGCCAGTAGTTCGGGGTCGGAGTAGACCTCGGCGGTGTGCTGCCAGGCGATGAGCAACTGGGCGACGGACGCGCTGTTGCCGAGCGAGTCGGCGGCCCGCATCGTGTCGACCAGTTCGACGGCGAAGGCGTGGAGATCGGGCTCGGGAAGGAAACGAACCCAGGGGAAGGCGTCCGGCAGTATGTCGAGGAGCAGTTCCATGCTGCCGGGCTCCCGGCGGGCCATCGCGGCCAGCATCCGGGTGGCGGCTGATACCACGGTCTGGTCCTGCTCTGCCCGCGCTGCGGTGGTGAGGACCAGATCCTCGCCGTCTCTGCGGTGCAGAAGCAGTCTCGGCGATTCCTGAAGCCGGGCAAGCGTCTTCTTGTTCTTGTTCACCAGCTCGGAGAAGTTCACGGCGGCGCTCTCGGTAGCCATCACTTTGAAACTACTTCGAAACTCTCCTCCGTGCCATCACCCAAAAGAGGGGCGCGGTGCACCGCGAGCTGCCTTGGGTACCTCGCGAGTGCCCGGCCGCCGACAGCCCGTCGTGTTCCCCACTGCTGGGGGACGATCTCCAGCTGATCGGGGAACGATCTTCACGAGCCCTCATCGGTGCACGTCAACCCCACTCGTGAACCCCCCGCTGCAAGTTCATGAGATCCCGTCCGATCGCTTCGATCGGACGGGATCTCTGCGTTTCCGGACTCGGCGGGACGTCCGGGTGCGGGTGGCAGGTGAGGAACCATGCCGTCGCCGGTCCCGGACCTCACTCGTGCACCGCCGCCGACCCCACCGCCCCCCGCCGCAGGGCCGGCCACGCAGGGGCGAGTGCCGATGGCACGGCGAGGAGTGCGCACGCCATCGCCGTTGTGGCGAGTTCCGGCCACGGGATCTGGAGTGGGGTGGGGGCCGACAGGATGGCCAGGGCGGTCCATATCGGGAGCAGGTTCAGGGCTGTGGATGCCTCCCGGTTTCCAGGACGAGGGCCTGCACGCGGCCGTACGGCTGCGTGAGACGCGACCCAGGCTGCCCGTCCTCGTCCTCAGCCAGTACGTCCAGCGGAGGTACGTCGCCGACCTGCTCGACTCCGGCGACGGAACGGGCGTCGGCTATCTGCTCAAGGACCGGGTCGGGCAGGTGGAGGAGTTCGTGGACGCGCTGCTCAAGGTCGCCGACGGCGGCACGGTCGTCGACCCCGAGGTCGTGCGCCAACTGCTGCGCCGCCGCCGCGATCCGCTGGAGCGGCTCACCCCGCGCGAGCGCGAGGTCCTGGCGCTGATCGCCGAGGGCCGGTCGAACGGCGCGATCGCCCGCGAGCTGGTGGTGTCCGAGGCCGCCGTCGGCAAGCACATCAGCGGAATCCTCACCAAGCTGGACCTGCCCCCGGCCGACGAGACCCACCGCAGGGTGCTGGCCGTACTGGCCTTCCTGCGTGCCTGACGCTCTCTCAAAGCCAGCCGTTTCACAGGGACTTCAGAGGGCTCACCAGGACTTCAGAGCGGCTTCGCGAAGCACCTGCTCGCGTCGTGGAAGCGGTAGTGGCCGAACTTGGCGCAGGGCTCGTAGCCACTGGACGTGTAGAGGGCGATCGCCTCCGGCTGCTTCGTGCCCGTCTCCAGGACCATGCGCGTACGGCCCGCCGCGCGGGCGTCGTCCTCCAGGGCCGCGAGGATGCGACGGGCGAGACCGTTGCCGCGCGCCTCCTCGATCACGTACATGCGCTTGATCTCCGCGTCGCCGTCCGAGTAGCCCTCGTCGTTCGCGTCCTGGGTACGCCAGCCGCCCGTGGCCACCGGCTGGTCCTGCGCGTCGTACGCGATGAGGTACAGGCCGAGTGGCGGCTCGAACATCGACGGGTCGAGGGGAGTCATGTCCCCCTCGTCGCCGTAGCGCACGGCGTACTCGGCCTGGACCCGGTCGTTCAGCTTGACGGCGTCGGGGTGGTCGAAGGAGACGCGGCGTATATTCATGCCGAGGATCGTACTTCTATGCGGTGCGCGGTGGCGATCCATTTTCCCATGGGCCGCGCGGTCGAGATCTCGGCGTCGCCTACGGCTTGATGTCGTACAGGACGTTGAAAGGGTCGTCCGTCGAGGAACGGGCCACGTCGCCGAAGCCGGCCTCGGTGCACAGGCTGCGCACGACCGCCTCGGGCATACCGCACGTTCCGAGGGCGGCTCCGCCGTTCGCGAGTGAGGTCGTCATGCAGTAGAAGACGCTGAAGCCGTAGAACATCGATGCCACGGGGCCGACGTTGTCCTGGGGGCGGTCCTCGCAGTTGATCTCGAGCATCAGGTAGTCGCCGTCGTCCCTGACCGCCGCCCTGATGGCGGCGAGAAGCCGCTTCGGGTCCGCCGCGTCGTGGATCACGTCGAAGGTGGTGACGAGGTCATAGCGTCCCGGAAGCCCCTGGGCGGCATCGACCGTCTCGAAGGTCACACGGTCGGCGACACCGGCCTTCTCCGCGTTCGCCCGGGCGCGTTCCACCTGGCCCGGGAAGTTGTCGAACCCCACGAAACGCGAGCGGGGAAACGCCTTGGCGAGCACGATCAGTGCGCGGCCCGCGCCGCATCCCACATCCGCGACGTCGACGCCCCGCTCCAGCTTCTCGATGACGTGCGGAAAGGTGCTCAGCCAGTCGTCGACCATGACGCTTTCGAACCAGCTGCCCGTGAAACGGCTCATACCGTCCCACAGGATGTCCGGGTAGTCGCTCTGCCGCACGCCTCCACCGCTCCGGAACGCCTCACTCAGCTGTTCGTACGGCGCCAGGGCGGCGGGCATCATCTGGTAGACGCCGCCGAGGAACATGGGTCCTGACTCATCGGCCAGGGCGGGCGCGTGCTCGGCGGGAATCGCGAAGCGGCCGGGCTCCGGTTCCTCCAGATAGCCCGCGGCGGTCATGCCTCGAAGCCACTCGCGTACGTAACGCTCATTCAGGTCCAGTCGGTCCGCGAGCTCCTCGCTTCCGGCGGGGCTGTTGGCCGCGAGGTCCTTGAACAGGCCCAGCCGGTCGCCCAGGTGGCACAGACCGATGGCCATCGTCCCGCTGATGTCCCCGAGCGCCTTCTCCATGAAGGCTTCGACCTTTGCTTCGTCCAATTCGCGCTGTACCGCCATGGTGTCCTCCTGGCTGTCGAGCACGATCGCGGGCTGCGACCGGCACGCAAAGCCAAGCACCGGGGTGCTCCCGTGTGCCGCCGCCACGACTGGCGGGGGCGCACGGGCCGGGTTGCCTCACCCGAAGCGAGTACCGGGCGCTCGCGCAGTAACCTACGTTTCCTGTTGCGTAGGAGAGTGCTGTGCTGACTGTGACCTCTGTGAATGTGAACGGGCTTCGGGCCGCTGCCAAGAAGGGCTTTGTGGAGTGGCTCGCGGGTACCTCCGCCGATGTGCTGTGTCTGCAGGAAGTGCGTGCCGAGCCGCCGCAGTTGCCCGAGGGGATTCGGCAGCCCGACGGGTGGCATGTCGTGCACGCGCCCGCCGCCGCCAAGGGGCGTGCGGGAGTCTCCATCTATACGCGGCGGGAGCCCGACCGCATCCAGGTCGGCTTCGGATCCGCCGAGTTCGACGGCAGTGGGCGGTATGTCGAGGTCGATCTGCCCGGGGTCACGGTCGCCTCCCTCTATCTGCCCTCCGGCGAGGTCGGGACCGAGCGGCAGGACGAGAAGGTCCGGTTCATGGGGGAGTTCCTCGCCTACCTCAAGGCGCTCAAGGAGCGGGCCGCCGCCGACGGCCGCGAGGTCGTCGTCTGCGGCGACTGGAACATCGCCCACCAGGAAGCCGACCTCAAGAACTGGCGCGGCAACAGGAAGAACTCGGGGTTCCTGCCGGAGGAGCGCGAGTGGCTCACTGCGGTCTTCGGCGAGGCGGAAGGCGGGTACGTCGACGTCGTACGGGCTCTGCATCCGGACGTCGAGGGGCCTTACACGTGGTGGTCCTACCGTGGGCAGGCTTTTGACCGGGACACCGGCTGGCGCATTGATCTCCACGTCGCGACGTCGGGGCTCGCGGCCAAGGCCGTGAAGGGGCACGTGGAGCGGGCGGCCACGCATGCGGAGCGGTGGTCGGACCACGCGCCCGTGACCGTCGTCTACGACCTCTAGGACCCCTGGGACCGTTGCTCTGCGTCCCGCACCCGCCGGTCCAACGCCATCGACAGCTCCGCCTCCACCACGCTCTTCGCCAGCGGCCGCAAGCGCTCGAGGTCGGTCGGGGAGGCGCCTCGGGTCAGGGCGAGTTCGGTGAACAACTCGGCCAGGGCGTCCGCGTGTTCGCGTACGCGGCGGCCGGTCCGAAGTACGTCCGCGAGGGGGATGCCCTCGCGGACCAGGGCCGCCGAGACGTCCAGCAGGCGGCGGCTGATGTGGACGAGGTCGGTGCCGTCCGTGGCGAGGTAACCGAGGTCGAGGGCGGCGGCGAGGTTTTCGGAGGTGGCCTGGTCGCCGAAGGCGTCGGCCAGTTCCTCGGGGGAGAGGCGGACCGGGACCTCCTCGGTGGGGGCGCCCAGGCCGAGCAGTTCGCCGACGTCGCGGCCGTGGTCGAAGGCCTCGGCCAGTTCGGCGATGCCGCTGAGGGTGTGGCCGCGTTCCAGGAGGGCCGAGATCGTGCGCAGGCGGGCCAGGTGGTCGTCGTCGTACCAGGCGATACGGCCCTCGCGGCGGGGTGGCGGAAGCAGCTTGCGCTCGCGGTAGAAGCGCAGGGTGCGCACCGTGATGCCGGCCTCCTTGGCCAGCTCCTGCATGCGGTACTCCCGCTTGCCGGGCTCGCGCGTTCCCGGCCCGGACTTCCCATGCCCCCGTTTTCCCGATCCCTCAGCCACTCGAGCAGCCTATGTTGTACCGCCAGTAACTTCTTCGGCCCGGACCCTACCCAGGAGTATGGCGTTCCCCTTACTCTCCCCATTGCGCCAGTGTTCACTGGCATGGTCGCGCTGGGCAGGGGCAAGGATGGACCAGGGAGGGGTCGGGATGACCGGACAGGAGCGCGAGCACGACGAGCACGCGGCCGAAGGTGTGCGGCATGTGCGCGTGGCGGTGGTCGGGTCCGGGTTCGGTGGGCTCGGGGCCGCCGTGCGGCTGCGGCGGGAAGGGATCACCGACTTCGTCGTGCTCGAACGGGCCGGCAGTGTCGGCGGCACCTGGCGGGACAACAGCTATCCCGGCTGCGCCTGCGACGTACCGTCCCACCTGTACTCGTTCTCCTTCGCCCCCAATCCCGACTGGCCGCGCACCTTTTCGGGGCAGGAGCACATCCGCGCGTACCTGGAGCACGTCTCGGATGTCTTCCGGCTCCGCCCCCACCTCCGCTTCAATTCCGAGGTGAAGAGGATGACTTGGGACGGCGAGCGGCTGCGCTGGGAGATCGAGACCAGCAGCGGCAACCTCACCGCCGATGTCGTCGTCTCCGCCACCGGGCCGCTCTCCGAGCCCCGGGTGCCGGACATCGCCGGGCTCGACACCTTCCCCGGCGCGGTCTTCCACTCGGCCCGCTGGGACCACGACTACGACCTGCGCGGCAAGCGGGTCGCGGTCGTCGGTACGGGCGCCTCGGCCATCCAGATCGTGCCCGAGCTCCAGCCCCGGGTCTCCCGGCTCACAGTTTTCCAGCGGACCCCGCCGTGGGTGCTGCCGCGCGTCGACCGGGCGATCAGCGGAGTCGAGCGCCTGCTGCACCGGCAGTTGCCCTTCACTGCGAAGGCCCGGCGCGGGCTCCTGTGGGGCCTGAGGGAGTTGCAGGTCCAGGCGTTCACCAAGCACCCGGGGGAGCTGGGCCTGGTCGAGCAGTTCGCACGGCTGAACATGGCCCGCGCCATCAAGGACCCGGCGCTGCGGGCCAAGTTGACGCCCGACTACCGCATCGGCTGCAAACGCATCCTGCTCTCCAGCGACTACTACCCGGCGCTCGCCAGGCCCAATGTGGACGTCGTCGCCTCCGGGCTCACTCAGATCCAGGGCAGCACCGTCATCGCCGTCGACGGCAGCCGCACCGAGGCCGACGTGATCGTCTTCGGTACGGGCTTCCACGTCACCGACCTGCCGATCGCCGAGCGTGTCGTGGGCGCGGACGGCCGCACCCTCGCCGAGGCCTGGGCGACCGGCATGCAGTCGCTGCGCGGTGCGAGTGCCGCCGGGTTCCCCAACTGGATGTCGATCATCGGCCCGAACACGGGCCTCGGGAACTCCTCCATGATCCTCATGATCGAGTCCCAGCTGAACTACATGGCCGACTATCTGCGGCAGTTGGACGTCCTCGGCGGACGGGTCGCCCTGGACGCCCGCCCGAGCGCCGTCAGCGCTTGGAACGACAAGGTCCAGGAGCGCATGAAGCGCACTGTGTGGAGCACGGGCGGCTGCACCAGCTGGTATCTCGACGCGAACGGCCGCAACACGACCATCTGGCCCGGTACGACGACGGAGTTCCGCAGCGCGACACGACGCGTCAACCTCGCGGAGTACGAAGTGCTCCGGGGATCCTGGACCCGTACCGACGACATCCAAGGCGAGCAGAAGGTGGAGGCCGGCGCGTGAGCCGACTGACGCATGTGAAGAGTGGTCCCTACTCCCCGCCTGCCCCGGTAAGGGAGTTGACCGCGGTCTCCGCCGACGGCGCGCGGCTGCACGTCGAGGTGCACGGACCCGAGGACGGGCCCGCCGTGGTGCTCGCGCACGGCTGGACCTGCTCGACCGCCTACTGGGCGGCACAGATACGGGATCTCGCCGCCGACCATCGGGTCATCGCGTACGACCAGCGTGGGCACGGGCGGAGTCCCGCGCACGCCACCTGCACCACTGACGCGCTCGCCGACGACCTGGAGGCCGTGCTCGCGGCCACCCTCGAGTCGGGCGAGAAGGCTGTGGTGGTGGGGCACTCCATGGGAGGGATGACGCTGATCGCCGCCTCCGATCGGGCGCGTCTGAGGGAGCATGCGGCGGCCGTGCTGCTGTGCAGCACGGGCAGTTCGCGGCTGGTCGCCGAGTCGCTGGTGGTGCCGCTGCGGGCCGGGCGGCTGCGGGCCTGGCTCACCCGGCGCATCCTGGGGGCGCGGGCGCCGATGGGGCCGGTCACGCCGATCGCCCGGCGGATCCTCAAGTACGCGACGATGGGCCCCGGTTCGGCCCCGGAGATGGTCGAGGCGTGTGCGCGCATCGTGCACGCGTGTCCGCGCCGGGTGCGGTACGCCTGGTCGCACGTACTGGACGCACTCGAACTCGACCATGCAGTACGGGAGTTGACCATGCCGACGGCTGTGATCGTGGGCACGGCAGACCGCATGACGCCCGTCGTCCACGCACGCCAACTGGCCGCCGCGCTGCCCGACTGTGTCGGCCTCACCGAGCTGCCCGGGATCGGGCACATGACCCCCGTCGAGGTGCCCGAGCTGGTCAGCGGGCGGATCCGGGAACTCGCGGCCACCTATGTGCGGGCCGAATTGAAGGAGGGCGCATGAGGAGCGGGGCGAGCCTGGAGGGACAGGTCGCCGTCGTCACGGGAGCGGCGCGGGGCGTCGGCGAACTCCTCGCCCGCAAGCTCTCCGCGCGCGGCGCGAAGGTCGCGCTCGTCGGTCTGGAACCGGAGGAGCTGAAGCGGGTCGCCGGGCGGCTGCACACCGAGGGCGGCCACTGGTACGCCGACGTCACCGACCACGAGGCGATGGTCCGGGTCGCGGCCGAGGTCGAGGAGCGGTTCGGGAAGGTCGACATCGTCGTCGCCAACGCGGGCGTCGCGACCGGCGGGACCTTCGCCGGCTCCGACCCCGAGGCCTGGCGCCGCGTCATCGAGGTCAACCTCATCGGCTCGGCGGTGACGGCCCGCGCCTTCATGCCCGCCCTCCTCGCGAGCCGCGGGTATCTGCTGCAGATCGCCTCGCTCGCCGCGCTCACGCCCGCGCCGATGATGACGGCGTACTGCGCGTCCAAGGCGGGCGTGGAGGCGTACGCGCACAGCCTGCGCACCGAGGTCGGCCACAAGGGCGTGCGCGTCGGGGTCGGTTATCTGTCGTGGACCGACACCGACATGGTGCGCGGGGCCGATCAGGACGACGTGATGCGGGAGTTGAGGCAGCGGATGCCGTGGCCGGCCGGCAAGACGTATCCGCTGGGGCCCGCCGTCGACCGGATCGTGGCCGGCATCGAGCGGCGGTCGAATCATGTGTACGGGCAGTGGTGGCTGCGCGGTGTGCAAGGTGTACGGGGCTGTCTGCCGGGGATCGTCGCGACGGTGGGGCGGCGGGAGATGAGGCGGTTCGAGCCACGGCTCGGGAAGGTCCGTACGGGGCTTGTCGGAGCTGGTGGGGCTGCTGACGAAGAGGCGCGGCACGGTGCGTAACGGTACGTAACTAACCGAAATGCGCGCTTTGTCGGTCCGTGTGAATCTGGTCGTGGCCCCATCCCCTCACCCACCACGGGAGTGAATCTCATGGGCACGAAGGACCAGTTCCAGGACAAGGCCGAGAAGCTTCAGCAGAACGCGAAGAAGAAGATGAGCGAGGGCCGGGACGAAAGCGAGCGCGGCCGGATGACACCGGAGGAGCGCGAGCGCCGGATGACGCCGGAGGAGCGGGAGCGGGCCCAGCACGAGGATGCCCGGCGCCGTCGGCAGGAGCAGCAGCGTGGGCGTCAGGAGCAGGATCCGACGCGGCGGGCGCAGCAGGCGGAGCAGGACCGGCTCGATCAGGACTATGACATCTGATCGCTGAGCCTGCGTGAGCAGTAAGGGGCGTCCTCAATGGAGGGCGCCCCTTACGCAGTGCCCCTGGGCGGCAGTTTCGGGCGGGTTCGGTTCGGAACGTGCTGGTGGTCAGGGGGAGTTGCTGCCGGGTGGTCGGTCAGCAGGTTCAGGGCCAGGTGGACCGCGTCGGCCAGTTGGGCGTGGCGGCCCTCCGCCCAGTCCAGCGGGGTGCGCAGCACGGGCAGGTCTGGGCTGACGCCGTGGTTCTCGACGGACCAGCCGTACGCGTCGAACCAGGCGGCGTTCATGGGAACCGTGATGACCGTGCCGTCGCCGAGACGGTGCCGGCCGGTCATGCCGACGACGCCGCCCCAGGTGCGCTGGCCCACCACCGGGCCGAGCTTGAGGAGTTTGAAGGCGGCCGTGATCATGTCGCCGTCCGAGGACGTCATTTCGTCGGCGAGCGCGACGACGGGACCGCGCGGGGCGTTGGAGGCGTACGACACCGGCTGGGCGTTGCGCGTCACGTCCCAGCCCAGGATCGTACGGGTGAGCTTCTCGACGACCAGCTCGCTGATGTGGCCGCCGGCGTTGCCGCGTACGTCGACGATCAGGGCGGGCCGGGACATCTCCATGCGCAGATCGCGGTTGAACTGGGCCCAGCCCGAGCCGCCCATGTCCGGGATGTGCAGATACCCGCACTTGCCGTGGCTCAACTCCCGTACGACATCACGGCGTTTGGCCACCCAGTCCTGGTAGCGCAGGGGCCGCTCGTCGATCAACGGCACGACCGCGACCCGGCGCGCATGCCCCTCGCCGTCCGCCGACGCAAAGGTCAGTTCCACCGTCGTGCCGCCCGCCCCCGCCAGGAGCGGATACGGTCCGGCGACCGGATCGACCGGCCGGCCGTCGACGTGGGTGAGCACCGCGCCTTCGCGGATGCCCGTACCGGCCAGCGGTGAACGAGCCCTGGAGTCGGACGACTCGCCGGGCAGTATCCGCCTCACCGTCCAACTGCCATCTGTGTGCGCGAAGTTGGCGCCCAGCATGCCTTGTGCGCGCTGGTAGTGCGGCGGCCCTTCGTTACGGCGCGCGGGAATGACGTACGCATGGGACGTGCCCAGCTCGCCCAGGACCTCGCGCAGCAGATCGGCGAACTCGTCGGGGGAGGCGACCCGTTCGACCAGCGGCCGGTACTGGTCCAGCACCGCGTCCCAGTCGATGCCACACATCTTCGGCTCCCAGAAGTACGCGCGGATCAGGCGGCCGGCCTCCTCGTACGACTGCCGCCACTCGGCGGCCGGGTCGACGTGGTGCAGGATGCGGCGCGAGTCGATCCACACGGTCGTGTCGAGGTCGCCGGACTCGGTGGAGGGGACGGCCCGCAGATCGCCCTCGTCGACGACGACGAGCCGCGAGCCGTCGCCGCTGACCGCGAACGAGTCGAGGTGGTCGACGAGTTCGGACTTCTTCGCCTTGCTGATGTTGAAGTATTCCAGCGTGGGCCGCCCGGAGGTGTCGTCCGGGTTGACGAAGGTCTCGCCGAGCGCGCCGGAGATCGGCCAGCGCAGCCAGACCAGTCCGCCGCCCGCGACCGGGTACAGCGCCGAGTACTTGGAGGCGGGCACCGGGAAGGGCGTGACGCGGTTCGCCAGGCCTTCGGTCTCGACGGTGACCGCGGCGCCGTCGCCGGTGTCCTCCTCGACCACGTCCAGGCCGCCCGCGGCCGGGCGTCCCTCGGGGGTCAGCGCGAAGGGGGAGGGCGTCGCGGACGACAGGGGGACCAGATACGGGCGGCAGCCCAGCGGGAAGGACAGGTCGCCGGTGTGCACGTCGTACACCGGGTCGAAGCCGCGCCAGGACAGGAACGCGAGGAAGCGGCCGTCCCGCGTGAATACCGGCCCCTCGTCCTCGAAGCGGCCGTTGGTGACGTCGACGATCGTGCGCACTCCTGGACCTTCGGCTCCCGGCCCTTCGATCCGCGCGATCTTGATCTGCCGCAGGGACCGGCCGATGCCCGGGTGTGACCAGGTCAGCCAGGCGCCGTCGGGGGAGAAGGCGAGGTCGCGCACGGGCCCGTTGATGGACTGGATCAGCTCGGTGACCTCGCCGCCTTCGGGCTCCTCGGCCGTGTCGATGAGGAGCAGCCGCCCGTCGTGGGCCGCGATCGCGAGCCGTTCCCCCTGCGGATCCGACACGAGTTCCAGTACGCGGCCCAGCCGGCCGGAGGCGAGCCGGCGCGGGGCGCGGGCGCCGGTCGCGCCGGGCAGGTGCGCGATCTCGACGGCGTCCTCGCCCTCCGCGTCCGTCACATACGCCAGCCGCCCGCTCGAGCCGAGCATCTCCGGCAGCCGTACGCGTACGCCCGGAGTGTCCGCGATGGTGCGCGCCGGGCCGTCGCGGTGCGTGAGCCAGTACAGGCTGCCGCGTACGACGACGGCACTGGCCCGGCCCGTCTCGTCCACGGAGAGCCCGTCGACGTGCTGTCCGGCCGGCACCTGGTACGGGCGGCGCCCCGCACGCGGCCCGCCCAGGCGCACATCCAAGCGGCGGGGCGCGGAGCCGGCGGACAGGTCGTCGACGATCCACACCTCGCCCGCGCACTGGTAGACGACGCGGGTGCCGTCGCTGGAGGCATGGCGGGCGTAGATGGCGTCGTGGTCGGTGTGGCGGCGCAGGTCGGAGCCGTCGTGCAGGCACGAGTAGAGGTTGCCGACGCCCTCGTGGTCACAGAGGAAGGCGATCCGCTCGCCGACGAACATCGGCGCGTCCAGGTGCCCGTCGAGTTCGTCGAGGATGCGTTGCCCGTGCAGCCAGAGGCGTCCCGCGGCGCCGCCGCGGTAGCGCTTCCAGGCGGCGGGCTCGTGCGGAGGCGTGCCGGTGAGCAGCAGCGTCTTGTGCTCGCCGGCGACGTCGGCGACCGCGATGTGCGAGACCGGGCCCCAGGGGAGCTTGCCGCCGGGGTCGCCGTCGACCGGGAGCTTGTAGGCCCAGGTGAAGTGGGCGAAGGGCTCGCCGTGCGAGGCGACGGCGAGGATGTCGCCGTCGGGCGTCCAGCCGCAGACCCGGGTGTCGGGGCTGCCCCAGTAGGTGAGCCTTCGGGCGGGGCCGCCGTCCACCGGGGCGAGGTGGATCTCCGGGTCGAGGCTGCGCCACGTCGTGTACGCGATGTGCCGGCCGTCGGGCGAGAAGCGCGGGTGCCCGACCTTCGTACGGTCGACGGTGAGCCGCCAGGCCCGGCCGGGGCGGTCGAGGGGGGCCACCCAGAGGTCGTCCTCGACCACGAAGCAGAGCCGGTCGCCGCTGAGGTGCGGGAAGCGCAGATAGCCGCTGGCCGGCACGGTCGGGTTTTCCTGCCTGTCGTTCACCTACCCATGCTTTGACGGGGGAGGGAGACCGGCAACTCGTGGCGAGGGTTGACGGGTGGGTACGTGATTCAGGACACGTACGAAACGGTTTCGTTTCGCAGATTCGTCGATGTATCTTCAGAGGCGTACGAAACCGTTTCGTTCGGCTAGTGCGGTCTGCAGGCCTGCATGCGTGGGTTTGTAGCCTGGCGCTCCGAGCGTTGGAGCAGGAGAGGTGAGTGCGATGACTGAAGCCGCGACGGTGCGCCGCAGTCGGATCACGCCCGAGCGTGAGGCCGAGCTGTACGGGGCCGTGCTCGACCTGCTCCGGGAGGTCGGCTACGACGCCCTGACCATGGACGCCGTGGCCGCCCGCACCCGGTCCAGCAAGGCGACGCTCTACCGCCAGTGGGGCGGCAAGGCCGAGCTGGTGGCCAAGGCGCTCCGGCATCACAAGCGGATTGACCCGGCCGGCATCGACACCGGCTCTCTGCGGGGCGACTTCCATGCCATGGCGCTGCGTGAGGACGACTGCTCCATGGAGCAGGACACCGCGCTGATGCGGAGCCTGGTCATGGCGGTCCACAGCAACCCGGAACTCCTCAAGGCGTTCCGGGAATGGCTCATCGAGCCCGAGGTGTCAGAGATTCGCAAGGTCTTGCAGCGTGCCGTCGACCGGGGTGAGATCCGTGCGGACAACCCCGCGATGGATTACGTGCTGCACATGATGCTCGGCGCCTTCATCGCCCGGAACATGATCGACGAGCTGCCGCCGACCCAGGCGTACCTCATTTCGTACTTCGACGCCGTGGTCCTCCCCGCTCTCGGCGTCTGACCCTCAACCACCTTCCAGAATTACCCAGTTGCACCTGACGCGACCTCCCCCAGCTCTCGGCTGCGCTCGAGCCGGGCGGTGCCCCCCTCGTCGTCGGGCTGATCACCCCTGCCCTGTACCACCCCACGACCTGACCGGGAGTACTCCCTCGTGGCTACGTTCCTCTGCAAACTCGGCCGACTCGCCTTCCGGCGACGGCACTTCGTCGCACTGATATGGGTGGCGCTGCTGACGCTCGCGGGTGTCGGCGCGGCCTCCGCACCCGCCCCGGGCGCCACCTCCTTCTCCATCCCCGGCACCGAGGCGCAGAAGGCCTTCGACCTGCTGGAGCAGCGATTCCCCGGCGCCAGCGCCGACGGAGGAACCGGGCGCATCGTCTTCAAGGCGCCCGAGGGCCAGAAGATGACGGACGCCGACAACAAGGCGACCGTCGCGAAGACCGTCGAGGAACTGGGCGACGGCTTCGAAGTCGTCTCCGTCACCGACCCGTTCACGACGAACGCCGTGAGCAAGGACGGCACGGTCGCCTATACGTCGGTGAGGTACGACGCTCCCGGCATGGAGCTGAAGGACTCGACCAGGGACGCCCTCGAGGCGGCCGCGGACGAGGCGCGGGCCACCGGGCTGACCGTCGACGTCGGAGGTGACGCCCTGCAGGCCGCGGCCGAGCCGGGGGCGATCGGAGAGGCCATCGGTCTCGCCATCGCCGCCCTCGTCCTCGTCCTCACCCTGGGCTCGCTGGTCGCGGCCGGACTGCCGCTGCTGACCGCGATCATCGGCGTCGGCATCGGCGTCGCCACCATCACCGCCCTCGCCAACGCGCTCGACCTCGGCGACACCACCTCCACACTCGCGTTGATGATCGGCCTCGCGGTCGGCATCGACTACGCGCTGTTCATCGTCTCGCGCTACCGGGGCGAGCTGGCCGACGGCCGTGACCGCGAGGAGGCGGCAGGCCGGGCCACCGGCACCGCCGGCTCGGCGGTGGTCTTCGCGGGTCTCACGGTCGTGATCGCCCTGGCGGGCCTCTCGGTCGTCGGCGTCCCGATGCTGACCAAGATGGGCCTCGCGGCGGCGGGCACGGTCGTGGTGGCCGTCCTCATAGCGCTGACCATGATCCCGGCGCTGCTCGGGTACGCGGGCAGGAAGGTCCGGCCGGCGGGCGAGAAGCGCAAGGCGCGCGGCGGCGACAAGGCCGTGCAGTCGGAGAAGTCCGAGAAGTCTGAGCCGTCCAAGACCCAGTCCAAGCCCGGCATGGGCACCCGTTGGGCGAGCTTCGTCATCCGCCGTCCGGTCGCCGTGCTGCTGCTCGGCGTGGTCGGTCTGGGTGCGATCGCCGTCCCGGCCACCCAGCTGGAACTTGGCCTGCCCGACGACGGCTCGCAGCCGACGTCCACCACACAGCGCCGCGCCTACGACCTGCTGTCGGAGGGCTTCGGCCCCGGCTTCAACGGCCCCCTGATGATCGTGGTCGACGCCAAGGACAGCGACGACCCCAAGGCGGCGGCCACCACGGTCACCGACGGGATCAAGGGCCTCAACGACGTCGTGACGGTGACCCCGGCGGCGTTCAACAAAGCCGGCGACACGGCGACGATCACCGTGATCCCGGACTCCAAGCCGTCCTCGGTACAGACCGAGGACCTGGTGCACGCCATCCGTGACCAGGGCACCGACGTCAAGGCCGACACGGGCGCGAGGGTCCTGGTCACCGGCACCACCGCGATGAACATCGACTTCTCGCAGAAGCTCACCGACGCGCTGGTCCCGTACCTGGCCCTCGTGGTCGGCCTCGCCTTCGTCCTCCTGATCGTGATCTTCCGCTCGATCCTGGTCCCGCTGAAGGCGGCCCTCGGCTTCCTGCTCAGCGTGCTCGCCGCGCTCGGTGCAGTGGTCGCGGTCTTCCAGTGGGGGTGGCTCGGCGGCCTGCTCGGCGTCGAGGAGACCGGCCCGATCATGTCGATGATGCCGATCTTCATGGTGGGCGTGGTCTTCGGTCTCGCGATGGACTACGAGGTGTTCCTCGTGACCCGCATGCGGGAGGCGTACGTCCACGGCGAGTCGCCGAGCCAGGCCATCGTGACCGGCTTCCGGCACAGTGCCCGGGTCGTGGCCGCCGCCGCGGTCATCATGATGGCCGTCTTCGGCGGCTTCATCACCTCCAGCGAGTCGATGATCAAGATGATCGGCTTCGGCCTCGCGATCGCCGTCTTCTTCGACGCGTTCGTGGTCCGCATGGCGATCGTCCCGGCGGTGCTCGCCCTGCTCGGCAAGAAGGCCTGGTGGCTCCCGAAGTGGCTGGACCGCGCGCTGCCGAACGTCGACGTCGAGGGTGAGGCGCTCCGCACCCACGAGACCGACGGTCCGAAGGACCAGGACCAGGACGAGGACGAGGACCGGGAGTTGGTACGGGTCTGAGGCCGCGGGTCTGAAGCCTCACCTGAACGGGCAGGGCGCCCCACGCATTGGTGGGGCGCCCTGTCGCGATGCCTTCCCCTCGGCCGGGGCCCTGCTCGAAGCAACCTGCTGCGCTACTGGCTTGAGTAGCGCGGCAGGTTCTCCGTGGAGATCGTCCACTCGGCGATGGTGACGTCTTCGCCGTACACGAAGTCCTTGCGGGTGGCGTAGCGCGGGCCGTTCGGGGTCGAGTGGATGTCGGAAAGGACGGCGCCCTCGCCGGTGCGGGGGTCGAAGATCACGTAGATGGGGATGCCGAGCAGGGGATAGTCGCGCACCTTGCTGACCCAGTCGTTGTCCGGGTTGGAGCGCGAGACGACTTCGATGGCGGCGATGAGCGTGCGCGGATCGAAGGAACCCGGGACGTCCATGTCCTCCATGGAGATCACCATGACGTCGGGATGGCGCATGATGCCTTCGGATTCGGCTTCGACGTCAGGCGTTCCCGTATGGGCGACCAGCTCTTCCGGCATGACCTTCTCGAGGCGCTTCCGGATGTGCAGAGTGGTCATCTCATGAGGGCCGATGGGCGCCATCATGTCGTGGACGATCCCTTCCTTGGTGATCTCGAACTTGCCGGGAAGCGTGTCGTCCATCGACTCCAGGAACTCACGCATCGCCTGGTAACGGTGGTGAGCGTCGGGCCGCGCGTCGTCAGAGGCGATGGTCATGGCGCTCGCTCCTCGTGGTCTGTGCCCAGGGGCAAGGATCGTCACGTCCATGCTAGGCGGCCCCTTTCTGACCGGAGCGGCAGTCGCGACAGCGACAGCGGCCGGGTCCCGGGGCCGGGGCGCGGTAGCAGCCGTCGCAGATCCGGAACGGGCCAGGACGGCGTGGTGCACGGACGCGCCTGGGCGCACGAGGGCGCGCTAGGGTTCTGCGTATCCATCGGGAAGGTTCCTGCTTCCCGCTGGTCAGGCCCTCGATCGGGATTGCAGTCCTGGACGGGGGCCGTCGCATGTGTGCGGTTGTTTGCGGCGAGCATATGCCCGTCAACCAATCGAAAAGCCAGCCGAGTTGGCGCTTGTCATCCTTGTGGGCGACCGGCCTCGCGCTGCTGACGTGGGGCGTGCCCGGCGCGCACGCCCCAAGCGGAGAACTCGGTCGCATGTCCCGTACATGCGCCGCTAGCGTGCCGTGCATGACCGCCGCTGAAGAGCAGAACGCCGCGCATCCCCGTTTCGCCGAAGCCCTGCGTGAGCTGGGCCTGGATGACCTGCCCCCGCAGATCCGCCGCTTTCCGGACGCGACCCGTACCGCCGCAGAGGCCGCCGCGGCGATCGACTGCGAGTTGAGCCAGATCTGCAAGTCGCTGATCTTCGCAGCGGACGGGGTGCCGGTCCTCGTTCTCATGGACGGGGCTTCCCGCGTGGACCTGGAGCTGGTCCGGAGGGAACTCGGCGCCGAGAAGGTCACGCGGGCCAGGGCGGACCTCGTTCGGGAGACGACGGGGTACGCGATCGGGGGCGTACCGCCCTTCGGGCACCGGACCAAGACCCGTGTTCTGGCGGACCGTTCACTGCTCGACCACGACATCGTGTGGGCCGCCGCGGGCACCCCGTACGCCGTCTTCCCCATGGACCCGAAGACCCTCATCGCGCACGCGGGCGCCGCACTGGTGGACGTACGCGAGCAGTCCGAGTGACACCACTCGTCGCAGCAGCCGTCCTGCTCGCCGCCCGTCACCCACGCGAGCTGGAACGCGATCGCGCACGAAATCACCGACTAGCTCGCCGGGTTCACACTGATCGCCGGCGGCGGGACGCTGATCGGGCTGCCATGGTTCATGGTCATCTTGTGATGCCGTAGAGGGTGAGGACTCGGTGCCGGTCGGTGCTGACACCACTCCGCCGCCGCGGTCAGCGAGTCGTTCCCGGTCGGCGTCATCGCGCATACGGCCAGGGCCAGCAGTGAGGGCAACGCGCAGCGGAACCGCAATGGGAGAACCGCCGGGGCCCTGGGTGCGTGCCGGGGCCCCGGACGATGCACACGTCGGATACGGCGAGGCCCGGCCGCATACGGATGCGGCCGGGCCGGAGGCGGTGGCTGATCAGGCTTCGGGACAGAGTGTGTTGCGCAGCCCGATGTTGAGGTGACGTGCGTCGTCCTCGGTCAGCATGACGCCGTCGTAGGAGAACAGTTCCCTTGCGCTGTTGACCGTGTCCGAGACACCGCCATCGAGGTTCACACACTGGTAGCGCGCCTTTTCGATGGCCTTGTCCTCGTCTTGGACGAGCTTGGGATTGACGTCCTTCATGGCCGCGATGACGGCGGTTCTCTTGTCGCCGGTGGGCTCGGGGAGGGCGACCTTGTCGGCCTCGGAGGTGTCACTGCTGTCCGCGGTGTTCGGAGCCGCAAGTTCGGTGTTCGGAGCCGCCGGTGCGCTGCTCGGGGCGGTGTCGGCCTCGCTGTCGGTGCCGTTGTCGCTGCTACAGCCGACAAGGCTGACGGCGAGTACGGCGGTGACGGCTGCGGTGGTGGTACGGATACGCATGATTCCCCCCTGGATGTTGTACGTCCGGGGGACATCATGCACAGGCGAGGTGCTGGGGGGCTGAGTGGTCACACGACTGTGACACGACAAAGCCCAGGTCGGGACTCTGCCTGAACCCCGGCCCCGCTCCGGCCGGCGGGTGGCCGTCCACCAGTTCAGGGCACCCTCGACACAAGATCACCGCGAACCACCGCAGGCCGTCTGGTCAGTCAAGCCCTGCTCATGCGGTAATAACTTCGCTGGGCCGGGGGCTGGCTGAGGTCATGCCGTCCACCCACGCCACCCGCGTCACCCTCAAACTACCCCCACCGGCGACGGCCCTGGCATCCCGTCGTACATCACGTCCGTGGACGTGACCGATGCCGAACACCGCCCGGCCCGCCTCGGTGAGTTCGCCCGGCAGGCCGCCGATCGGGTAGTCCAGCCCCGTTACAGCCGTCCCTGGCAACGACGTGCTGTTCGGCGGCTGCGTCAACGGCCTGTGTGAGCCGCTGCCGTCGCCGCGAAGGGTGGGGTGTCCTGTTCGCATGTGGCGCCGGCGGGCGGGAGAGCGCCGCCGAGGAAGTAGCGGACCGCATGGCGGCCGACACAGCTGCTGGGATTGTCCAGTGCGGTGTGGCCGTACCCCTTCAGCGTGAGCAGTCGTGCGTCAGCCAGTTCCCTGGCCATTGCCTCGCCGTCCTGATAGGGCGTGGCGGGGTCGTAGGTGGGATTGACCACGAGGATCGGATGCGCGGTGGGCCTGTTCCACGGTCCGAGGTACTTGTCGGCTGCCGTGGCCGGCCAGGTCGAGCAGGGCTCGTTGGCCCATGCCCACCAGTGCCCGAGGTCCCCTGCACGCTTCGCGCTGAACCTGTCGAGCTCGGCGTACCGTTGCGGATCACGCGGGTTGGGGCTCTCCGCGCAGAGCACGGCGAGCGGTTGCTCGAAACCGGGGTACGACGGGTGGCCGGGAGGCGCCTCCGGCTCCTCGGGGGTGCGGCCCTCCCAGAGCGCCTGCAGCGTGTCGGCGGTGTCGGTCCATCCCGGGTGGACCGTGTAGAGGCCGCCGCGAACCTCGCTGACGGTCTTCGCGTAGGTCCATGCTCCCTGGGGCCGTTGTGCCAGACGCCGCATCAGTTCGTCGAACTTGGCACGGGTCTTCGCCGGGCTGTCGGCGGAGAAGGCGCAGCGGCTCGCCGAGGCGCGCCCGCACAGATCCAGGAACTGCCCCAGAGTTGCGGCCGAGCCGAGATCCGACTCCAGGCGCAGGAACGTGCTGAGCCTCGGTTCCTGCCGGGAACCGTTGTTGGCCCAGGCCCGGGGGCCGACGTTGCCGTCCAGCACCAGGCGTCCGACCTTGGACGGGAACAGGTTCGCGTAGGTGGCGCCCAGGAAGGTGCCGTACGAGACGCCCCAGTAGCGCAGTTGCTTTTCGCCGACCGCCCGCCGCAGCCAGTCGAGATCACGCGCGGTGTCGGCTGTCGAGACGTGGCGCAGCAGTTCCGGCACCCGTTGCTCGCAGCGACGGCCGAGGTCGGCGTAGGCGGCGATGAACTCCTTGCGCTGCTGTCTGCCGACGGGGAAGGGAGGAACGTCCGCGATCCAGTTCTCCGCTTCTTCGGTGTCGGTGAAGCACCGCACCGCGGTGCTTTCACCAATACCGCGAGGATCCCAGCTCACGATGTCGAACCGCTGCCGCAGTTCCTCGGGGAACTTCTCGTACTGTGCCGGAAGCCCCACCGTTCCCGCACCTCCGGGCCCGCCGGGGTTGAAGAACAACGAACCGATACGACGACCCGGACCGGTCGCGCGGGCCCTGATCACCGCAAGTTCGAGGGTGGGGCGTCCGGCACGGAAGCCGGAGTAATCCAGCGGCACTTGCGTCGTGGCGCAATCGAACCCTTGCTGCGCGTCGCCCGTGCAGGGCTGCCAGTCCAGGGCCGACCCCGGACCGCCGACAGGAGGCCCTCCGCGAGAGGGCTCTGCCGCGACGGTGCCAGTCACCACACTGGAGACGAGCACGGCCCCTGCGGCGCACACGACACCGCGGCGCAGCCAACTCCTCGTCAATCCTGACATGTGCAAACCCTTCTGGATGATGACGCGCAGCGGGCACCGTCACAGGCGAGCGCAATGCCATCCGACCGGCCGCCCGGGCCATGGGCAACACACCGAGACTGAACGGGTGACGAGTGCCTGCCATCCGCACCCGTGCCGGTTCGCGGGCCCGGACGGCTGCCGAGTCGGGAACCTGCCACAGCGGGTGGGCGCCGGTGGCGGTGAAGACCGGGTGCGCATGCCCGCTGCCGCCGGCTGGTGGCGGACTCGGCCCGCCGGCTCGACTACGGGATCATGGCGGGCGACCCGGCCGGCGCCCAGCGCCGCTCGGCCCCGAGAACGATGTCAGTCAAGCTTTGCTCATGCGGAAATAACTTCGCTGACCAGGGGGCTGTATGAGGCACTCCCGTACGCCCCGGTCTCGTCGCGCGCCATGAGAGCGTGTTGAGATCTGCCGCTTCGTCGGGTCAGTTGACGACGTTCTCAACCCAGCGTGAGCCATCGGATGCCCAGGCGGCTGACGTCCAATGCTTCCTCCCTGGTGATCGGCTCACGCCCCGTCGCCTTGCGCAGGAAGCGAAGCTGACCCCATCCCAGGTTCTCCAGTGCAGCTGCCCCATCCGGGCCCTGGGCGACGGCCAGGCAGACCAGCTCGGCGTCCGTCACCTCTGCCGTGCGGGCAGGATCCGGTCCGTCAACTCCACGTACAGTGCGATGAGGAGAGTGTCCAGATCGGTGTCCACGACGACCCTCACGCCGCGACGGCGGCGCGGTGCAGCGTGAACCAGAAGGTCGGGACCGGATTCGTGCCGGGCGTCACGTCGGTCAGCTGCCACCCGGCGAACCTGGCGCGGAGTTCGTCCGCGGTAACGCAGGAGATCGGGTCGTCGAACGCTTCGGGGCCGTACCCGAACATCAACAGCTGCGCTCCCGGGGCGGCGCGCGTCGTGAGCCCGGCGGCGTAGGCGTCGCGGCGGTGCGGCGGAATGCCGCAGTAGCAGCTCAGGTCGAAGAACAGGTCGTACGGGCCGGGCACGCCCACCTCGTCGAGCCGGGTGGCGTCCCCGCACAGCACCGTGACGTCCACCCCCGCCGCGTCGGCCTTCTTCCGGGCCTGCCGGACCGCGCGGTCGACCAGGTCGACGGCCGCCACCCGCCAGCCGTGCCGGGCCAGGTACACCGCGTCCAGCGGAGCGCCTAGCTCCCCGCCTTGAGCATCGCAGCCACGAGCGGCCCAGCGGCTTCGCCGTGGTCGTGGGCATCGGGCTGATGCTGCACGCGGGTTGAGCCCGGTGGACCGCGCAGGGAGTCTGGCCCGGTCGGCCACGACGATCCCGGCCCGGTCGGCCACGACGAATGCCGCCCGGTCGGCTACGACGACTGCGCCGTCCTGACCGCCCGCACCAACGCCTGCGCCCGCGGATCCGCCGTAACCGTCTTACGGAAGCCGTTCGTCACATAGCCGAGCGCGATGCCCGACTCGGGGTCGGCGAAGCCGAGGGCGCCGCCTCGGCCCGGGTGGCCGAAGGAGCCGGGGGACAGGAAGGGGGAGGCCGAGCTGTGGAGCATGTAGCCGAAGCCGAAGTGGGTGTTGATCACCAGGATTCGGTCGGGCCCCGCGGATTCCTCCGTGCGGGCCGCTGCCAGTGTCGACGGCGTGAACAGGGCCGGTACGCCGTCCACTTCGCCGATCAGCGAGGCGTAGAAGCGGGCCAGTCCGTCCGCCGTCGCGATGCCGTTCGTAGCGGGGAGCGCGGCCGCGCGGTACGCCGGGTCGTTCTGGTCGGGGAACGGGGTGATCGCGGCGAAGGCCCGCCGGGTGAGGGAGGAGGGGTCCTCGTATGCCTCGGAGACCGTGCGCTTGGGGCGCGTACGCAGACCTCCGGCATGCGCAGGTGTCTCGAGCCGGCCGACCCGGCCCACGCGGCCCGCCTCCCCTTCCGGCAGCCCGATCCAAAGGTCCAGGCCCAGCGGGGCGGCGATCTCGTCGGCGGTCCACTCCCCGATTCCCCGGCCCGTCACCCGCCGCACCAGCTCATCGGTCAGCCAGCCGTACGTCAGCGCGTGATACCCGTGGCCGGTACCCGGCTCCCACACCGGGGCCTGCCGCGCCACGGCCTCGGCGCCCCGCAGCGGATCCAGCGCCTGAGCCGGAGTCAACGGCTCGTCCAGCACCGGCACTCCGGCCCGGTGCGACAGCACGTGCCGCACCAGCACCCGTTCCTTGCCCGCCGCCTTGAACTCGGGCCAGTACTCCGCCACCGGCGCGTCCAGGTCCAATTGCCCGCGCTGGTGCAGGAGGAGGGGTACGGCCGCGGCGACCCCCTTCGTCGCCGAGCGCACGATCTGGGCGGTCCCGCGCTCCCAGGGGGCCGGGGAATCCCCAACGTCCCGCAGCCCGCCCCACAGGTCGACGACCTTGCACCCGTCCCGGTACACGACCACCGCCGCGCCCCGCTCCCCGAGCGCCGTGAAGTTGCGTACGAACGCATCCCTGACCGGCTCGAAGCCCTCCGCCACCGTGCCGTTCACGTCCACGCCCGCACTCCCGTCCAGAAACAGCCGACCGTGGGGGCAACACCCGCCCGCCGCCCGCGATTCCTAACCCAGCAGGATCGTGACCTCGATGTTGCCCCGCGTCGCGTTCGAGTACGGGCAGACCTCGTGCGCCGCGTCCACCAGCTTCGACGCGATGCCCGCGTCGAGGACGGGCAGCGAGACGCTGAGGGCGACCGCGAGTCCGTAGCCCCGCTGCTTGTTCGGGCCGATGCCGACCTTCGCGGCGACCGTGGAGCCGGTGAGGTCGAAGCCGGCCCGGCGGCCGACGAGGACCAGCGCGTTGTGGAAGCAGGCGCTGAACCCGGCCGCGAACAGCTGCTCCGGATTCGTGCCGTTGCCGTCCCCGCCGAGCGCGGGCGGCAACGCGACCTTCAGCTCGATCTGGCCGTCCTGGCTGGTGACGTAGCCCTCGCGACCGCCGTGCGCGGTGGCCTCGGCGACGTACATGATCTTCGTTGGGCGGGTGTCGACGACAGCGGTGCCGTCAGTCATGGTTGGCCTCCCCCGGAAGCTGTATCAATGTGCGGCTCCGCCGCGTGGGCGCACAAGTACATCGTGCACAAGGTACTTGGCGGTAGCCGGGCCATTGTTACCAGGGGGTAGCAACCGTGGGTAACGCGAGATCAGCGGGTACGGTCCGCCGCGGCCTCCGCCTTTTCCGCCAACCGCCGCAACTCATCGCGCAACCGCGCGACCTCCGGCCCGCCGAGCCCTGTCGCCATGAGCAGTGCGCCCGGTACGCACTCCGCGCGCTCCCGCAGCTCCTCCCCGCGTCCCGTGACCGCGACGAGCACCGACCGCTCGTCCCGCGCCGACCGCTCACGCCGGACCAGGCCCGCTGCCTCCAGCCGCTTCAGGAGCGGGGACACGGTGCCGTAGTCGAGCCGCAGGGCTGCTGCCAGCTCCTTGACCGGCGTCTCGCCGCGCTCCCACAGGACCAGGAGAACGAGGTACTGGGGGTAGGTCAGGCCGAGCTCGTCGAGGAGTGGGCGGTACGCGGCCGTCACCGCGCGGTGGGCGGAATACAGCGCGAAGCACAGCTGGTCGTCCAGGAAGAGCGAGCCCTCGTCGTTCGTCACGCGCCCATTGTCACGGAGTGCGGATCGAAGCCGAAGGGCAACTCCAGGCGGTGCTCCCGCATCAGCTCCTCGTCGGAGAGCAGTTCACCCGTCTTCCCGTCCGCGGCGATCACGCCCTCGCTGAGGATCATGGAGCGGGGGCACAGCTCGAGGGCGTACGGCAGGTCGTGGGTGACCATGAGGACGGTGACGTCCAACGACCGCAGGATGTCGGCGAGTTCGCGCCGAGAGGCGGGGTCGAGGTTGGACGACGGCTCGTCGAGTACGAGGATCTCCGGCTCCATCGCGAGGACGGTCGCGACCGCCACCCGGCGCCGCTGGCCGAAGGAGAGGTGGTGCGGGGGGCGGTCCGCGAAGGCCTCCATGCCGACCCGCTCCAGCGCCGTACGCACCCGCGCCTCCAGCTCCGGGCCCTTCAGCCCGGCCGCCGCGGGTCCGAAGGCCACGTCCTCACGCACGGTCGGCATGAACAGCTGGTCGTCCGGGTCCTGGAAGACGATGCCGACCTTCCGCCGGATCTCGGCCATGTGCTTCTTGCCGACGGGCAGGCCGGCGACCGTCACGGTGCCGGTGCCGCCGGTCAGGATGCCGTTGAGGTGCAGCACGAGCGTGGTCTTCCCGGCGCCGTTCGGCCCGAGTAGCGCCACCCGTTCACCGCGCGCGATGGTGAAGTCGACGCCGAACAGGGCCTGATGCCCGTCGGGATAGGCGAAGGCGAGGCCCGAGACCTCCAGAGAAGCAGTCACAGAGTCCATCCCAACACGCAGACGAGGAGGGCGGCGAAGGGCAGGGCAAGGGCGTAAGACCACTGCGCCCGGGACGCGGTCACTTCGTCGATGACCGGCATGGAACCGGCGTAACCCCGGCTCACCATGGCGAGATGCACCCGCTCCCCGCGCTCGTACGACCGGATGAACAGCGCGCCCGCCGACTTGGCGAGGACGCCCCAGGACCGTACGCCCCGGGCCTCGAAGCCGCGCGACTCGCGGGCGATGCGCATGCGCCGCATCTCGTCCGCGATGACGTCGCCGTAGCGGATCATGAAGGAGGCGATCTGGACGAGAAGCGGGGGCAGTTTCAACCGCTGCAGCCCCAGGAGGAGTTCGCGCAGTTCGGTGGTCGAGGCGAGCAGTACGGAGGCGGCCACGCCGAGGGTGCCCTTGGCGAGTACGTTCCAGGCGCCCCACAGGCCGTTCACGCTCAGGGACAGCCCGAGGACGTCCACGCGCTCGCCCTGCGCCACGAACGGCATCAGCACCGCGAAGGCCACGAACGGCACCTCGATCAGGAGCCGCTTCAGCAGGAAGCCGGGCGGTACGCGGGCCGCGTACGCGACGGTCGCGAGCAGCGCGGCGTAGAGCGCGAAGGCCCACATCGCCTCGCGCGGCGTCGAGACGACGACGAGTACGAAGGCGAAGACGGCCGCGAGCTTGGTGTGCGGCGGCAGGGCGTGCACGGGCGAGTGCCCGTGCCGGTAGAGCTTGTGCGCGTGGCCCGCGCCCATGTCAGACGGTTTCCTCGACCTGCGAGGGCGAGGTCTCGGACGTACGGCGCTTGCGTACGGCCCAGGAGACGCCCGTGCCCGCGACCACCGTGACGCCCACGCCGATCACGCCCGCGAGGCCGCCGGAGACACGGGAGTCGGTGATGCCCTCGATGCCGTAGTCGGCCAGTGGGGAGTCGGCGGCGGCGTGGTCCTCGGCCTTGGCGTCGATGCCCTTGTCGGCGGCGACCTTCTCCAGGCCGTCGGGGCTGGCGGAGGCGTAGAAGCTGACGAATCCGGCGAGGACGAGGGAGGCGGCGAGGCCGGCGAGCAGGACCTTGCGGGGGGAGCGGGCGGCGACCGGGGCGGGTTCGGCGGCCGGGGCGTCGACCAGTTCGCCGTTCACGCGGAGCTTCAGCGGGGCGGTCAGTCCGCGGGCGCCGTACACGAGGTCCGGTCGTACGGCGATGACGGCGCCGACCGTGAGCGTGGTGATCGCGGCCTCGCCGATGCCGATGAGGACGTGGACGCCGACCATCGCGGTCAGGACCTGCCCGATGGGTACGTCCGTGGTGCCGCCGATCGCGTAGACGAGCGTGAAGGCCGCGGCGGCGGCCGGCACGGAGAGCACGGCGGCGACGAACGCGGAGACGGTAATGGAGCGGCGCTTCTTGGGCAGGAGTTTTACGAGGCCGCGGAATACGGCGTACGCCACGACCGTCGTGACCACCGCCATGATCGTGATGTTCACGCCGAGCGCGGTGAGGCCTCCGTCCGCGAAGAGGATGCCCTGCATGAGGAGGACGACCGAGACGCAGAGGACCCCTGTGTAGGGGCCCACGAGTATCGCGGCCAGCGCGCCGCCGAGGAGGTGGCCGCTGGTGCCTGCGGCGACCGGGAAGTTCAGCATCTGCACGGCGAAGATGAACGCGGCGACGAGGCCCGCGAGCGGGGCGGTCCGCTCATCGAGTTCGCGCCGGGCGCCGCGCAGGCTCACGGCGACGGCTCCGGCGGCGACGACTCCGGTGGCCAGGGAGACGGGGGCGTTGATGAATCCGTCGGGCACGTGCATGGATGGGCTCCGCTTCCGGGGTCCGGCCGGCTGGCTAACCGTTTGATGATAGTGCCTTGTTGCGAACGGCTTGCAAGAGCGAGATGTCCATCAATAGCTCGGGAGCGCAATCCGGAAAGTATGCGACATTGGATAGAAATCCACACAAAGGGTTTTCACAGGGTCTTCTGGACCCCCGGCGAAGGAGCGACCGATGTCCGCCGTCGAGCAGTACGCGCGCGCCCACATCGTCACGGACTCGGCACAGGAGACGCCCGCCGTCCCGGTAGCCCTCCGCTACGACCCCGAGGCCGAGCTGCCCGAGGTGCACGTCACCCTTCCCGGGCAGCACGAGTGGGTTGTCGCCCGCGACCTCCTCGAACGGGGGCTGCGCACTCCGACCGCGTCCGGTGACATACGCATATGGCCGTGCGGCCGCGTCCAGACCGTGGTGGAGTTCCACTCGCCGGAGGGGGTGGCGGTGGTGCAGTTCGATGTGAAGGCCTTGATCCGCTTCTTGCGGCGTACGTATATGGCGGGGGCGCCGGTGGCTCACAGGAGCTGAGCGGACTGGCCGAAGCCCGGTGGGGTCCCGCGCCCCTAAAGGAGGCCGCAGGCCTTCCCTATTAGGGGCGCGGGGAACTGCGCGACCAGCCACGACGGGCCCGCAGGTCGAACTGCGTCTCCAGGAGGGGAGCTCTCAGCTTCCTGCCTTAAGCATCGCCGCGACAAGCGGCCCCGCGGCTTCGCCGCCGTGCCCGCCCTGCTGCACGACACCCGCGGCCGCCAGGTCGCCCTTCCATGCCGTGAACCAGCCGTTGGGCTTCTTCTGGCCGTCGACCTCCGCCGAGCCGGTCTTCGCGCCGGAGTCGGGGCCGAGGCCGGCCATCGCCTCGGCCGCCGTTCCCGCCGCCGCCGTGTACTGCAGCAGCTCCTGCAGCTGGGCCCGCGTGGAGGAGGACAGCGAACGGGGCGCCTTCGCCAACGTACGGTCGTCGACGTCCGGAGACACCAGGTAGGGCTGGCGGAAGGTGCCCGTCTTCGCCGTCGCGACGACCGACGCCATGTTCAGCGGGTTCATCCGGACCGCGCCCTGGCCGATCAGCGAGGCCGCCATCTGGGCGTCCGACTGCACCGGCACCGCGCCGTCGAAGCTGGACACTCCGATCGACCAGTCGTTCCTGCCGAGCCCGAAGACCTCCTGGGCCTGCTTCGTCAGATCGTCGTCGCTCAGCTTCTCTGCCTGGCTGATGAAGGCCGTGTTGCAGGACCGCGCGAAGCTCGCCTTGAACGTGCCGCCCTTGATCTCGAACTTGTCGTCGTTCTGGAACTTCCAGCCGCCGTACGTGGAGAACTTGGGGCACGGGTGCTGCTTGTCCATCGACGCGAGCCCCTTGTCGAGGAGCAGCGACGCCGAGATGATCTTCATCGTGGAACCGGGCGCAAGGGAGCCCTGGAAGGCGGTGTTGAAGCCGTGGCCGGAGTTCGCGACGGCCAGGATCTCGCCCGTCGACGCCTTGGTCGTGACCAACGACGCCTTGGGCTTCTTGGCCACCTGCTCCTCGGCCGTCGCCTGGAGGCTCGGATCGAGGGTTGTACGAACTGTGCCGGGCGTTCCCTTGCTCAGTTCCAGCAGCGTCTTGTCGGGGGTTCCCTCGTCGTTCTCGGTCGCCTTGGCGGAATCTTCCGAGGAGCCCTTGCGGATCACCCGCAGCTCGATGCCCGCCTTGCCGCCGGCCTTCTTGCCGTACTTCTCGCGCAGGCCGTCAAGGACTGTCCCCAGGGACGGGTACTTGGCCGCGGTCAGCTCCCCGCCGTCCCGGTCGAGCGCCTTGACCGGCGGTGTCCCGGCCTCTCCGGTGACCAGCCGGTCGCCGTCCTCCAGATCCGGGTGGACGACGGAGGCGTGCCAGTCGACCAGCGGCTTTCCGTCCTCGGCCCGGCGGACGACCGTGAGCTGGGAGTCGTATGCGAGGGCCGTGGTCTGGCCCTTGTAGGAGACCGTGCCCTTGACGGAGAACGGCATCTTGGCGCCGGATCTGGTGCCGGGCGTGAGCGTCACGTCCGTGATGCGCGCCTCTTTGCCGTACCCGGTGAGCAGCGTGCGGGCCGCCGCCGTGTCGTTCGTGGTGGCGGCGGCCTTCGTGACGTCACCGCTCTGCCAGGCCGTGAGGAAGGTCGTGGCCGCCGACTTGACCTCGGCTGCCGACAGTGGGCCGGTCTTCACGGCCGCCTTGCGTTCGGCGGCCTTCGACGCGCTGTCGTCGGCCGCCGCCCCACCGCCGTACACGGTGTAGACGCCGAACCCCGCCCCACCGACGACCACGGCGATCATCCCGCCGATGACGGCGGGCTTCGTCCTGCCGCGCTCGTTGGCGCGTCCCCTGTTCCCCACGGCTCCCGTTCCTCCGCTTTTGCCTCAGTACTCTCACGTTCCACTTAGAGAACGAGAGCCAACAGCCTAGGGTCCCGGTGTGACAGAGGGGACCTCAGGAGGACGCTCGTAGCACGGCTGCGACAATCGGGCCCGCCGCGTCGCCGCCCCGGCCGCCCTCCTGTGTCATGGCCGCCGCCGCGATGTCGTCGCGGTAGCCGGTGAACCAGCTGTTGGACGTCTTCTGGCCGTCGACCTCCGCCGAACCGGTCTTCGCGCCGACGCTGCCGCCGAGCCCGGCCATCGCCTTGGCCGCGGTGCCGCTGAGCGCGGTGCGGTTCATCATCTGGCGCAGTTGCGCGACCGTACCGGCGTCCAGCCCCTGCGCGGTGGCCAGTTCACGGTCGTCGAGGCTCTGCGGCACGATCACCGGCTGCCGGAAGGTGCCCGTCATCGCGGTCGCGGTGACGGAGGCCATGTTGAGGGGGCTCATCTGGACCTGGCCCTGGCCGAGCATGTTGGCCGCCGTGTCGGGGCCGCCGGAGGCCGGGACGGAGCCGTCGAAGGACGCGATGCCGGTCTTCCAGTTGTCCCTGCCGAGACCGAAGCGCTCCTGGGCCTCCTTCGTGAGCGAGTCGGCCTTCACCTCGTCCGCGTACTTCACGAACGCCGTGTTGCAGGAGAGCGCGAAGCTCTCCGAGAGGGTCGCGTTCTCGTTGGGCTTCATGCCCTCGATGTTCTTGAAGGTCTGGCTCTGCCAGGTCGCTTCCGCCGGGCAGGGCGCGGGTCCGGTCGCGTTCGTGACGCCGTTGTCGATCAGTGTCGCCGCGGAGAGGATCTTCATGGTGGAGCCCGGCGCGAGCTTGCCCAGGAACGCCGCGTTGAACTCGTCGGTCCGGTGGTTGGCGACCGCCAGCACCTCGCCGGTGCTCGGCTTCACCGCGACCACCGACGACTCCGAGTACTGCTTGACCGCCTTCTCCGCAGCGGCCTGCACGCCCGCGCTGAGCGTGGTGCGCAGCTTGCCCGGCTTGCCCTCCGCGAGCGTGAGAAGCGTCTTGTCGCCCGCGTTCTCATCCGCGCTCCGGACCGCCAGCTCGACGCCCGGGGTGCCGCCCGCGGTGTCGCCGTACTTCTCCCGCAGCTGGTCCAGGATCGGCCCGAGCGAGGGGTACTTCTCCTTGGTCAGCACGGTGTCGTTGCGGTCCACCGCCTCGATCGGAGGGCTGGCGGCCTCGCCCGTGACCAGGGTGTCGCCCTCGTCCAGATCGGGGTGCAGGACGGTCGGCTTCCAGTCGACCAGTGCCCGTCCGGTGGTGTCCCCGCGTACGACGGTCAGTTCGCTCTTGTACGAAAGGGGCTTGCTCTTCCCCTCGTACGACACCGTGGCCGAGACCGAGAACGGCACCGTCTGGCCCGACGGTGTACCCGGCGTGATCTCGACGCCGGTCAGATGCGCCTCGGTGCGGTAGCCGGCGAGCAGCGGCTGGGCCACGCCCGCGTTGTTCGTGTGCCCGGCGGCCTTGGCCGCCTGGCCCTTCTCCCAGGCCGCGAAGAACTCCTCGCTGGTCTCCTTGACCTCGTCACTCGACGGCGGACCGGTCTTCACGGTCTCGCCCCCCGCCGAGCTGTCCCCGGTGATCGCCGACACGATGTTGAACGCGCCGTATCCGGCACCACCGACCATCACCGCGAACACGCCGCCCACGATGGCGGCCTTTGCCCCCTTGCGCATAGCGCGATCCCCTCCCCACGGCCTTTCTGAACGTGTTCAGAAAGATGCTCACCTATCGCACTGTATGCGGGAGGAGGGGCCGGTGTGGCTGCTGTTCCGTGATTGTTAAACCGGGGTGGCCGGTAGCCGTCAGGTTCTCGGTCCCGCCCTCAGACCGCCCTCAGACCGCCCTCAGGCCGCTTTCAGGCCAGCCCTCACACCCAGGTATCCAGCCACATCCGTGAACGCCAGGTGTCTATCGGGATGGCCTGGCCGGTGTAGATCGGCCAGAAATAGATGAAGTTCCACGCGATCAGGAGAACCAGAACGCCCGCCGTCGCCGCGCCCGCCACGCGGCGGCGTTCGGTCGAACCCGGCGGGCCCAGGATCGCGCCGATCATCATCGCCAGGGCCAGGCAGAGGAAGGGCAGGAAGACGATCGCGTAGAAGAAGAAGATCGTGCGCTCCTGGTACATGAACCAGGGCAGATAGCCGGCCGCGATACCGCAGGCGATGGCGCCCGCGCGCCAGTCGCGGCGGAAGAACCAGCGCCACAGCACATAGAGGATCGCGAAGCCCGCGGCCCACCACAGCAGGGGCGTGCCGAGGGCGAGGACCTCGCGGGCGCATTTCTCGCCCGCGTCGACGGGGCAGCCGTCCTTGCCGGGCTTCGGGGACTCGTAGAAGTACGAGACCGGGCGGCCGGTGACGATCCAGCTCCACGGGTTCGACTGGTAGGTGTGCGCCGAGGTGAGGCCGACATGGAACTCGTACACCTGGTGCTCGTAGTGCCACAGGCTGCGCAGCCAGTCGGGCAGGAACGTCCAGCTGCCGCCCTTGCCCTCGGTGGCCGCCCAGTTCCGGAAGTAGCCGCCGGTGCCGTCGGAGGGGGACAGGATCCAGCCGGTCCAGGAGGCGAGATACGTGACGATCGCCACCGGCACGGTCGCCACGAACGCCAGGCCCGTGTCGCGCTTGAGCACCGCCTTGTACGGGTGCCGGGCGCCCGCGACCCTGCGCGAGCCGACGTCCCACAGGACCGTCATCAGGCAGAACGCGACCAGGACGTACAGACCGTTCCACTTGGTGCCGATGGCGAGGCCGAGCATCAGGCCTGCCGCCCAGCGCCAGGGGCGCAGACCCAGTCGGGTGTGTTCCGCCGTGTGCGCGTCCGGGCGTACGACTCCGTCCTCGTCCGGCGGCAGCGCGGCGGCCAGGCGTTCGCGCGTCCTGTCCCGGTCGATGACCAGGCAGCCGAAGGCCGCGAGGACGAAGAACATCACCACCTGGTCGAGCAGCGCCGTGCGGCTCATCACGAAGTGCAGCCCGTCGACGGCCATGAGGGCGCCCGCGAGGCAGCCGAGGAACGTCGAGCGGAACAGCCGGCGGCCGATCCGGCACAGCATCAGCACGGACAGCGTGCCGAGCACGGCCGTCATGAACCGCCAGCCGAAGGGCGTGAACCCGAACAGCCACTCGCCGAGCCCGATCATGTATTTGCCGACCGGGGGATGGACGACGTACGCGGCCTCCGACGGGATCGGGACGTCGCCGTTGTTCTTCAGGATCAGCTCGTTGGCGTCCTTGGCCCAGTTGACCTCGTAGCCGCGGTGGAGGAGCGCCCAGGCGTCCTTCGCGTAGTACGTCTCGTCGAATATCACCGCCTTCGGGCTGCCCAGGTTCCAGAACCGCGTCAGGCCCGCCAGCAATGTGATCAGCAAAGGGCCCACCCATGCCGACCAGCGCACCAAGAGCGTGGCGGCCGGCTTCGACAGCCCGAAAGCCGCCCACAGACGCGGGCTGGGCTGCGCGTACGCGGGCACCAGACGGTCACGGACGTCGCTTCTGGCCCGGCGCGTGTAGCCGAACCGGCGAAGCCGCAGCTGCCACGACGGCTGCCGCTCTTCGACGCCCTCTGCCTGCCGGGTGTCCGTGTGGGACGCGGTACTGGTCACCGCGCCATCGTAGGGAACCCTTCTGTGCGAGTCCCCTTTATCGGCCCTGCGAGGATGGAACCGTGACAGGAACCCTTGTACTCGCAGGCACTCCCATCGGGGACGTCGCGGACGCACCGCCCCGGCTGGCCCAGGAGCTGACGGCCGCCGATGTGATAGCCGCAGAGGACACCCGGCGGCTGCGCCGACTGACCCAGGCACTGGGCGTGCAGCCCGCCGGACGGGTCGTGTCGTACTTCGAGGGCAACGAGTCGGCCCGTACGCCCGAACTCGTCGAGGCCCTGGCCGGCGGGGCGCGCGTGCTGCTGGTGACCGACGCGGGGATGCCGTCGGTGTCCGACCCCGGCTACCGGCTGGTCGCGGCGGCGGTGGAGAAGGACATCCGGGTGACCGCCGTGCCCGGACCGTCCGCCGTGCTCACCGCGCTCGCGCTGTCCGGGCTGCCTGTCGACAGGTTCTGCTTCGAGGGGTTCCTGCCTCGGAAGGCGGGCGAGCGGCTGTCCCGGCTGCGGGAGGTCGCGGGGGAGCGGCGCACGCTTGTGTACTTCGAGTCGCCGCACCGGGTCGACGACACGCTCGCCGCGATGGCGGAGGTGTTCGGCGCCGAGCGGCGGGCCGCCGTGTGCCGGGAGCTGACCAAGACGTACGAGGAGGTCAGGCGGGGGCCGCTGGGGGAGCTTGCGGCTTGGGCCGCGGAGGGTGTTCGCGGGGAGATCACCGTTGTCGTGGAAGGGGCGCCGGAGAAGGGTGCCGAGGACGTGGACGCGGCGGAGCTCGTGCGCCGAGTGCGGGTGCGGGAGGAGGCGGGGGAGCGGCGTAAGGAGGCCATCGCCTCCGTCGCCGCGGAGGCGGGGCGCCCCAAGCGGGAGGTTTTCGATGCCGTGGTGGCTTCAAAGCACTCCGCGCCTTGAGACCGGGCGTTCCGGGTAGCGCCATTGAGGGTTGCTGCATCGTGTGAGGGTTGCTGCATCGCGCGGGGTGCGGGCCGTGTGTGGTTCCTCGCGCAGTTCCCCGCGCCCCTGACGGGGCGCGGTAAATGGTGCCCCCCGCGCAGGCAAAGCTCAGCCCCGCTATTCGGGGCCCTCGGACAAAGAACTGCCAAGTCGGCTTCAATAGTTGACAGGTTCCATGCACTTGCTCCGTCAGAAGAGTCCACTGGTGACGGGACGCACCCGTCCCCCGCCTCCGCTCCCCCGGAGGCGTCAGACCAGCGGACCTAGGAGCTGGCATGAGTGAGATGGCCGTCGTGCACGAGTCGTATTCGTTCGCCTGTATGCGGTGCGGGCACGGCTGGGAGCAGTCGTACGCGATCGAGCATCACCTCGACGCCGAGGGCACCGAGTTCGTGACGTACGTGGCCGATGGCCAGGTGGTGCCGTCGCCGTTGAGCCGGCCCACCTGCCAGAACTGCGACGGTCATGTCGTACGGATCATGCGCCCGGGGCAGGTGTCCTCGGCGCTGAACTCCCTGCACCCGCGCCGCTCCCGCTCAGTGCCTCACCAGGCGGAGCAACCCGAGGCGGAGTCCACGGGGTCCGCGGAGCCCAGGGAACGCCACCACTGGCACCTGTCCGATCTGCTCCACCCGTTCCATCACCGCAAGGCGGGGTGAGGCGCGGGAGGGCCCCTTCGTAGGATCGGGGCATGCCCTCCAACGCCGAAGCCCCGCCCCTCCCGGACCCCCTCCGTGTGCCCGTCGCCGACTCGCACACCCACCTCGACATGCAGTCCGGCACGGTCGCGGAGGGGCTCGCGAAGGCCGCGGCGGTCGGTGTGACGACGGTGGTGCAGGTCGGCTGCGACCTGAAGGGCTCGCGGTGGGCGGCCGAGACGGCCGCGGAGTACGAGGCCGTGCACGCGACCGTCGCGTTGCACCCCAACGAGGCGCCCCGGATCGTCCTCGGCGACCCCGACGGATGGTCCCGGCAGGGCGCCCGCGAGCCCGGCGGAGAAGGCGCACTGGACGAGGCGCTCGCCGAGATCGACCGGCTCGCGGGCCTCCCGCAGGTCAAGGGCGTCGGGGAGACAGGGCTCGACTACTTCCGTACGGGACCCGAGGGCAAGGCCGCCCAGGAGCGGTCCTTCCGGGCCCATATCGAGATCGCCAAGCGGCACGGCAAGACCCTGGTCATCCACGACCGCGACGCCCACGCCGACGTGCTACGCGTGCTCAAGGAGGAGGGCGCGCCAGAACGCACCGTCTTCCACTGCTACTCCGGGGACGCGGAGATGGCCGAACTGTGCGCCGAGAACGGCTACTTCATGTCCTTCGCCGGGAACATGACCTTCAAGAACGCCCAACCCCTGCGCGACGCCCTCGCCGTGGCCCCCCTCGAACTCGTCCTCGTCGAGACGGACGCGCCCTTCCTGACCCCCGCGCCGTACCGCGGACGGCCTAACGCGCCGTATCTCATTCCGGTCACGGTCCGCGCGATGGCCGCCGTACGGGGTCTGGACGAGGACGCGCTGGCGACAGCCCTCGCGGCGAATACGAAGCGTGCCTTCGACTACTGACGCATAACGCCCACGGAGGCGCATTATCAGCCGTCGCGACGACGCAACGTAGTCGTGGCGCCTTGGACAGTGACGGCCGCTCCGCTAGGTTCTCCGCGCCCGATCCGGAGGACCCCCTGGAGCGTGTCGTCGTGAGCATTTCGCAGTACGAGACGTATGGCCCGACGTACGAGAACGATCAGCAGAATGATCAGCCGAACGATCAGCCGTACGCCGCTGAGGATCCGCGGGATTACGTGGACACGTACCGGCCCGCGTACGAGACCCAGCACGAGGTCCCCTACGAGACCCACCCCGAAGCCGCCACCGAACCCCAGCTGCCCCGCCCGCTTCCGCCCACGATCGAGCTGCCCGGTGCTTTCGGCGGCAGGGCCGAGGCGCGCCGGGCGGCGCGGCGCCAGAAGGCCGCAGAGCGGCCGCAGGCGGTGCGCCGGCTGGTGCCGCGGGCGCTGGTCGTCGCGTTTCTGGCCGGCGGTACCACCGCGTTCGTCGCCGACGACAAGGCGATCGAGCTGACCGTCGACGGCAAGCCCCGCACGCTGCACACCTTCGCGGACGACGTGACCGAGCTGCTCGCCGACGAGGGCGTCGAGGTGGGTGCCCACGACATCGTGGCGCCCGCTCCCGGAACCCCGCTGACCAGCGGTGACGAGATCGCCGTACGGTACGGACGGCCCCTGCATCTCACGCTCGACGGCCGGCGGCGCACGGTGTGGACGACGGCGCGCACGGTGGACGGGGCGCTGAGGGAGCTCGGGGTGCGTGCGGAGGGCGCGTACGTGTCGGCCCCGCGCTCCAAACGGATCGGACTGGAGGGACTGACCCTCGACGTCCGGACCGAGCGGACCGTGACGGTCATGGCGGACGGGCGGGCTCGGACGGTCCGGACGAACGCCGCGACCGTCCGCGAGGCCGTGGAGGGCGCCGGGATCAACCTGCGCGGACAGGACACCACGTCCGTCCCGCCCGGGAGCTTTCCGCGCGACGGGCAGACGGTGACGGTGCTGCGGATCACGCGCACGAAGGAGGTCCGCGAGGAGCCCATCGCGTTCGGGGTGCGGCGGACGCCGGACGCCTCGTTGTTCCGGGGCACCGAGGTCGTCGAGCAGGCTGGGCAGCCCGGCATGCGGCGCGTCACCTACGCCCACCGCACGGTCAACGGCGTCCGCTCCAAGCCGCGCCCGCTCGACTCCGAGGTGGTCCACGAACCCCGCACCCAGCTCGTGAAGATCGGCACCAAGCCCCTGCCGGCGGCTCCCGCCGATGTCGACGACCTCAACTGGAGCGCGCTCGCGGCCTGCGAATCCGGGGGCCGGCCTGGGGCGGTGGACCCCTCCGGCACGTACGGCGGCCTCTACCAGTTCGACACTCGGACCTGGCAGAGC
The DNA here is from genome assembly GCF_039532825.1 of Streptomyces vastus. Classification (NCBI taxonomy): domain Bacteria; kingdom Bacillati; phylum Actinomycetota; class Actinomycetes; order Kitasatosporales; family Streptomycetaceae; genus Streptomyces; species Streptomyces vastus. The sequence goes on from NZ_BAAASJ010000104.1 coordinate 120,051, forward strand.
CTCGGCGGTACCGGGCGGCCGCAGGACGCGTCGGCGGCGGAGCAGACGTATCGGGCGAAGAAGCTGTACGTACGCCGAGGGGCGAGTCCTTGGCCGCACTGCGGGGGGCGGCTGCATACGTGAACTTGCGGTGGGCTGGGGCAGGCGTTTCTTTCCCCAGCCCCGCCCCTTCCCGAAACTGGGGGCTGCGCCCCAGACCCCCGCAAGGGGGTGGGTGGTGACACGTCGTGTCGCGGCTGCGGGGCCGTGGGCAGTTGGGGGTGCGGGATTTTCCGGCCCGGGGGAGTCGCAGGCTTTGGCGATTCAGGGGCGCGGGGCTGTGTCGATTTGCGGCTCCGCCGCGTGGGCGCGACCAGCCACGACGCACTGGCAGCCGCGACACGACTGTCACCTCCACCTCCTGGCGGGGGCCTGGGGGCGCAGCCCCCAGTTTCGGGAAGGGGCGGGGTAGGGGAAAGAACCCCCGCCCACCGCGCCGTACGCTGGCCACCGTGAGCAACACCCCCGACGCCCTCCTGGGCCCCGCCGACATCCGCGAACTCGCGGCCGCCCTCGGCGTACGCCCCACCAAGCAGCGCGGACAGAACTTCGTCATCGACGCCAACACGGTCCGCCGCATCGTCCGCACCGCGGACGTCCGCCCAGAGGACGTGGTCGTCGAGGTGGGCCCGGGCCTGGGCTCCCTCACCCTGGCCCTGCTGGAGGTGGCGGACCGGGTCGTCGCCGTCGAGATCGACGACGTACTGGCCGGCGCGCTTCCCGCCACCGTCGCAGCGCGTATGCCGGATCGCGCAGACCGCTTCGCGCTGGTGCACTCCGACGCGATGCACGTGGCCGAGCTGCCCGGCCCCCCGCCGACCGCGCTCGTCGCGAACCTCCCCTACAACGTCGCCGTCCCCGTGCTGCTGCACATGCTCGAGACCTTCCCCACCATCGAGCGCACGCTCGTGATGGTGCAGTCGGAGGTCGCCGACCGGCTGGCCGCGGCACCCGGTTCGAAGGTCTACGGCGTGCCGTCGGTGAAGGCCAACTGGTACGCCGAAGTCAAGCGAGCCGGTGCCATCGGCCGCACCGTCTTCTGGCCCGCCCCGAACGTGGACAGCGGGCTCGTCTCCCTCGTCCGCCGTACCGAGCCCCTCAAGACGACGGCTTCGAGGCGCGAGGTCTTCGCTGTGGTCGACGCCGCCTTCGCCCAGCGGCGCAAGACCCTGCGGGCCGCGCTCGCCGGCTGGGCGGGGTCGGCGGCGGCAGCGGAGTCCGCCCTGGTCGCGGCGGGTGTATCGCCGCAGGCACGGGGCGAGGCCCTGACGGTGGAGGAGTTCGCCCGCATCGCGGAGAACCGGCCGACCGGCAACGCGGAGAACAGGCCGGCGGAGAACAAGGAGCGCGGAGAGCAGTGAGCGTGACGGTACGTGTCCCGGCGAAGGTCAACGTCCAGCTGGCCGTGGGCGCCGCCCGCCCCGACGGCTTCCACGACCTGGCGAACGTCTTCCTGGCGGTCGGCCTGTACGACGAGGTCACGGTGACGGCGGCGGACGAGCTGCGCATCACGTGCGACGGGCCGGATGCGGACCAAGTGCCCCTGGACCACACGAACCTGGCGGCCCGCGCGGCCCGGAAGCTGGCTGCCCGCCATGGCTTCGTCCCCGACGTGCACATCCACATCACCAAGGACATTCCGGTCGCCGGCGGTATGGCAGGCGGCTCCGCCGACGCCGCCGGCGCACTCCTGGCCTGCGATGTCCTCTGGGGTACGAACGCCCCCCGGCCCGAACTCCTCGAGATCTGCGCCGAGTTGGGCAGCGACGTACCGTTCAGCCTGGTCGGCGGGGCCGCGCTCGGCACGGGCCGGGGCGAACAGTTGCGCCCGCTGGAAGTCGGCGGCACCTTCCACTGGGTCTTCGCCGTGGCCGACGGCGGCCTTTCGACCCCGGCGGTGTACGCGGAGTTCGACCGCCTCACCGAAGGCGTCGAGGTTCCCGAACCACTCGCGTCCCAGCCCCTCCTCGACGCCCTCGCGAAGGGCGACCCGACCGCCCTCGCAGCCGCCCTCTCCAACGACCTCCAGCCCGCGGCCCTGTCCCTGTGCCCGTCGCTGGCCGACACCCTTGCCGCTGGCACGGCGGCCGGTGCCCTCGCCGCCCTGGTCTCCGGCTCGGGCCCGACGGCGGCGTTCCTGACCCGGGACGCGCCGTCAGCGACGAAGGTCGCCGAGGCGCTGCTCGCCTCGGGCACATGCCGCGCCGCCCGGCTCGCGCCCTCACCCGCGCCCGGCGCGACGGTGCTCTGAGCTTCCGGAACGCGTCATCACAAAGAGTGACGATCCCTGCACGCCCCGGCCCCTCGCCCGGAGGGCCTAGGCTGGAAGGCTGATCGATCCCCGCGTCAGGAGAGAAATGGCCGTCAACCTGGTCAATGTCGAGAACGTCAGCAAGGTGTACGGCACCCGTGCCCTGCTCGACGGCGTCTCGCTCGGAGTGTCCGAGGGAGACAGGATCGGCGTCGTCGGGCGCAACGGTGACGGCAAGACCACGCTGATCCGGATGCTCGCCAAGCTGGAGGAGGCCGACACCGGGCGCGTCACGCACTCCGGCGGTCTGCACGTCGGTGTGCTCACCCAGCACGACTCCCTCGACCCGGAGGCCACTGTCCGGCACGAGGTCATCCGGGACATGGCCGACCATGAGTGGGCGGGCAACGCCAAGATCAGGGACGTACTCACCGGACTGTTCGGCGGGCTGGATCTGCCCGGGTTCCCGCAGGGTCTCGACACCGTCATCGGTCCGCTCTCCGGCGGCGAGCGGCGCCGCATCGCGCTGGCCAAGCTGCTGATCGCCGAGCAGGACCTGATCATCCTCGACGAGCCCACCAACCACCTGGACGTGGAGGGGATCGCCTGGCTGGCGAAGCATCTGCGGGAGCGGCGGTCCGCGCTCGTGTGCGTCACCCACGACCGGTGGTTCCTCGACCAGGTCTGCACGCGGATGTGGGACGTGCAGAAGGGCGATGTGTACGAGTATGAGGGCGGCTACTCCGACTACGTCTTCGCGCGCGCCGAGCGTGAGCGCATCGCGGCCACAGAGGAGGTCAAGCGGCAGAACCTGGTCAGGAAGGAGCTGGCCTGGCTGCGCCGCGGCGCCCCGGCCCGTACGTCCAAGCCGCGCTTCCGCGTCGAGGCCGCGAACGAGCTGATCGCGGACGTACCGCCGCCGCGCGACAGCAGCGAGCTGATGAAGTTCGCGTCCACCCGGCTCGGCAAGACCGTCTTCGACCTCGAGAACGTGACCGTGCAGGCCGGCCCGAAGGTGCTGCTGAAGCATGTGACGTGGCAGCTCGGCCCCGGCGACCGTATCGGCCTCGTCGGGGTGAACGGCGCGGGCAAGACCTCCCTGCTGCGGGCGCTGGCCGACGCGGCGTACAGCGGGGGCGAGCGGCAGCCCGAAGGCGGACGGGTTGTGGTCGGCAAGACCGTGAAGCTCGCCTACCTCTCGCAGGAGGTCTCCGAACTCGACCCGGCCCTCAGGGTGTTGCAGGCCGTGCAGCAGGTCCGCGACCGCGTCGACCTCGGCAAGGGACGCGAGATGACGGCCGGTCAGCTCTGCGAGACCTTCGGCTTCAACAAGGAGAAGCAGTGGACGCCGGTCGGTGACCTGAGCGGTGGTGAGCGCCGCCGGCTCCAGCTCCTGCGGCTGCTCATGGACGAGCCGAACGTCCTCTTCCTCGACGAGCCCACCAACGACCTCGACATCGAGACCCTCACCCAGCTCGAGGACGTCCTCGACGGCTGGCCCGGCTCGATGGTCGTGATCTCCCACGACCGGTTCTTCATCGAGCGGACCACGGACCGGGTGTTCGCGCTGCTCGGCGACGCGACGCTGCGGATGCTGCCGCGCGGGATCGACGAATACCTGGAGCGGCGGCACAGGATGGAGGAGGCCGTGGCCGCCCGGACCCCCGTGGCGCCCCCCGCAGAGAAGCCCGGCATCTCCGCCGCCGACGCCCGCGCCGCCAAGAAGGAACTCCAGAGGATCGAGCGGCAGTTGGACAAGCTCTCCCAGAACGAGAAGAAGCTGCACGACCAAATCGCCGCGAACGCCACGGACTTCGGAAAGGTGGCCGAACTGGACGCCGGCCTGCGCGAACTGGCCACCGAGCGCGAGGAGTTGGAGACGCGTTGGCTGGAGCTCGCAGACGACGCGTGAAGGTGGCGTGAAGGAGCGTAACGGGGTCATCACGGGCCGGTCCTCCCTTGGGAACAGGGGTTGGACCGGCCCTGAGTTCGAGCGGGACATGGTGATAGAAAGGGCCGTCTGAGAACCGTCTGAACTGTCTGAGTACGACGCTGAGTACAACTCCGTGTTCACTGCGTACTTCTAGGCGTGGCTAAAAATCAGTGATGAAGGGGGAACGCGCTGATGTCCCAGCCGCCCAACCAGCCGCCACAGGGCGGGTTCGGAGCTCCACAGGATCCGGGCGGGCAGAACCCTCCGGGCCAGGGAACGCCTCCGCCGCCCGCGCAGCCTCCGCAGGCGCCGCCGCCTCCGCAGGGCACGCCACAGGCGCCGCAGCAGGGCGGAGCCCCGGGGGCCCCGCCCGCCCAACAGCCTGGTTACGGCTACCCCCAGCAGCCCGGCCCGTACAACCAGCCGGGTCCGTACGGCCAGCAGCCAGGACCGTACGCCCAGCCGGGACCGTACGCCCCGCAGCCCGGCCCGTACGGACAGCCTCAGCAGCCCGGCCCCTACGGCCAGCCCGGCTACGGCTACCCGCAGCAGCCCCAGTTCCCAGGCCCGCCCGGCACCCCGCCGGGCGGCGGCTCGCGCAACCCCTTCAAGGGCAAGCCCGCCATCATCATCGGAGCCGCGCTGGCCGCCGCCCTCGTCATCGGCGCCACCGTGTACGCGGTCTCCAGCGGCGACGACGGCGACAAGAAGCCTGACGCCAAGAAGAGTGGCGACGCCAACCCCACCCCGGGCGAGGACCCGATCAACCCCGGCGACGGTGACGGCGGAGGCGGCAAGGACACCGAGGACCTCAACGCGGGCCGCCAGGCGGGCGAATCGAAGGTGCTCTGGTACAAGGAGGGGCCCGACGCGCCCGGTTCCGGCGCGGACGCCCCCGGTATGTGGATCACCGACAAGACCGCCGTGAAGGCCGCGTACAAGCAGGTCTTCGCCTACAACGTCAGTGACGGCAAGCCGGCCTGGCCCGAGATCACGCTGCCGCAGGAGATCTGCTCGGTCACCCCGGAGAAGACGGCCGACGACAAGATCGTCATCGCGTACAAGGCGGGCACCAAGGACACCGCCGACTGCAACCAGCTGATGGAGATCGACCTCGACACCGGCAAGCAGGGCTGGACCGAGGAGATCCCGGAGGGCGAACTCTTCGACAGCATGCTCCAGCTCGGACTGACCGTCACCGGCGACACGTTGGTGGTCGGCCGCGGGCAGTCGGGCATCGGTTACGACGTCTCGACCGGCGACAAGCTGTGGGACAAGAAGAGGTACGGCGCGGCCTGCTTCCCGGCGGCCTTCGCGGGCGGCAGCAAGCTGATCTCCGTCTCGTCCTGCGCGGCCGGCAGCGACAACCAGCACGACGAGGTGCAGGAACTCGACCCGGCGACCGGCAAGGCCAAGTGGACCTGGAAGGTTCCCAAGGGCTGGCAGGCCGCGCGTGCGTACTCCACCGACCCCGTCGTCATGTACCTCACCAACGAGGACAAGAAGCAGTGGAACATCTCCACGCTGAACAACGGTCAGGTGACCGCGCAGGTCGACATCGACGAGTCCTTCGCGCCCGAGTGCGGCTGGGCGATCCTCTCGCGTGATCTGCAGGGCTGTCAGGGCGTCGCGGCCGACAAGGACACCCTCTACCTGCCGACCGACGCGAAGACCGGCGCCAACGAGATCGTCGCGATCAACCTGGCGACCGGCAAGGAGAAGTGGCGCACCAAGTCCCCGGTGGAAGAGAGCATGCAGCCGCTGAAGATGGACGGCACGAACCTTCTCGCGTACGTCCAGCCGTCGTACGACTCGGGCGGCCGGATCGTGTCCATCCCGACGGGGGACGGCTCTCACACGCCGAAGAAGCTGCTGCAGAACCCGCAGGGCACCGCGGACATCGAGAGCGGCTTCTACTCGAAGGACGTGGACTACGTGGACGGGCGCTTCTACATCTCCACGGCCCGGCTGACGGGTCGCGACGAGGCGCAGGAAAAGCTGATGCTGGCCTACGGCAAGTGACCGCCCTCGTCCCGCCCCCCACTCCCTTTCTTCTCCGAGCTTTCCGAGGTAAACCGTCATGAGCCAGCCGCCGCCCCCACCGCCCAACCAGCCGCCGCAGGAAGGCGGTTCAGGCGCACCCCAGGACCCGCCACCGGGTGGTTTCGGGGCTCCGCAGAGTCCGCCGCCCGGTGGTTTCGGAGCCCCGCAGGACCCGCCGCCGAACGGTTTCGGGGCTCCCCAGGATCCGCCGCCGGGCGGATTCGGCGCCCCGCAGAGCCCGCCGCCGGGCGGATTCGGTGCGCCGACCCCGCCGCAGGGCAACCCGCCGCAGGGCACCCCGCCGAACCCCGGCTACGGCTACCCACAGCAGTCCCCACAGGCACCCGGGACCCCGCCCCCGACGGCCCCGCCCCAGCCGTACGGATACCCGCAGACCCAGCCCCCGGGCCAGCCCGGTTACGGCTACCCGGGTCAGCAGCCCCAGTACGGCTACCCGCAGCCCTCGACGATGCCGCTCCAGCCGCAGGCGCCGGGCGGCGGACGCAAGCTCAACGCCCAGCTGATGATCATCGTCGCGGCCGTCCTGGCCATCGGCCTCATCGTGGGCGTGGGCGTCTGGTACGCGTCCTCGACCGGAGGCGACGACAAGAACGACGCCTCGGGTACGTCCGGCGGCACCGGCGGCAAGGGCGACGACAAGGGCGAGGAGGCCGTCGACGGAGGCGGCTCGGAGAAGGTGCCGTCCAGCACCAGCGCCAAGGTCCTCTTCCAGGTACCCCAGCCCGCGGTGCCCGACGACGAGGTCTGGAGCGTGGGTGGTTCCTGGCTGACGGACAAGGTGTACGCCAAGTCGGGCCTCAGCGAGGTCATCGGCTACGACCCGGCCACCGGCAAGGAAACCTGGACGATGCCGCTGGCGGGTCACACCTGCGCGGCCTCTCCCGAGGTCACCAAGGACGGTGTGACCGTGGTGATCTCCGAGGGGTCCAAGCGCAGCAAGACCAACGAGTACCCCGGGTGCACCGAGGTCACGGCCTTCAACCTGAACACCGGCAAGAAGCTCTGGACCAAGTCCGTGGGCGACGGCAGCGAGAAGGCCAAGTTCGAGGAAGCCAGCATCACCGGCACCACGGTCGCGGTGGGCGCAGGACTCGACGGCGGCGCGGGCTTCGACCTCACGACCGGCAAGGCCCTGTGGCAGCCGAAGGTCGAATCGTGCGAGGACCTCGGTTATCGCGGCGGCGAGCAGCTGGTCGCCGTGCGCAAGTGCGGTGAGTACGGCGAGGAGAAGCTCGAGGTCCAGCTGCTCAACCCCAAGGACGGCAGCGTCCAGTGGACGTACAAGCTCGCCGACGGCATCGACAACGCCAAGGTGATCTCCACCAAGCCGGTCGTGATCGGTCTGGACTCCGATGAGATCACCTCGTCGGGTGCCACGGACGTCTTCTCACTCGACGAGAGCGGCAAGCTGCGGACGAAGATCACGCTGGAGGACGGACGGTACGAGCACGACTGCGGTGTCGGCAAGATCCACGACTGCAAGGGGATCGTCGTCGGCAACGACAAGCTCTACGTCCCGACGAAGCAGCACGACGGGACCAAGGAGTTCAGCCGCACCAACGAGGTGATCTCCTTCTCGCTGGCCACCGGCAAGACGGCGGGCGACCGCGCCGACGCCGGTGACGGCTACGAGATGTTCCCGGTCCGGATGGACGGCGGCGACATCATCGCGTACAAGCAGGGCCCCTACGACAAGGGTTCCGAGATCGTCTCGATCGACGGCGGCAGCTTCGAGCAGACCACGCTCCTGGTGACCCCGGCCACCAAGCAGGTCCGCAACGCGATCAGCAGCATGGTCCCGAAGTCGTCCGAGCTGCTCTACACGAACGGCCGCCTCTTCATGGGCCGGGACCTGATCAGCAAGCCCTCGTCCTCCTTGGACGGGGAGAAGTACACGACGATCGGATTCGGCGCGCAGTAGGGCGTACGGCGATCGGAAGGCGGCCGTTTCCGGTCGTACGACGATCAAGGCGTCCCTACGTGGATCAAGGCCCCGTCCCTGCTCAGGGACGGGGCCTACGCTTGTCCTCGGTCGTTTCCTCGCTCGCTCACGAATGCGAGGAATTTTGGCAATCCGGGGCACTTCTCACCGGTAGGGGAAGCGCAACGTCGAACAAGCGTGTAGCTTCCGGGGGATGGAGAGCCGGGGGGCTCCTGTCCATGGGGGACCAGTTGGGGACCTGGGGGAACTGGGGGGTTGGGCTCGATGGGTGTGCGGCTCATGGTGGTCGATGACCACCGTCTGCTCGCCGAGGCGTTGGCCTCGGCACTGAAGCTGCGCGGACACCGCGTGCTCGCCGCGGCGGCGCCCGCCGCGGGCGCGGCGGAGCTGGTGATCACCAGGGCACCTGAGGTGTGCCTGCTCGGCACGGCAACACCCGCCGAGCCGGGCATCTTCGACCCGGTGGTGAAGATCAAGCGCGAGCGCCCGCAGGTGGCCGTGCTGGTCCTCGGCCCGGTACCGAATCCCCGCGGCATCGCCGCCGCCTTCGCCGCCGGCGCCTCGGGCTACGTACGGCACGACGAGCGCATCGAGGGCGTGGAGCGCGCCATCATGAAGGCCCGCGCGGGAGAGGCGGCGGTGGCCCCGCAACTGCTCCAGGGCGCCTTCAGCGAACTCCTCAACCCGGCTGCCCAGCCGGACGACGAGGGCCAGCGGCTGTTGCAGATGCTCACGCCGCGGGAGGTCGAGGTCCTGGTCCGGGTCGCGGAGGGCGAGGACACGCGGCTGATCGCGGCCGGTATGGGGATCGCACCGAGCACGGCCCGTACGCACGTACAGCGGGTGCTGATGAAGCTGGGCGTGGGGTCGAGGCTGGAGGCGGCGGCGCTGGCGGCGCGCACGGGGCTCCTGGACCGGGCGGGCCCGGTCAGCGAACGGCTTCCGGAGCCGCCGGACTGAGGGTGCCGGAGCGTATGCCTTGGAGGAGATGGGCGAGGGTGGTGGGGGCGGTGGTGAATTGGGTGGTGGGGTCGTCGCTTTCGCGGAGGTGGATCGACCGGGGGCCGGTGGTGGCCAGTTCCAGGCAATTGTTGCCGTCGGCACCGCCGGAGAAGGAAGACTTCTGCCAGTTGGCGAGGGTGGTCATCGGTGCGCCTCACAGTTCCTTGGCCAAGCGATGGATGAAGTCACGCGACCGTTGGAGATCGAGTGACGCAGCCTCCATTTTACGGAAAAGTGTTCGAGAGGCGCCGAGTTGGGCTTCGGAGTCGATGAAGGCCGTGCCGTGGGGTGTATCGCGCACCGCTGTGTCCAGCTTGGGCACGGCGCCGCCCGCCAACATCATGGTGTTCCAGGCGCCTGCGAAGCCGTCCAGATCGAAGGGGATCACGCGAACGGTGATGTGTTCTGTCTCGGACAGTTCCAGAATACGCGCGAGCTGAGCCCGTGCGGCGACACGGTCGCCGACCCTGGTGCGAAGTGGCCGCTCGTCCTCGGGCCGGACGACGTGCCGGTGATCGCGGACGAGACGGTGGCGGCGCGGGACGTCACTCTCGCGGTGTTCTCGGCGATCACGCATGGTAAAGGGCCGGATGCCGCTGCGATACTGGGACCACTCGCAGCGGTTCTGGAGACCGTGGATCCCGACAGCGCGTCCATGTTCGCGGAGCTCGTCGAGTCAGGCCTGGTCGATACGCAGGCGAAGAAGATCTGGAAGGAGCTGATGATGCCGGTGAACTACTTCTTCAAGAACCCGGTCGCCGTGAAGCTGCGAGAAGAGGGTCGGGTGGAAGAGCGGATTGCGGGCATCCTCCGCACCCTGGACCGGCGTCACATCGAGGTACCGGCCTCCGTCCGGGAACGGGTGCGCAGTTGCACGGACCCCGACCAGCTCCAGATCTGGGTGGAGCGTGCCTACGACGTCACCGACGCGGCCGATCTGTTCGACGACGACCGAGCCTGAGGCGACGGCCGCAGACCCCGAGCACGACGGAACGCCGTGGAGGCGACGAGGGGAGTTCAGGGTGGGGCAGCCGTTGAGCATCGCGGTGGCGCAGCCGAGGTGCGCGGCTCACGACGTGACGGCCAACGCGGTGGCCCACGCGGAGGCCGTTCGGGCGGCGGACGCGCGGGTGGTGGTGTTCCCCGAGATGTCGCTGACAGGATACGAGTTGGACGCAGCGCCGGTCTCCCAGGACGACGAACGGCTGGCTCCGATCATCGCCGCGTGCGCCGAGACCGGGACGCTCGCCCTGGTCGGCGCGCCTGTGCCGGGTCCGCGCATCGGCATCCTGGCTGTGGACGGAAGCGGCGCGCGCGTGGCCTATGGGAAGGTCTGCCTGCACGGCAGCGAGGCCGTTCACTTCGTGCCCGGCGAGCCTGCCGTGATCGAAGTGGACGGGTGGCGGCTGGGGCTCGCCATCTGCCGCGACACCGGTATCCCCGAGCACGCCGCGAAGACGGCCGCGCTGGGCATCGACGGCTATGTAGCTGGGGTTGTCCACGCCGATCGCGAGGCTGAGGTTCACGGCGAGCGCGCCCGCCGGGCCGCCGCGGACCACGGCGTGTGGGTCGCCACGGCGGCCTTCGCGGGCCCGACCGGTGGCGGCTTCAAGCGCACGTCCGGCCGTTCGGGCATCTGGTCCGCCGACGGAGAGCTGATCGCCGAGACGAGCGCCGCCCCGGATGACATTGCGCGCGCGGTCTTCATCAAGTGAGCCCGCGCCAGAGCGACTGCGGGAGCCGCGTCTGACAGGCCACAGTTCCGGGTTCGGCCCCGGGCATGGGACGGATAGGGGCGGCGGGGGAGAAATCCCCCGAGCTCAACCCACCCGCCGCGCCCCAGCCGAAGGCACCGCCGGAAACACCCGCGGAGCCGTGAACCCCGCCCCCGCGAAGGCCTCCTCCACCGCCTTCGTGACCGTGTCCGCGTCCTCGTCCTCGACCAGCACGATCGCCGAGCCGCCGAAGCCGCCGCCTGTCATGCGGGCGCCCAGCGCACCGGCCTCGTTCGCCGCCGAGACGACCAGGTCCAGCTCGGGGCAGGAGATGCGGAGGTCGTCCCGCAGGGAGGCGTGGCCGTCGGTGAGGACGGGGCCGATGGCTCGTACGTCGCCCGCGTCCAGCAGGGCGATGACCTGCTCCACGCGGTGGTCGTCCGAGACGACGTGGCGTACGTAGCGGCGTACGCGTTCGTCGGACAGGCGGGACAGGGCCGTGTCGAGGTCGCCGTACGCCACGTCCCGCAGGTGTGAGACGCCCAGGATGCGCGCGCCCTCCTCGCAGCCCTCCCGGCGTTCCGCGTACTCGCCGTCGCCCAGGGCGTGCTTGACGCGGGTGTCGACGACCAGGAGCTGAAGGCCGTGGGCGGGCAGGCCGAAGGGGACCTGGCGGATGGAGAGGTCGCGGCAGTCGAGGTGGAGGGCGTGGCCCTCGGTGCAGCAGGCGGACGCCGTCTGGTCCATGATGCCGCAGGGGACGCCGACGAAGTCGTTCTCCGCGCGCTGGGAGACGCGGGCCAACTCCGCTCCCGTAAGGCCGAGTTCGAACAGGTCGTTGAGGGCGAGGGCCGTCACGACCTCCAGTGCGGCCGAGGAGGACAGGCCCGCGCCCGTCGGCACCGTCGAGCCGAGGTGGATGTCCGCGCCCGTCACCGTGTGGCCTGCCTCGCGCAGGACCCACACCACACCCGCCGGATACGCCGCCCAGCTCGTGTTCGTCCGCGGCACGAGCTCGTCCACGTGCAGTTCGACGACCGGGCCCTCGATGTCGGCCGAGTGCAGCCGCAGCACGCCGTCGTCGCGGCGCGAGACCGCCGCCACCGCCGTGTGCGGCAGCGCGAGGGGCATCACGAAACCCTCGTTGAAGTCCGTGTACTCGCCGATCAGGTTGACCCGGCCCGGCGCCGCCCACACGCCCTCGGGGGCCGCCCCGTACAGCTCCTCGAAGCCTTCCCGTACGCCCACCTAGCGCTCCTTCGACACGTTCTGCGCGAACACCCAAGCGTCCGCCACGATCCCCGCGAGATCCGCGCGGGACGGGTTCCAGCCGAGCCGCTCACGGGCCGTCCGCGCCGAGGCCACCAGCACCGCCGGGTCGCCGCCGCGGCGCGGCGCCGCCACCTCGGGAATCGGGTGCCCGGTGACCTGGCGCACCGTCTCGATGACCTCGCGGACCGAGAAGCCGTTGCCGTTGCCGAGGTTGCAGATCAGGTGCTCGCCGGGCTTGGCGGCTGTGAGGGCCAGCAGGTGGGCCTCCGCCAGATCCGCGACGTGGATGTAGTCGCGGATGCACGTGCCGTCCGGCGTCGGGTAGTCGTCGCCGAAGACGGAGATGGCGTCGCGCCTGCCCTGGGCGACCTGGAGGACCAGCGGGATGAGGTGCGACTCGGGGTCGTGCCGCTCGCCGCAACTGCCGTACGCGCCCGCCACGTTGAAGTAACGCAGCGACACCGCGCCGAGGCCGTGCGCCGCCGCCTCGCCGGTGATCATGTGGTCGACGGCCAGCTTCGAGGCGCCGTACGGGTTCGTCGGTGACGTCGGTGCCGACTCGACGATGGGGGTTTCCTCCGGCTCGCCGTACGTGGCGGCGGTGGAGGAGAAGACAAGCTTGCGGACGCCCGTCGAGCGCATGGCCTCCAGCAGGGCCATCGTGCCGCCGACGTTGTTCTCCCAGTACTTCTCCGGCTTCACCACTGACTCGCCGACCTGCGAGAACGCGGCGAAGTGCAGCACGGCGTCGAAGGAGGAGTCCAGCCACTTGGCGGCGTCCCGGATATCGCCCTCGATGAAGGAAGCACCGGTGGGCACGCCCTCGCGGAAGCCGGTCGAGAGGTTGTCGAGGACGACGACCTCGTGGCCCGCCTCCAGCAGATGCTGCGCGACCACGCTGCCGACATAGCCCGCACCGCCGGTGACCAGGTACTTCCCACTCATGAACTCGCTACCTCTCGCAGTCGCTGGGCCGCGGTCTCCGGCGGCACGTCGTTGATGAACACGTTCATGCCGGATTCGGAACCCGCGAGAAACTTCAGCTTGCCGGAAGTACGGCGAATGGTGAAAAGCTCCAGGTGGAGCGCGAAGTCGTCACGGCTGACTCCCTCGAACTCCTCCAGCGTGCCGAACGGCGCCTGGTGCCAGGCGGCGATGTACGGCGTCGGAGGCTCACCCGCGCCTTCTTTCCCTCCATCCCGCCCATCGAAGATCCGGTCGAAGCGCCTCAAGAGTTCCAGATACACCTTGGGGAATTCCGTGCGGGCGTCCTCGTCGAGCCCCAGCAGGTCGGGCACCCGCCGCTTCGGGTACAGGTGCACCTCGTACGGCCAGTGCGCCGCGTACGGCACGAAGGCCACCCAGTGCTCGGTGTCCAGCACGATCCGGTCGCCGTCGGACAGTTCGCGGGCGACCACGTCGTCGAAGAGGTTCTCCCCGTCGGTCGCCTCCTTGTGCGCGGCGAGTGAGCGCAGCATCAGGGCCGTACGAGGGGTGGTGAAGGGGTAGGCGTAGATCTGGCCGTGCGGATGCCCGAGCGTCACACCGATCTCGGCGCCGCGGTTCTCGAAGCAGAAGACCTGCTCGACGGAGGGCAGATGGGACAGCTCGGCGGTGCGGTCGGTCCAGGCCTCCAGGACAAGCCCTGCCTGTTCCTCCGTCAGATCCGCGAAGGACGCGTCGTGGTCGGAGGTGAAGCAGACGACCTCGCAGCGACCCGAGTCGCCGGCGAGGGAGGGGAAACGGTTCTCGAAGACGGCGACGTCGTACGAGGAGTCCGGTATCTCGCTGAGACGGTCACCCTCGGACGGGCACAGGGGGCATTCGTTCGCCGGCGGGTGGTAGGTGCGGCCCTGGCGGTGCGAGGCGATCGCGACCGAGTCGCCGAGCAGCGGGTCGCGGCGGACCTCCGACGTGGTGACGGTCGGGTCGAGCGGTCGGCGGTCGACCGCGTCGCGGACCGCATCGTCACGCGCGTCGTAGTAGATCAGCTCGCGACCGTCGGCCAGCCGGGTCGAGGTCTTCTTCACTGTCGGGCTCCCTAGGCCACCCATCAAACAGAACTGAACACAACAAACCACAAGTATCCACGCCGGTCAACATCACAATCAAACAAAGATCCCCATGAGGGCTGTTCAGTTCCTGAAGCCGGCGGCGTAGCTTCCGCTCTGATCTGTGCACGCAACGAAGCGAGTTCTCATGCAGACCCCCACAAATCTGCCCCCCACACATCTGGCTCAAGAACTCCGGCTCCCGACCAACTGGCTCGACTACACGATCCTGGCGATCTACTTCGTCGTCGTCTTAGGCATCGGCTTCGCCGCCCGCCGCTCGGTGAAGACCAGCCTCGACTTCTTTCTCTCCGGGCGCTCCCTGCCCGCCTGGGTCACGGGTCTCGCGTTCGTCGCGGCCAACCTGGGCGCCACCGAGATCCTGGGCATGGCCGCGAACGGCGCACAGTACGGCGCGTACACCGTGCACTGGTACTGGGTCGGCGCCATCCCCGCCATGGTCTTCCTCGGCCTGGTGATGATGCCCTTCTACTACGGGTCGAAGGTGCGCTCGGTACCGGAGTTCCTGCTGCTGCGCTTCGACAAGTCGGCGCATCTGCTGAGCTCGGTCCTGTTCGCCTTCGCCGCGATCCTCATCGCGGGCGTCAACCTCTACGCCCTCGCGATCGTCGTCGAGGCGCTGCTCGGCTGGCCGGAGTGGGTGTCCATCGTCGTCGCCGGCTTCTTCGTCCTCGCGTACATCACCGTCGGCGGCCTGTCCTCGGCGATCTACAACGAAGTGCTCCAGTTCTTCGTCATCCTCGCCGCGCTCATCCCCCTCACTCTCCTGGGCCTGAAGAAGGTCGGCGGCTGGGACGGACTGACCGACTCGCTCACCCAGAGCCACAGCGCCGACTTCGTCACGGCGTGGGGCGGTACGGGCATCGGCAACGACAATCCGCTCGGCGCGAACTGGCTGACCATCGTGCTTGGCCTCGGCTTCGTCCTGTCCTTCGGCTACTGGACGACCAACTTCGCCGAGGTGCAGCGCGCCCTGTCGGCGAAGAACCTCAGCGCGGGCAAGCGGACGCCGCTGATCGCCGCGTTCCCGAAGATCTTCATCGTCTTCGTGGTGATGACTCCGGGCCTGATCGCCGCCGCCCTCGTCCCGAACATCGGTACGCCCGACTCCGGCCTCACCTACAACGACGCGATCCCCTATCTGATGGAGCAGCTGCTGCCCAACGGCGTGCTCGGGATCGCGGTGACCGGTCTGCTGGCGGCGTTCATGGCGGGCATGGCGGCCAACATCTCCTCCTTCAACACGGTCTTCACGTCCGACATCTGGGCGAAGTACGTGGTCAAGGGCCGCGAGGACACGTACTACCTGCGCTTCGGCCGACTGATCACCGCGATCGGCGTACTCGCCTCGATCGGCACCGCGTTCCTGGCGTCGTCGTTCTCCAACATCATGAGCTACCTGCAGACGCTGTTCTCCTTCTTCAACGTGCCGATGTTCGTGGTCTTCATCATCGGCCTGTTCTGGAAGCGGGCGTCCATGAAGTCCGGGTTCTGGGGACTGCTCGTGGGCACCACGGCAGCGATGATCAACTACTTCGTGATCTACAAGCAGGGCGTCATCGACATCCCCTCCGACCAGGGCGCCAACTTCGTCTCGGCGATCGCCGGTTTCGTCGCCGGCGCGGTGGTGATGTTCGCGGTCACGCTCTTCACTGCACCGAAGCCGGAAGCGGAGCTCCAGGGCCTGGTGTACGGCACACGTTCCCCCGGCATGGACGAGCCGCCCGCGGCGGGCGACGAGGCCTGGTACCGCAAGCCCGCCCTGTTGGGCTGGGGAGCGATCATCCTGGCCGCGGTCTGCTACGTCCCCTTCTCCTTCTGAGCGAAGCTGAGGAAAGACAAGATGAGCGATTACGAGTACCGGCACGAGGTCGAGGAACTGGAGCGAAAGTCCGCGACGGCCGCCCGCCTCTTCGACATCCGCCGCATCATCGGCGGCCTCTTCGTGATCTACGGACTCATCGTCACCATCGCCGGCTTCACGGTCTCGGACGCGGACCTGGACAAGGCGGAGGGCGTGAACATCAACCTCTGGACGGGATTGGGGATGCTCGCCCTCGGCTTGTTCTTCCTGGTGTGGCTGTGGCTGAGGCCCATGGCACCGCCGGTCGACGTCGAGGAACTGGCGAAGAGGGCGACCGACGAAGGCTCTGAGTAACAGCTCCCGAGCCTTCGCTCACCCCAAGCGCTTCGTCAGCGTGTACTCCGTAACCCCCGGCGGATAGTCGGGGATCACGCACACCACCTCGTAGCCCCGCTTCTTGTAGAACTCCGGGGCCTGGAAGTCCCACGTCTCCAGGCGGGCGGCGCGGCAGCCGTGTTCCGTCCGGGCCAGGTGTTCGGCCCGGGACAGCAGATGGGAGCCCAGGCCCGTACCGCGGTGGGGTTCGTCGACCCAGAGGTACGTCACGTGCAGCCAGGTCGCCCAGGTGTGGCCGACCAGGCCGCCCGCGAGCTCGTCCCGCTCGTCCAGAGCCCACAGCTGGAGCGGAAGCTCGCGTTCGTCAGGGGTTCCGCGAAGAGCACGGAGTACGGGAGAGGCCGCCGTGTTGGCGTCCCGGAGACGGGAACGCAGCAACTTGCTGAACTCTTTGTCGACTCCTGTCTCAATACGAAACATACGCCTCACCATAAACGTGCCGGACAATCAGTTCTGCAAATCCTCTTCCGCTCCTGCCGCCCGGCCTTACCCTGATGAGCAGCACCGGTGGGGGCCGGTGTTGATCAGGGGGCGAGAGAAGTCGGGTACGACGCCCGGAGTGGGGGTAGCAGTTCCAGCACGGCGGCGGCCGTGCGGCTGCGGCTCCCCGTCCCGGGGTCCTCGGGGTCCCGGAACACTCCGGGCGCCGTACCTGCGTCGGTCGTCCCCCGACCAGTGGGGGTTTCAGTGGTTCGCATCCGTGTCCTGGTCGTCGACGACCACCGCATCTTCGCCGAGTCGCTCGCCGCAGCCCTGGCTGCCGAGCCCGACGTCGACGTCTCCGCAGCCGGCAGCGGCCCCGCCGCGCTGCGCTGTCTGGAACGGGCGGCGGCGGAAGGCCGCAGATTCGACGTGCTGCTCGTCGACGCCGATCTGGGCGGCAACGTGCCGGGCGTCCGCCCGGCCGTACCCGTGCACGACAACAACGAAGAAGGCCTGGTCGACGGCATCTCCCTGGTCGCGGGCGTCCGCTCGGGCCAGCCCGGTGTCCGTATCGTCGTCCTCGCCGAGAAGGACGACCCGCGCCGGGCGGCCCTCGCCCTGCAGGCCGGAGCCTCGGGCTGGGTCGCCAAGGACTGCTCGCTGTCGAGGCTGCTGACGGTCATACGAGGCGTGCTGCGGGACGAGACGCATCTGCCGCCCGCCCTGCTCACGGGCGTGCTGCGCGAGCTGACCGCCGCCCGCAAGCACCGCACCGAGAGCGAGCAGCTCGTCGAGTCCCTCACGCCGCGCGAGCGCGAGGTGTTGCGGTGCATGGTCGCGGGCCTGGGGCGCAAGGCCGTCGCCGAGCGCCTGTTCCTGTCCCCGCACACCGTGCGTACGCATATGCAGAACGTGCTGGGGAAGCTGGGCGTCCACTCCACGCTCGCCGCCGTGGCGCTCGCGCGCCGCGCCGGGGTCGGTCCCGTCGACCTAGCCGGGGATGTTGTCGAACGGGGCGGTCAACTGGCGTAGCAGTCCGGCCAGTTCACCGCGCTGCGCGCTGCTGAGCTCCGCCAGGATCGCTCGCTCCTGGTCGAGGAGTCCGGCCAGCGCCTGGTCCGCGCGGTCCCGCCCCTCGTCGGTCAGCCGCACCAGCACGCCCCGGCGGTCACTGGGGTCGGGGAGGCGCTCCACCAGGCCCTTCTTCGCCAGCCGGTCGATACGGTTCGTCATCGTGCCGGACGTCACCAGGGTCTGCGTCAGCAACTGGCCGGGGGAGAGCTGATAGGGAGCACCGGCCCGCCTCAGCGCCGTGAGGACGTCGAACTCCCAGGGCTCCAGGCCGTGTTCGGAAAACGCCAGGCGGCGTGCGCGGTCCAGATGCCGGGCCAGCCTGCTCACCCGGCTGAGCACTTCCAGCGGCTCCACGTCGAGGTCCGGGCGCTCCCGGCGCCACGCTGCGACCAGCCGATCGACCTCGTCCTCCATGGCGATCAGTGTAGTGGTTGTGTCGATGTGAAGTCTCTTGACGTCAAGATAGTTTGGGTGTGAGGCTGAAGGTCTCTTTCGGTCGCTCGGCCGCTTCAAGGAGGTCCCCCATGCCTGCCGCCGCTGCTCCCGCCTGGGATCCGGGCCAGTACCTGCGTCACGCGAGCCATCGCGCGCGCCCCTTCGTGGACCTTCTGGCCCGCGTCCCCTCACTGCCCGGCGACCCGGCCCACATCGCCGACCTGGGCTGCGGCCCCGGCAACATGACCCGCCTCCTCGCCGACCGCTGGCCCACCGCGCACATCACCGGCCTCGACAACTCGCCCCAGATGCTCGCCCGCGCCGAATCGCTGGCGGGCCCCACGCCGGGCGGCGGCCACCTCGGCTTCGCCGTCGCGGACGCCGGGACTTGGGCGCCGGCAGAGCCGTACGACCTGATCGTCAGCAATGCCACCCTGCAGTGGGTGCCGGACCACGTGACCCGCTTCCCCGCCTGGGTGGACGGGCTCGCCCCCGGCGGCACCTTCGCCTTCCAGGTGCCCGGCAACTTCGACGCCCCCAGCCACCGCCTGATGCGTGAACTCGCCCACTCCGCACGCTGGAAGGGCCGCCTGGCCGGAACGCTCCGCCACGACGACGCGGTCCGCGAACCCGCCGACTATCTCCAGGCCCTCACCGACCTCGGCTGCGAAGCCGACGTCTGGGAGACGACGTATCTGCACCTCCTGACGGGCGAGGATCCGGTCCTGGACTGGGTGAAGGGGACGGGGCTGCGTCCGGTCCTGGCGGAGCTGGGCGATGGGGCGGAGGCCTTCGTCGCCGAGTACCGCACTGCCCTGCGCGCCGCGTATCCGGCCGGGGATCACGGCACCGTGTTCCCCTTCCGTCGCCTCTTCGCCGTCGCCCGGAAGGGGTGAGGGCGGCAGGTCGACCTCGGGGGCCAGGCCATGGGTTGATGTTGTGCAGATTATTGACGGCCGTTTTTATGGCGCCTATCTTCGCGATGTCCCTCCCCCCGCTCAAGGGAGACCCGCGATGTCCCCGTCCCCAGCCGCCTCCCCACCCCCACCCCGCACCCCTGAATCCGCGCGGCAGTTGCGTCGCGTCGCGCTGTCCGGGCTCCTCGGCACCGCCGTCGAGTTCTACGACTTCCTCGTCTACGGAACCGTCGCGGCGCTCGTCTTCGGCGAACTGTTCTTCCCGGGTGCAGACCCCGCCGTCGGCACCATCGCCGCGTTCGGCACCTTCGCCGCCGGCTACGTCGCCCGACCGCTGGGCGGCATCGTCTTCGGCCACTTCGGCGACCGGCTCGGCCGGAAGTCCATGCTGTTGCTGACCATGGGCCTGATGGGCGGCGCCAGCTTCCTCATCGGCGTGCTGCCCACGTACGAAACCGTCGGCGTCTGGGCACCCGTCATGCTCATCACCCTGCGCGTCGTACAGGGCCTCGCCATCGGCGGCGAATGGGGCGGCGCGACCCTCATGGTCGTCGAGCACGCCGGGGAACGGCGACGCGGACTGTGGTCCAGCTTCACGCAGATGGGAGCACCGCTCGGCTCCCTCCTGTCGTCGGCCGTGGTCACCCTCGTCGTCACGCTGCCCCGAGACGAGTTCGCCGCCTGGGGCTGGCGCGTGCCCTTCCTGCTCAGCGTCGTCCTGCTCGGCGTCGGCCTGTTCGTACGCCTGAAGGTGGTCGAGAGCCCGCTGTTCGCCGAGGTGAAGAAGGAGCGCAAGGAGTCCCGGCTGCCCGTCGTGGACGTACTGCGGCGGCCCCGCCCGCTGCTGCTCGCCTGCTGCGTCGGGATCGGCGCCTTCACCGCGCAGTCCCTGCTGACCAGCTACATGATCGCGTACGCCACCGGCATCGGCTACGCCCGCCCGCAGGTGCTGACCGCCCTCACCGTCTCCGCCTGCGTCGCGCTCGTCGTCCTGCCCTGCGCGTCCGCGCTCTCCGACCGGATCGGCCGCCGCCCGGTCGTACTCACCGGCGCCATCGCCTCCGCCGCGCTGGCCTTCCCGGTTGTCGCCCTGGTCGACTCCAAGTCGCCCGGCCTGCTGATCCTGGCGATCGCCCTCGGCCACGGTGTCGCCCAGTCGACGATGTACGGCCCGCTGGGCGCGCTGCTCACCGAGATGTTCGGCACTCGCGTCCGCTACACCGGCGCCTCCCTCGGCTATCAGCTCGCCACCCTCGTCGGTGCCGGCTTCTCCCCGATGATCGCCGGAAGCCTGGTCGCCGCGGACGGCGGCGGCTCGACCTCGATCGCCCTGCTGCTGTGCGGCGGCGCCACCATCACCGCGCTGACCGTCTGGTTCCTGCGCGAGACGCACCGCGACTCACTGGCCGAAGCCGGGTCCGGGCCCGAAGCCGGGTCCGGGGCCGGGTCCGGAGCCGCCACCCCCCACACCCCCTCTTCCAAGGAGCCGATGACCTCGTGACTTCCCCCACCCGCACAGCCGCCCGCTCCCGCGCCCGCACGTTACGACCGCGCGGCACCGCCGCCCTTGCCGCCCTCCTGCTCGCCGCTGCGGCCGGAGCCACGGCTCCCGCGTACGCCGAAGCGCCCGCCGAGCACATCGAGGGCACCCTCCCGTCCGGCGCCAAGTACGTCATGGACAAGCCCGCCGACTGGAACGGCACCGTACTGCTTTTCAGCCACGGCTACCGGCCCGCCGGATCGCCCCTCGCCGCCCAGAACGCCCCCGACGACGCGACGAAGGCACTTCTCCTCGAGAAGGGCTACGCGCTCATCGGCTCCTCGTACGCCACCAACGGCTGGGCGGTGACGGACGCCGTGCCCGACCAGCTCGCCACTCTCGACGTGTTCACCGAGCGGTCGGGCGAGGCGCGGCGCACCATCGCCTGGGGACAGTCGTACGGCGGCCTGGTCACCACCGCCGTCGCCGAGCGGCATCCCGGGCGCATCGACGGCTCGCTCGCCATGTGCGGGCTCGTCCACGGCGGCGTCGCCAACTGGAACAACACCCTCGACCCCGTCTTCGCCCTCAAGACCCTGCTCGCGCCCGGCTCCTCCGTCCAGCTGACCGGATTCGCCGACCAGGCCTCGGCGGCAGCCGCCGCCGGCGCCATGGCCAAGACGGTCACCGACGGACAGGCCACACCCGAGGGCCGCGCCCGCATCGGCCTCGCCGCCGCACTGCACAACATCCCCGGCTGGAACGACGCCTCGCAGCCCGAACCCGCTCCGGACGACTGGAACGCCCAGCAGGCCAACCAGTACCAGGCCCTCCAGGGGATGCTGAGCCTGCCCGCGTTCAGCTGGCGCCAGGAGGCCGAGAGCCGGGCCGGCGGCAACATGTCCTGGAACACCGGCGTCGACTACACGAAGATGCTCCGCCAGTCCTCGGTCTACAAGGAGGTCACCGAGCTCTACAAGGACGCGGGCCTGTCCCTGAAGAAGGACCTGGGCGCCCTGAACCGGGCCCCGCGCATCAGCGCCGACCCCGCCGCCGTCGACTGGATGAGCCGCACCAGCTCGTTCACCGGCCGGCTGAGCAAACCGCAGCTCACCATCCACACCACCGGCGACGCCCTCGTCCCCGTACAGGTCGAGAGTGCCTACCGCAGGGCCGCCACGGCCGGTGGCTCGGCACCGCTCCTGCGCCAGGCGTACGTCGACAACCCCGGCCACTGCACCTTCAGCCCGGCCGAGCAGACAGCCGCCCTGCACACCCTGGAGAAACGGCTCACGGCGGGCCACTGGAAGGGCACGGATGCCGCGTCGCTCAACGCCACGGCCGCCGCTGCCGATCCCACGACCCCGGCCCGCTACATCCCGTACCGGCCCGCGCCGTACCCCCGCCCGTACGACCTGGCGCATCCGCACGACCGCCGGTGACAGGTGCGTACGGCCGCCCGTGCTATCCCCGGCGCGGGCGGTCGTACGCTTACCGCTGTGGAGGACGACAACCTAGACATGACGGCCACGACGGACACCCCTGATGCCGCTGACATCGCCGACGCCCCACAGCCGCGCCCCCAGTCGCTCGTGCTCGCCTTCTTCGGCAACCACGTCCTGGACGAAGGCGACCTGTGCGTCTACTCCGGCAGCATCATCGACGTGCTCGCCAGGGTCGGCACAGGAGAGCAGGCCGTACGCTCCACGCTGACGCGGATGGTCAACCGGGGTCTGCTGAGGCGCCAGCGCGAGGGCCGCAAGATGTTCTTCGGGCTCACCCCGCAGGCCGTCCGGATCCTCGAGGACGGCGGACAGCGCATCTGGCGCGACGGCGCGGTCAACGAGGACTGGGACGGCACCTGGACCCTGCTCGGCTTCTCCCTCCCCGAGTCCTGGCAGCGCCAGCGCCACGACCTGCGCTCCCGGCTGACCTGGTCCGGCTTCGGCGCCCTCTACAGCGGGCTGTGGATCGCCCCGGGCCATGCCGACGTTCGCGAAGCCATCTCCGAACTCGGCCTCGACGCCCACGTCAAGGTCTTCCACGCCCGCGCCGACGCGTTCACCGACGTCGGCCTGATGATCCGCGAGAGCTGGGATCTGGAGAGCATCGCGGCGCGGTACGTCGCCTTCGACAAGCGGTGGGCGGCCGTGTCCCCACCGGCCGACCCCGTCGCCACGCGGCTCCGACTGGTCGCCGAATGGCTGCGGATCATACGTACGGACCCTCGGCTGCCGGTCCAGCACCTGCCCCCCGAGTGGCCGGCCCGCCAGGCCCAGGAGACGTTCCGCCGGATGGCGGAGGAGACGGCGGGGCCGGCTCGGCGGATGGCAGCGCAGCTGCTGGAGACGGTGCCGGTGCGCTCCTCTTGAGGAGTTGAGCCGGCTCCAGTGGTTGTCTGGTTTTCAGCGCAACCCTTTCCCCTCACCCGCTAATTAGGTGACCCGCATTCCGCTTCTGGTCGACCCGCCGAACGTATGCCCCGTGTCACCCGTTTCTTCGGTGTAAATTCAGCTGGCGTTTGTTAAGGTTTGATGCCGCAGGGGGGTCTGTGACCAGGTGCGCTGTTTCTTGTTTTCCTTTTCTGCTGCCGCTTTCTGGTGGCGTCGGCTTGCCCTGCTGTTGTTTCCGCGGAGCGGCTCCGCTTCCTGAGAGGAATTCTTCGGTGGTATACAGACTCCGGATTGTTCGAGTGAAGCCGAGAACGCTGTGAAGATCGCTTTCCTGATCAACAACGCGTACGGGATCGGCGGCACCATCCGCTCCACGGCGAACCTCTCGGCCGCGTTCGCCGACCGCCACGACGTCGAGGTCGTCAGCGTGCACCGCGTACGGGACGAACCGGCGCTCCCCTTCGACCCGCGCGTACGCCTGACGTCGCTGATCGACATGCGGGAGGACAGCCCGGGCTACGAGGGCGCGCACGAACTCACCCGGCAGCCCTGCACGATGTTCCCCGACACGGGCGCGGCCAAGTATTCGTTGAAGCTGCCGTACACGGGCCTCCAGGACGAGCGCATCGGCGGCTACCTCAAGGACACCGACGCCGACGTGGTGATCGCCACCCGCCCGGACCTCAACGGCTACCTCGCCCGCGACGGCCGGCCCCGCTATCTGCGGATCGGCCAGGAACACCTGAGCCTGGACGCCCACAGCGACCTGTTACGCGAGCACCAGAACGGAGCCGTCGCGGGCCTCGACGCCTTCGTCACCGTGTCCGAGGCGGACGCCGCGCAGTACCGCGCCGCACTGCCCGAGGTGACGACGCGGATCGTCTGCGTACCCAACGGCGTGCGCACCCCGGCCGTTCTCCCCTCGTCCCTGGACTCCGGCGTCGTCGTGGCGGCCGGACGTCTGATCGCCGTCAAGCGGTACGACCGGCTGGTATCCGCCTTCGCCAAGGTGGCCGCGGAGCATCCCGGCTGGACCCTGCGGATCTACGGACGCGGCCCGGAGAAGGCGAGGCTGCGGGAGCAGATCGAGCGGCTCGGGCTGTACGACCGTGCCTTCCTCATGGGACCCGTGTCGCCCATCGAGACCGAGTGGGCGAAGGGCGCGATCGCGGCCGTCTCCTCCGACATGGAGTCCTTCGGCATGACGATCGTCGAGGCCATGCACTGCGGCGTCCCGGTCGTAGCGACCGACTGCCCGCACGGACCCGGCGAGATCATCACCGACGGCCAGGACGGACTCCTCGTACCGCTCTCCGGCGGCGTCGATGCCTTCGCCGACGGACTGAAGCGCCTCATCGCGGACCCCGAACTGCGCCGCAAAATGGCCGCAGGCGCCATGGAGAAGGCCGCGACCTACGCCCCCTCCGCCATCGCCCGCCGCTACGAAGCGCTCATCGAGGAACTGTCCCGCAAGCGCCGCCGCACCTTGGCCGGCGGAAGCGCGGCCCTGATCCGGCGCCTGAGCCGCACCGTCCTGTCCCGCCCGGCCGGGCCCACCGCCGTCCCGGAGAGCACCACGCAGCCCACCGCACACGCCCGCGCGACAGCGGAAGGCGGCCTGACCGTCCTGCTGGACACGGCCGAACTCCCCACTGGACCCCTGGACTTCGTCCTGCGTCTGCGCCGCGACCCGGAAAAGCGGGAGGTCCGCCTCCCCATGCTCCCGGACCCGGACTCCCCGGACACCGTCGCCCGCGTCACCCTGCACCGAGCCGAGCACAGCCTCGCCGAGGGCCGCTGGGACTGCTACGTCGCCCCGCGCACCGGCTCCAGGACCCGCTCGCGCCTCACCGCCCGGCTCGTCGAGCAGGCGCCTCTGCTGCGAAGACCCCTCACCGTCCGCGAACCCGGCGGCGTGAGCGCGTGGATCCCGTACACCACCGCCGACGGCTTCCTCGCCCTGCGCACCTGGCTGCGGCCCGCCCACGCCGAGGTCGAGCAGATCGAGGCCGGCAAGCGCTCGTTCTCCGTCACCGTCTCGCTGCACGGGGCCACCGGTCTCGCGGCCGGGGCCGGGGCCGGGGCCGGGGTCACGGTGCAGGCGGTGTCCCGGACGGAGCGGGCGTACGACTTCTCCGTGCCCGCCAGTCCCGCAGGCGCCGGCAGCCTCCGCTTCACCGTCCCGTACGAGGAGGTCATGACGCGGCGCACCACGGAACAGGACCTCTGGGATCTGCGGCTGTCCACCGCTGACGGGACCGTCCCGGTGGGCCGGATCGGCGGGGACATCGTGGAGCGCAAGAAGACGGATGTGGTCCCGGCGGCCGTCCTCGACCACCCCCATCGTGGCCGTACCCGGGTCAGACCGTTCTTCTCCGCCCCCAACGACCTGGCACTGACCGCCCGCGACATCGAGGACGACTGAGGACCGACTGACGGCGGTCTGGGGGCGGACTGGGGGCAGGCTGAACGGCCGACCCCGCAGACCCCGCCGGACCAGCCGCTCCTCAGCCCCCGCCGGCCCGCAGCTGCATCACCGTTCTTCCAGCGGAGCGCTCAGCTCTTGCGGTGGCCGATGAGGCGCGGCTTCGCCTCCAGGCCGTCAAGGCCGTGCCAGGCCAGATTCACCAGGTGGGCGGCCACTTCGGCCTTCTTGGGGCGCCGTACGTCCAGCCACCACTGGCCGGTCAGGGCGACCATGCCGACCAGGGCCTGGGCGTACAGCGGCGCGAGCTTCGGGTCGAAGCCCCGGCTCTTGAACTCGCGGCCCAGGATGTCCTCGACCTGGGTCGCGATGTCGGAGATCAGCGAGGCGAAGGAACCCGTGGACTGGGGGATGGGGGAGTCACGGACGAGGATGCGGAACCCGTCCGTGTACTCCTCGATGTAGTCGAGCAGCGCGAACGCCGCCTGCTCGCACAGTTCGCGGGGGTGGCCTGCCGTGAGTGAGCTGGTCACCATGTCCAGCAGGCGCCGCATCTCACGGTCCACCACCACCGCGTACAGGCCCTCTTTGCCGCCGAAGTGCTCGTACACCACCGGCTTGGAGACCCCGGCCTTCGCCGCTATCTCCTCCACCGACGTGCCCTCGAAGCCCTTGGCGGCGAAGAGCGTTCGGCCGATCTCCAGGAGTTGCTGGCGTCGCTCCGCCCCCGTCATCCGGGTCCGGCGCGCACGCCTCGGCTTGTCGTTGCTGGGTGTGCTGGAGTCGGCCACGCCGTCAATCATGCCGCCTCGGCGGCCTCCGTCTTCTGCCGGGAGCCCTTCCCGTCGGGGTTCCGGCGGGAATCGATACGCGAGCGTGACGGCCAGCGCACGTCGTACGCCCAGCCGAGCATCTCGAACCAGCGGATGATCCGTGCCGAGGAGTCCACCTGTCCGCGCTCCACGCCGTGCCGTGCTGACGTCGGATCGGCGTGGTGCAGGTTGTGCCAGGACTCGCCGCAGGACAGTACGGCCAGCCACCACACGTTGCCCGAGCGGTCACGCGACTTGAAGGGGCGCTTGCCCACCGCGTGACAGATCGAGTTGATGGACCAGGTGACGTGATGCAACAGCGCCACCCGGACGAGTGAGCCCCAGAAGAGCGCCGTGAAGGCTCCCCACCAGGACATCGTCACCAGACCGCCGATCAGCGGCGGCAGCGCCAGGGAGAGCAGGGTCCACAGAATGAACTGGCGGGAGATCGCACGGATCGCCCCGTCCTTGATCAGATCCGGCGCGTACTTGTCCTGCGGCGTCTGCTCCTCGTCGAACATCCAGCCGATGTGCGCCCACCACAGGCCCTTCATCAGAGCCGGGACGGTCTCGCCGAAGCGCCACGGCGAGTGCGGGTCGCCCTCGGCGTCGGAGAACTTGTGGTGTTTGCGGTGGTCGGCGACCCAGCGGACCAGCGGGCCCTCCACCGCCATCGAGCCCATGATCGCGAGCGCGATCCGCAGCGGGCGCTTGGCCTTGAAGGAGCCGTGCGTGAAGTAGCGGTGGAAACCGATGGTGATGCCGTGGCAGCCGAGGAAGTAGAAGAACACCAGCAGACCGAGGTCCAGCCAGCTCACTCCCCAGCCCCAGGCCAGCGGTACGGCCGCGACCAGGGCGAGGAACGGGACGGTGATGAAGAGGAGAAGCGTGATCTGCTCGATCGAGCGCTTCTGCTCGCCGCCCAGCGTGGCGGAGGGGATCGGGGTGTCGTTGTTCGCCTTCGGGGCGTCGTCGATCACATCGGAGCTTGTGGTCATGGGGCGTCCCCTGTGGGGTTCGTGGATTGAGACGATGCCGGATGTACGGGCATACAGATCCGTATGTCATGCCTACGGTTCCGTAACCTACGGCGTCGTAAGTATGGCAGCGCACAGCCCGGCGGCAAGAGGCCGAGAGTCTGCGCCTCCGTATCGAGACCTATCCTTGGAATCGGTCGGACAGCGCGGTCCGCTCTGTTTCTTAACTTCCCGGATGCCCTCTTGCTATGCGGCCACCGCTGCCGCAGGCCGACGGGTTCCGGGGTCCCACTCAGCCGAGCCTCAGATGAGCTTCACCACTGCAAGGAGCCGCACCTGTGAGCAGTGCCGACGACCAGACCACCACGACCAGCAGTGAGCTGCGCGCCGACATCCGCCGCCTGGGCGACCTGCTGGGCGAGACCCTCGTACGCCAGGAGGGCCCCGAGCTCCTCGAACTGGTCGAAAAGGTGCGCCGCCTCACCCGGGAGAACGGCGAAGCCGCCGCCGAGTTGCTGCGCGGCACGGAACTGGAGACCGCCGCCAAGCTGGTCCGCGCCTTCTCGACGTACTTCCATCTCGCGAACGTCACCGAGCAGGTGCACCGTGGCCGCGAGCTGCGCGCCAAGCGGGCCGCCGAGGGCGGACTCCTCGCGCGTACGGCGGACCGGCTCAAGGACGCCGATCCCGAGCACCTGCGCGCGACCGTACGGCACCTGAATGTTCGCCCGGTCTTCACCGCCCACCCGACCGAGGCCGCCCGCCGCTCCGTCCTCAACAAGCTGCGCCGGATCGCCGCCCTCCTCGAGACCCCGGTCATCGAGGCGGACCGCCGCCGCTACGACACCCGTCTCGCCGAGAACATCGACCTCGTCTGGCAGACCGACGAGCTGCGCGTCGTACGCCCCGAGCCCGCCGACGAGGCCCGTAACGCGATCTACTACCTGGACGAACTGCACGCCGGCGCAGTCGGCGACGTCCTGGAGGATCTGACCGCCGAGCTGGAACGCGTCGGCGTCCAGCTGCCCGACGAGACCCGCCCGCTGACCTTCGGCACCTGGATCGGCGGCGACCGCGACGGCAACCCGAACGTCACCCCCCAGGTGACCTGGGACGTACTGATCCTCCAGCACGAGCACGGCATCAACGACGCCCTGGAGATGATCGACGAACTCCGCGGCTTCCTCTCCAACTCCATCCGCTACTCGGGCGCGACCGAGGAACTGCTGGAGTCCCTCCGGGCCGACCTGGAGAACCTTCCGGAGATCAGCCCCCGCTACAAGCGCCTCAACGCCGAGGAGCCCTACCGCCTCAAGGCCACCTGCATCCGGCAGAAGCTGGAGAACACCAAGCAGCGGCTCGCCAAGGGCATCCCGCACGAGGAAGGCCGCGACTACCTCGGGACCTCCGAGCTGCTGCGCGACCTCACGCTGATCCAGACGTCCCTGCGCCAACACCGCGGCGCGCTCTTCGCCGACGGCCGCATGAACCGTACGATCCGCACGCTCGCGGCCTTCGGTCTCCAGCTCGCCACCATGGACGTACGGGAACACGCCGACGCCCATCACTACGCGCTCGGCCAGCTCTTCGACCGGCTCGGCGAGGAGTCGTGGCGCTACGAGGACATGCCGCGCGAGTACCGGCACAAGCTGCTCGCCAGGGAACTGCGCTCCCGCCGGCCCCTCGCGCCGACTCCGGCGCCGCTGGACGCGGCCGGGCAGAAGACCCTCGGGGTGTTCGAGACGGTCAAGCGGGCCCTGGAGGTCTTCGGACCCGAGGTCATCGAGTCGTACATCATCTCCATGTGCCAGGGCGCCGACGACGTGTTCGCCGCGGCCGTCCTCGCTCGCGAGGCCGGGCTGATGGACCTGCACGCGGGCTGGGCGAAGATCGGCATCGTGCCGCTCCTGGAGACGACGGACGAGCTGCGCGCGGCCGACACCATCCTCGAGGGCATGCTCGCCGACCCCTCCTACCGGCGGCTCGTGGCGCTCAGGGGCGATGTCCAGGAGGTCATGCTCGGGTACTCCGACTCGTCCAAGTTCGGCGGCATCACCACCTCCCAGTGGGAGATTCACCGTGCCCAGCGGCGGCTGCGCGACGTCGCCCACCGCTACGGCGTACGCCTTCGCCTCTTCCACGGCCGCGGCGGCACCGTCGGCCGGGGCGGCGGTCCCACGCACGACGCGATCCTCGCCCAGCCCTGGGGAACCCTCGAAGGCGAGATCAAGGTCACCGAGCAGGGCGAGGTCATCTCCGACAAGTACCTGATCCCCGCGCTGGCTCGGGAGAACCTCGAACTGTCCGTCGCCGCCACCCTCCAGGCCTCCGCCCTCCACACGGCCCCGCGTCAGCCCGGCGACGCGCTGGCGCGCTGGGACGCCGCGATGGACGTCGTCTCCGACGCCGCCCATGCCGCATACCGGCGCCTGGTCGAGGACCCGGACCTGCCCGCGTACTTCTTCGCCTCCACCCCCGTCGACCAGCTTGCCGACCTGCACCTCGGCTCCCGGCCCTCGCGGCGGCCCGACTCCGGCGCGGGCCTCGACGGCCTGCGCGCCATTCCGTGGGTGTTCGGCTGGACCCAGTCCCGGCAGATCGTGCCGGGCTGGTTCGGCGTCGGCTCGGGCCTGAAGGCCCTGCGCGAGGCGGGCTTGGACTCTGTCCTGGAGGAAATGCACGAACAGTGGCACTTCTTCCGCAACTTCGTCTCCAACGTAGAGATGACCCTCGCCAAGACGGACCTGCGGATCGCCCGCCACTACGTCGACACGCTGGTCCCCGACGACCTGAAGCACGTCTTCGGAACCATCGAAGCCGAACACGAGCTGACGCTGAGGGAGGTCCTCCGGATCACCGGCGAACAGGAACTCCTGGACGCCCAGCCGGTCCTCAAGCAGACCTTCACGATCCGGGACGCCTACCTGGACCCGATCTCGTACCTCCAGGTCGCCCTGCTGAAGCGCCAGCGCGACGCGGCCGCCTCCGGCGCGGCTCCCGATCCGCTCCTGTCCCGTGCTCTGCTGCTCACGGTGAACGGCGTGGCGGCGGGCTTGCGCAACACGGGGTGATTGTCTGCGGGGCGCTGCCCCTGGGCCCCGCTGGGGGCTGCGCCCCCAGACCCCCCATCGGCCTGAACGGCCTCGTCCTCAAACGCCGGACGGGCTGCTTGATGCCGGCCTCGGCTGCAAAGACTCAGCTCCGCTGCAGCGACTCAGCCCCGCTGCGATGAGACTCAGCCCCGCCGCGAAAACCAGCCAGGCCACCAAGAACAGCCCGTCCGGTAACAAAATCAGCTTGCTCGCACAAAATCAGCCCGTCCGGCAACAAAATCAGCCTGCCCGCACAAAATCAGCCCGTCCGGCGACAAATGAGCTGGTTCGGCAGAGAATCAGCCGTCCGACAACGAATCAGCTAGTTCGGCAACAAATCAGCCCGTCCAGCAACAAATCAGCCGGTCCGGCAACAAATCAGCCTGTCCGGCGTTTGAGGACCGGGGGTCCGGGGGCTGGCCCCCGAAACGGGGTCCGGGGCGGAGCCCCGAGCGGGGGCCAGGGGCGCAGCCCCGAAGGGGGTCTGGGGGCGCAGCCCTCAGCGGGTTCCGGGGCCGGCCCCGGGATGGGACGGGTAGGGGCGGCGGGGGCGAAACCCCTCACAGGGCCACGAACGCCGCCGTCAGCAACGTCAACCCCGCGCCACCCAGCGCCCACGCAAGCCGAGACAACCGCAGCCCACCCGCCACCACCAGCGAAGCAAGAAGCAGCGCACCCCCAAGCGGAACCCACGCATAAAGCAGCCCGCCGGGCCCCGTACGGACCACCTCGTCGCTCCCCGGCTTCACCACCACCGCATACGTCTCGCCCTTCTTCGCCACCACCGTGCTCGAGATGGTGACCCGGTCACGAGGGGTCGACCCCTCGGACACCGGCGCGTACGACCCCGTACAGCGATCGTCAGCGCACCGAGTGACCGTCATCGTCCCGCGCTCACGCCCCTTGGTGAGCATCACGTGCTGCGCGGTACCCCACGAGGCCCAGACGCCGGCGATCAGCAGAAGCGCCGCGACCGTCCCCATCGTCGCGAGCCGCCCGAACCGCAGCGCGGAGCCTGCGCTCGGGCGGGAGGTGAGGGCAGACATGGCGGCGATCCTTGGCCATCGCCCTGCGCCCGGTCAACTTCGACTTGCTCACACCGGGGGACAAGTCAGGAGTTGTACGTACTCTGCGCCCGCGTCAGCCCATCGATCACCAGACACTCCACCGCATCGGTCGCCCGGTCCACGAAGTAGTCCAGCTCCTTGCGCTCCGCCGACGAGAAGTCCTTCAGCACGTAGTCCACGACCTGCATACGCCCCGGAGGCCGCCCGATCCCGAACCGCACCCGGTGATAGTCCGAACCCATCACCTTCGTCATCGACTTCAGCCCGTTGTGACCGTTGTCGCCACCGCCCAGTTTCAGCCGCAGCACGCCGTAGTCGATGTCCAGCTCGTCATGGACGGCGACGATGTTCGCGACCGGCACCTTGTAGAAATCCCGCAGGGCGTTCACCGGACCGCCCGACAGGTTCATGTACGACATGGGCTTGGCCACCACCACCCGCCGGCTCCCCGGCCCGGGCGGCCCGATCCGCCCCTCCACCACCAGAGCCTGCGCCTTCCCGGCCCGCTTGAACTTCCCCCCGATCCGCTCCGCCAGCAGATCGGCCACCATGAACCCCACGTTGTGCCGGTTCATCGCATACTCGGACCCCGGGTTACCCAGCCCCACCACCAGCCAGGGGGCCCCTGCGTCGCTCGTCACGTGCATGTCTCCTTCATACGCGCAGAGCCGCCGCTCCCCGTAGGGAGCGGCGGCTGACACTGCTGACTGCTGTGGGCAAACGTAGGGTTTCCCCCGACCGGTCAGGCCTCCGCAGTCTCGCCCTCGCCTTCGCCCTCCGCCGTCGGCTCCTCCGCCTGCGCGGAAAGAACCTGGAGGACAACCGCATCCTCGTCGATGGCAAGCGTCGTACCGGCCGGCAGCGTGATGTCCTTCGCCAGGATGGAGTCACCCGCCGCCAGGCCCTCGATGGACACGGTGACCGACTCCGGAATGTGCGTGGCCTCGGCCTCGACCGGCAGTGCGTTCAGCACGTGCTCGAGCAGGTAGGCGCCGGGAGCCAGCTCGCCCTCGGTGTGGACGTAGATCTCGACGTTGACCTTCTCGCCACTGCGCACCAGCAGCAGGTCCACGTGCTCAAGGAAGCCCTTGATCGCGTCACGCTGAACGGCCTTCGGAATCGCCAGCCGCTTCTTGCCGTCGATCTCGAGGGCAAGAAGAACGTTCGGCGTACGCAGCGCCAGCAGCAGATCGTGACCCGGCAGCGTCACATGAACCGGTTCGCCACCGTGGCCGTACAGCACACCGGGAACCTTGCTCTCACGGCGGATACGACGCGCCGCACCCTTGCCGAACTCGGTACGCGTCTCGGCGGCGAGCTTCACCTCGGCCATGCTCATCACTCCTCGTAGATAAAGGGGAACGTGGTCACCCGGCCATACATCGGCCTGCTACGAAGAGCGCGTCGATTACGGACCGCCGTGCCGGCGCATTTCACAACGCCGTACGGCCTCCCTCGCCGAGCAACTGTGACAGCTTACGCGGCGGGAAGGCCGTACCAGAAATCGATCTTCAGGAGTGCATCCGGCCTGCTGACCGGCCTGCTGCTGTCCGGGTTACTGCTCCTCGAACAGGCTCGTCACCGAACCGTCCTCGAACACCTCACGCACCGCACTCGCGATCGTCGGCGCGATCGACAGCACCGTGATCTTGTCGAGCTCCAGCTCACCCGGCGTGGGCAGCGTGTTCGTGAAGATGAACTCGCTGACCTTCGAGTTCTTCAGGCGGTCCCCGGCCGGACCCGACAGCACACCGTGCGTCGCCGTCACGATCACATCCTCCGCACCGTGCGCGAACAACGCGTCCGCCGCAGCGCAGATCGTGCCACCCGTGTCGATCATGTCGTCGACCAGCACACACACGCGGCCTTCGACGTCACCGACCACCTCGTGCACCGTGACCTGATTCGCCACGTCCTTGTCGCGACGCTTGTGCACGATCGCCAGCGGAGCGCCCAGACGGTCACACCACCGGTCCGCCACCCGCACCCGGCCCGCGTCCGGCGAGACCACCGTCAGCTTCGTGCGGTCCACCTTCTTGCCCACGTAGTCCGCGAGCAGCGGCAGCGCGAAGAGATGGTCCACCGGGCCGTCGAAGAAGCCCTGGATCTGGTCCGTGTGCAGATCGACCGTGAGTATGCGGTCGGCACCCGCCGTCGCCATCAGGTCCGCGACCAGACGCGCCGAAATCGGTTCACGTCCCCGGTGCTTCTTGTCCTGACGGGCGTAACCGTAGAACGGCACAATCACGGTGATGCTCCGAGCGGAAGCCCGCTTCAGAGCGTCGATCATGATCAACTGCTCCATGACCCACTGATTGATCGGAGCCGTGTGGCTCTGGATCACAAAGCAGTCCGCACCACGCG
This sequence comes from Streptomyces vastus, assembly GCF_039532825.1. Lineage (NCBI taxonomy): Bacteria > Bacillati > Actinomycetota > Actinomycetes > Kitasatosporales > Streptomycetaceae > Streptomyces > Streptomyces vastus. The sequence goes on from NZ_BAAASJ010000104.1 coordinate 154,000, forward strand.
CCGACTCCTCGTAACGGACATAGATCTCACCGTTCGCGAAGTCGTAGGCCTTCGTCGGGACAACCCCGACACCCAGCTGCTGGGCGACCTCCTCGGCAAGCTCGGGGTGGGCGCGGCCGGAGAAGAACATCAGCTTCTTCTCGCCGGTCGTCTTGATCCCGGTCACAGCACTGTCTCCTCAGAGGTTTCTCAGCCGGTCGTCACACGGTGATCCCAGCCGGGTGTGCGGATGTGCACCTATCACGGTACGCCGTCGCAGACGCGCCGTTTTCTGGTCAGCTTTCGCTTTCGGCCTCCCGGGAAGCCGCTTCAGCCGCCTTCGCAGCCGCGCTCCCCGGACGCTTCCGAGCCACCCAACCCTCGATATTCCGCTGCTGGCCACGGGCCACGGCCAGCGAACCGGGCGGCACGTCCTTGGTGATGACCGAGCCCGCCGCGGTGTAGGCGCCGTCCCCGACCGTGACAGGAGCCACAAACATGTTGTCCGAACCCGTCTTGCAGTGTGAACCCACGGTGGTGTGGTGCTTGGCCTCACCGTCGTAGTTCACGAAGACGCTCGCCGCGCCGATGTTGGAGTACTCGCCGATCGTCGCATCGCCCACGTACGACAGATGCGGAACCTTCGTGCCCTCGCCGATCGACGCGTTCTTCGTCTCGACGTACGTCCCCACCTTGGCCTTCAGCCCCAGCCGCGTCCCCGGACGCAGATACGCGAACGGCCCCACATTCGCCTGAGGCCCGACCTCGGCACCGTTCGCCACCGTGTTGTCCACCCGGGCGCCCGCACCCACCCTCGTGTCCTTGAGACGGGAGTTGGGGCCGACCTCCGCGCCCTCGCCCAGATGCGTCGCGCCGTGCAACTGCGTACCCGGATGCACGATCGCGTCCTGCTCGAACGTCACCGTCACATCGACCCATGTGGTCGCCGGGTCGACCACCGTCACACCGGCGAGCATGGCCCGGTCCAGAAGCCGGTCGTTCAGGATGCGACGGGCCTCCGCCAGCTGCACGCGGTTGTTGATCCCCGCGATCTCACGGTGATCGCCGGCCACGGAAGCCCCGACGCGATGCCCGGCCTCGCGCAGGATGCCAAGAACGTCGGTGAGGTACTCCTCACCCTGACTGTTGTCCGTACGGACCTTGCCGAGCGCATCCGCGAGGAGCCGGCCATCGAAGGCGAACACGCCCGAGTTGATCTCACGGATCTCGCGCTGCGACTCGGTGGCGTCCTTGTGCTCGACGATCGCCGTGACAGCACCCGAGGCCCCGTCACGGACTATCCGCCCATAACCGGTCGCGTCCGGCACCTCGGCGGTCAGCACGGTCACGGCGTTCCCGTCGGCGGTGTGCGTGGTCGCGAGCTTCTGAAGCGTCTCGCCACTGAGAAGGGGAGTATCGCCGCACACGACCACCACGGTCCCCTCGACGCCGCCGCCCAGCTCCTCCAGGCCCATCCGCACCGCGTGCCCGGTCCCGTTCTGCTCGGCCTGCACGGCCGTACGTACATCCGGATCGATCTCGGCGAGATGCGCGACAACCTTCTCCCGCGCGTGCCCCACCACGACGACCAACTGCTCGGGCTGCAACTCCCGCGCGGCGGCAAGCACATGCCCCACAAGGGGACGGCCGCAAATGTCGTGCAGAACCTTTGGTGTGGCCGACTTCATACGGGTGCCCTCACCCGCTGCGAGAACGACTACGGCTGCCGGGCGAATGGCGCTCACGGGTTTTGCCCTTCGGCTTCGATGACTGCGATGTCTGATGTATTTGGGGTGCGGACATCGGCAGGATACCGGGGCGTTGTGCGGGGGAAATGTGAGCGGGGCCCGACCCCGTCTTCCTGGGGCGGGCCCCGAACCGACCAGGGCTCCCCCGCCAGGACTCGAACCCGGACAGATGGCACCAAAAGCCACAGTGCTGCCAATTACACCACGGGGGAATGAAGCCGACCGAACCGGACATTCGGCCAGGTCGCCGTGTGGGCACCCAACACTATGCCGTACCAGGCGCCTTCCACGCGACGATACAACTCGGCGCTCTTGGTGACGTGGATGGCCAGGCAGCCGAAAAAAAGTCGGCCGGCGATGTCGAGAACGCGTGACCGGCTCCGTCCCTGCTGTGAACGCGACCACAATGGGTCGCACGAGCACCGAGGAGAACCACGATGGCCAAGTACCTGCTGCTCAAGCACTACCGAGGCGCCCCGGCCGCGGTCAACGACGTCCCCATGGACCGGTGGACGCCGGAGGAGATCTCGGCCCACATGCAGTACATGAACGACTTCGCCGCCCGACTGGAGAAGACCGGCGAGTTCGTCGACGGTCAGGCGCTCGCCCCCGAGGGGACCTGGGTCCGGTACGACGGTGAGGGGCGCCCGCCGGTCACCGACGGCCCGTTCGCCGAGACCAAGGACCTCATCGCCGGCTGGATGGTGATCGACGTCGACAGCTACGAGCGCGCCGTCGAGCTGGCCGGGGAGCTGTCGGCAGCCCCCGGGGCGGGCGGGAAGCCGATCCACGAGTGGCTCGAGCTGCGCCCGTTCTACGGCGTGTCGCCCACCATCACGGAGTGACCTCTCAGGTGACTCAGGTGACTCGGGTGACTCAGATGAACGAGGCCCTGCTGAGGAGTCTCACGCCGAGCGTGCTCGCCATCCTCGTCCGCCGCGGAGCCGACTTCGCGGCGGCCGAGGACGCCGTGCAGGACGCGCTGGTCGAGGCGGTCCGCGTGTGGCCGGCCGACCCTCCGCGGGATGCGAAGGGCTGGCTGGTCACCGTGGCCTGGCGCAAGTTCCTCGACGCGACCCGCGCGGACACCGCCCGCCGTCGTCGTGAGCACCTCGTCGACGAGGAGCCGGCGCCCGGGCCCACGCCCGCGGTGGACGACACGCTCCAGCTCTACTTCCTGTGCGCCCACCCGTCGCTGACGCCGTCGTCGGCGGTCGCGCTCACGCTGCGCGCCGTCGGCGGGCTGACCACCCGCCAGATCGCCCAGGCCTACCTGGTGCCCGAGGCGACGATGGCGCAGCGGATCAGCCGGGCCAAGCGCACCGTCTCCGGGGTGCGGTTCGACCAGCCAGGTGACGTCGCCACCGTGCTGCGCGTCCTCTACCTGGTCTTCAACGAGGGCTACTCCGGTGACGTCGACCTCGCGGCCGAGGCCATCCGGCTCACCCGGCAGCTCGCGGCCGCGATCGACCACCCCGAGGTGGCGGGTCTGCTCGCCCTCATGCTGCTCCACCACGCCCGGCGCGCCGCCCGGACCGCGCCCGACGGCAGCCTCGTACCGCTCGCCGAGCAGGACCGCGGCCGGTGGGACACGAACGTGATCGCCGAGGGCGTCGAGATCCTGCAGGCGGCCCTCGCGCGCGACCGGCTGGGCGAGTTCCAGGCCCAGGCCGCCATCGCAGCACTGCACGCCGACGCGCCCACCGCCGAGGAGACCGACTGGGTGCAGATCGTCGAGTGGTACGACGAACTCGCGCGCCTGACCGACAGCCCGGTCGTCCGCCTCAACCGCGCGGTCGCCGTCGGCGAGGCCGACGGACCGCGCGCCGGCCTGGCGGCACTCGCGGCGCTGGACGACTCGCTGCCCCGCCACACCGCGGTGGCGGCCTACCTCCACGAGCGCGACGGCGACCTGGCGACGGCGGCACGGCTGTACGCCGAGGCGGCCCACAAGGCACCCAACCTCGCCGAGCGCGGCCACCTGACGCGCCAGGCCGCCCGGCTCAACGCCGGCCGACGTCGCTGACGGGTCGCGCCCGGATTCTCCCGCGGCACGATACCGGGCGCTTTCGGCCCCTGTTCGATTACGGGCTGTGGTGTAGGCCAGTGCGGGAAAGTCACCGGAAAAGGTGGGGTGGACGAACGTAGGCTGGAGGCATGACCACGACGGGGGAAGACTGCACCGCGGCCGGGACGGGGCCGTGGTGGTGGGTGCGGTGGCGGGGTGCGTTGCTCGACGGTGGGCTCGCGTTGGCGTCCGCTGTCGAGTGTGCGTTCGAGGGGGTGCCGTTCGCTCGGGATGCGGGGTTGCCGGAGCCGGCGGGGATTGTTTTCGGGGCGTTGGCGGGGTCCGCACTGCTGTTTCGGCGTAGGTGGCCGATTGCTGTCGTTCTTGTCTCGATCGCGATCACGCCTGCCGCGATGGGCTATCTGATGGGGCTCGTCGCGCTCTATACGCTGGCCGCCTCCGAGTTGCCGCGGCGGATCATCGGTGCGCTGGCGTCGATGTCGATGGTCGGTGTGCTGATCGTCACGTATGTGCGGGCGCATCAGGGCGTCGTACGCGGCGATGTGGCGTTCGGCGAGTGGGCCGTGCCGTTCTTGTCGCTGACGACCTCTCTGGGCTTGACCGCGCCGCCGATTCTTCTCGGCTTGTACGTGGGTGCGCGGCGCCGCCTGATGGAGAGCCTGCGGGAGCGGGCCGACTCCCTGGAGCGGGAGTTGCAGCTGCTGGCCGAGCGGGCCGAGGAGCGGGCCGAGTGGGCGCGGAACGAGGAGCGGACGCGGATCGCCCGTGAGATGCACGACGTGGTCGCGCACCGGGTGAGCCTGATGGTCGTACATGCGGCGGCCCTTCAGGCCGTTGCCCGGAAGGATCCCGAGAAGGCCGTCAGGAACGCGGCGCTCGTGGGGGACATGGGCCGTCAGGCGCTGACGGAGCTGCGGGAGATGCTGGGCGTGCTGCGTACGGGGGACGGTCTGTCGCCCCGGACACAGCCGGTGCCGCTCGCGGCGGTGGGTGCCGCGGCAGCCGCCGCGGCGTCCCGGGCCGTCGACGACGAGGGCGGCGACGGGCCGTGCCTGGCCGATCTCGACGAGCTGGTCGGGCAGTCGGCGGCGGCCGGGATGGCCGTGGATCTGTCGGTCGACGGCGATTCGCGTGCGTACGCGCCGGAGGTGGAGCAGACCGCGTACCGCGTGGTGCAGGAGGCGTTGACGAACGTCCACAAGCATGCGGCGGGTGCGAAGACGCATGTGCGGCTGGCGCATCGTTCGGCGGAGATCGCCATGCAGGTGGAGAACGAGCCGCCGCCGATACTGGAAGCGGCCTCGGACGCGCGCCTGCCGAGCGGGGGGAACGGCCTGGTGGGCATGAAGGAGCGGGTTGCCGCGCTGGGCGGGGTGTTCGTGTCGGGGCCCACGGACGCGGGTGGGTTCCGGGTGTCCGCGGTGATTCCCGCGGAAGGCTGAGAGAGTCCCGGAGCCAGCAGGTTCAGCCAGTCGTCAGGCGTACCGGCTCGATGCCCGACAACAGCCCCGTCAGCGCCCGGTCGACATCGGGGCCCAGGTACCAGTCGCCGGTGTGGTCGAGCGTGTAGACGCGCCCCTCGGAGTCGATCGCGAGCAGCGCGCGGCTCTCGGATTCCTCGCCCAGCGGGCAGACCTGGGCGTCCAGGGCCCGGCCGAGGTCGGCGAGCGTACGGGCCATGTGCAGGCCGTGCAGCGGGTCGAGGTGAAGAGGGGACGGGGCGACCTGCCGGCCGGGCCCCGAGACGGGCACGTGGAGTCCGCCGAATTCGGCCCACGCTTCGACGGCCGCCGGGAACACGGCGTGCCGGTGTCCGGCCGGGGACTCGTGGTTGCGCAGGGCGTCGGCCCAGTACTCGGCCTGCTTTATGTCCCAGCGGCCCGGCTGCCACCCGGCGGCGCGCAGCGCGGCGTCGACGGGTACGGGAAAGCGGGTCGTGGAGATGGAGCGGTCGGCGTGCATGGGTCCTACGTTCGTCTGTGCGGCGTTCCTGCGGTGCAGATAGGTGCGTGTGTACGTGTGGGAAGGCTCACGCCCCCGGTGTCGTCGGGTCGACGATGCGTACGCCGAAGTGGGCGCTGAGCGCGGTGCAGGAGCGGCAGGGCGCGGCGAAGCTGCCGTGCAGTGGGTCGCCGTCCTCGCGGATGTAGCGGGCGGTGAGTTTGGCGCTTTTGAGGGATTTGCGGGCTTCGCCGTTGGTCATGGGTTTGCGGGCGGCGCGTTTGGAGCGGGCCGTGTCGGCGGCGCTCAGGTGCCGGGAGATGAGGATCGTCTCGGCGCACCGGCCGGTGAAGCGGTCGCGCTGGGCGCTCGTGAGGGTGTCGAGGAAGTCTCGTACGAGCGGGTGGAGTTCGGGCAGTTGGTCGCCGCGTGCGGCCGTGCCGGTGAGGGTGGCGCCGCGTACGGAGAGGGCGGCGGCGACGGTGGGCAGTATGCCGTCGCGGCGGTGGCGGAGGGCAGGCGCATGGGGTCTCTCGGTGCTGCTCCAGCCGACCCGTGGGTCACCGGATGTGCCCGTCTGCGTGGCGCTCATGATCTTGTTTCCTCCCCATCCCCGCGGTGCGGCCGCTGTTGTCACAGCCCCCGGGTGCGGGGACAGAGTGCCAAACTCCGTAGCTGGTGGGGAAGCTGAGGCCACCCGACACGCCTGTTCTTCGTCGCAGGGTCACGGCGGGGTGACGGCAGGTCACGGTGGTGGGAGCCCTGCGGCCCGGGAGCGGAACCGGAGGCCCGGTGACCGGTGTCGTACAACCGCATAGGCTGTCGACATCCACGATCCAATCGGAACGCCGCAGGGGGCAACCGCCATGACGACAGGTCGGCTCGGGCAGCAAGCCGCGCCGCCGAACGCGGCCTATGCCGGGCAGGTCGTACATTTTCCGGACCCGGTCCGGGCCGCCCGTCACCCCAGAGGTGTACGGGTCGACGAGTACGGCTACCCCGACTTCTCGGGCTATGCGCGTGCCGCGGCGGAGATCGCCGAGCCGCCCGAGGGCTTCGGTGTCGATGAACTGCGGCTGACGGACTATGTGTCGGCGAACGCGGCGATGGCGGCCACGGGGCACGAACTGTGGGACACCATCCCGGCGGTGGCGACTCCGCACGGCTGGACCTGGCACCATGTGCCGGGTTCGCGGCGCCTCGAGCTGGTGCCGGTCGAGGTGAAGGCCTTGCTGCGGCATCACGGCGGGCTCGCGACGGCGGCCGTCGACCAGACCAAGAGGGGTACGCGGCCGTTGCAGGAGACGCGGCCCGTGCATTTCGGGCTGCCGAAGACGTCGGTCGCGGTGACCGAGCAACAAGTGCAGAGCGTCGAGGAGGACTTGGGGTACCGGCTTCCGGGTGCCTATCGCTCGTTCCTGAAGGCGGCGGGCGGCTGTGCTCCGGTGGGGGCCGCGCTGGACGCCGAGCTGGGTCTGCTGGTCGACCAGCCGTTCTTCACGGTGCGCGACGAGGCGGCCGTCAACGACCTCGTGTACGTCAACAAGTGCCTGCGGGACCACCTCACCAAGGACTACCTGGGAGTCGGCTTCGTCCAGGGCGGGCTGCTCGCGGTGAAGGTGAAGGGTGAGCGGGCCGGGTCGGTGTGGTTCTGCGCGTTCGACGACGCCCGTGACCAGGACGCGTGGCCGCCGGGCGAGCGGGTGCAGCGGCTGCTGCTGCCCTGCGGTGACGACTTCGACCAGTTCCTGGGCCGGCTCGCGGGCAACCCGCCGGAGCTGGAGACCGTGGCGAACCTGATGGTGGACGGCGGCTTCGCGCGAGCCGTGTCCGTCTCTTCGGTGGGGGAGTGAACGTCCGATGGTGACCTTCGCGCAGGCGCAGGAGCGCGCGGAAGAGTGGATCAACGGTGATGTGCCCTCGTACCAGCATCGTGAGGTGCGGGTGCGGGAGTTCGAACTCGGCTTCGTCGTCTGGGCGGAGGACCGGGCCGAGGGCCCGCGCTCCGACGGCGGCGAACAGCGGCTCGTGATCGCCCGGGACAGCGGGGAGGCCACGTTGTGGCCCTCGCTGCCGGTGGGTGAGGTGATCCGCCGGTACGAGGAGGAGTACGGGCTGCCGGACGCGGCCCCCGAACCGGCGTCGGCGCCTCCGGCGCGGGTGGATCTGAACCAGACGTCGTTCCTGCTGACTCCTCCGGAGTGGTTGCAGGAGGCGGCGGACCGGATGGGGATTCCGAACCGGCGGGAAGGATCGGGGGCGGGTTCGCCTTCGGGGTCTGCCGGTTCGCCCGGTTCGTCCGCCGGTTCGGCGCTGGGTTCTGCCGGTTCGCCCGGTTCTGCCGGTTCGTCCTCGGGTTCGTCCGAGGGAGCGGGGGCTCGTCCGGCTGTCGCCTCCGCCGACGCCGGGTCCGCCAATGGGGCGTCGGGGAGCGGGAGTTCGCCGTCCGGGACGTCGCCGGGCGGGTCCTCCGCTCCCGGTGCTCCGTCGTGGCCGGCCGCCGGGGGCGGTTCCGAGCCGGGTTCCGGTGACGGGCCCGGTACGCCTCCCGCGGCGACCCCGTGGGCCGGGACCGACACCAACGCCGACGCGGGCGAGGACCGTTCGGTGCCGCTGCCCGCGACGGTGTTCTCACCGCCGCTGAGCGACGCCGACGACGACGGCAGGACGCCGCCGCCCACGCCGCCGGACGCCAAGACCGCCCTGATGCACGGCGGCAGCCGGCTTCCGCGCACGGCGGTGGCCCCGACCGTCGACGACGAGCAGAGGCCGGGGGCGCCGGGTAGGCCGGGTACGCCTCCGCCTGGAGCTTCGCACGGGGTGGGTGCGGCCGGCACTCCGCCGCCCGGTTCCTCGTACGGGTATCCGCAGGGGCCCGGTGCGTCCGCTCCGGGAGGTCCACAGGGGACACCGCCTCCGGGTGCGCCCGGTACTCCGCCTCCTGGATCGTCGTACGGGTATCCGCAGGGGCCCGGTTCGCAGGGCGCCCCGCCTCCGGCTGCGCCCGGTACTCCGCCGCCCGGTTCGGCGTACGGGTACCCGCAGGCGCCCGGTGCTGCTCCGGGCACGCCGCCGCCCGCCGGCCCGGGTGCGCCGCAGCCGCCCGCCGGGCCCAACGCGCCGCAGCCGCCTGCCGGTTCGGGTGCGCCGGGGCGGCCGTTGGCGCCGAATGCCGGTGACATCGCCGACGCCGCGACCAGCAAGGCGCAGTCGCCGCCGCGCGGGGCGCGCGGCGGTGGCGCGACCACGCCGCCTCCGCCGGGTGCGCCCGGGACGCCGGGTGCGCGGCCGGGGGGTACGCCTCCGCCGTCCGGCCCCGGCGCGCCGGGTGCCTCGGGAGGCGGTGGGTACGTGCCTACGCAGCTTGTCTCGCAGCTCGGTTCTGACGGCCCCGGACAGCCGGGTGCGCCCGGAGGACCTGGTGCCCCGCAGCCGCCCGGTGCTCCCAACCCCCCGGGCGGCACGCCCTCGGGTGGCGTCCACCACCAGGCCACCGTGTTCGCCGACCCGAACCAGCCCGGCGCCGGCACCGGCGGCCCCAAGCCTCCGGGCCCGCCCGGTGCCCCCGGCCGGCCCGGCACGCCGGGTACGCCTCCGCCGGGTGCGCCGCAGCCTCCGGGTGCCCCGAACCCTCCGGGCGGTACGCCCTCGGGTGGCGTCCACCACGCGGCGACCATGCTCTCCGGTCCCGGCCCCGGAGGCGCTTCCGGCCCCGGCGCGCCTCAGCCGCCGGGCGCTCCCGGCACCCCGGGTGCGCCCGGAGGACCTGGTGCTCCGCAACCGCCCGGCGCCCCGAACCCTCCGGGCGGTACGCCGTCCGGTGGCGTCCACCATGCCCAGACGGTGCTGTCCGGTCCTGGTCCCGCAGGCCCGCCTACGCCCCCGCCGCCACAGGCTCCGGGGATGCCGCCGGGTGCGCCTCAGCATCCGACGCCGGGTCAGCCGATCCCGGGCCGGCCCCCCATGCCGGGTCCGGGCGGCGGTCCGACGCCCGGTCAACCCCTGCCCGGTCAACCCCTGCCCGGTCAGCCCATGCCGGGCCAGCAGCCCCCGGCCTACGGCTACCCGCAGCAGGGCCAGCCGACCGTCGGCCCCGGCTATCAGGCCGTACTCCGTTACCGCGCGCAGGACGGTTCCGAACAGCAGCTCATCCGGCGCTCGGCGCCCGGCACCCCGCACCCGGAGTGGCAGATCCTGCACGAGCTGCGCGCGATGAACGTGCCCCCGCAGCAGGTGCTGGAGCTCCACACGGAGCTGGAGTCCTGCGAACTGCCGGGCGCGTACTGTGCGCGGATGATCCGCGAGAGCTGGCCGCAGGCGAGGATCACCAGCATCGCCCCGTACGGCACGGACCACGCGAGCCGTCAGCAGGGCATGGCCCAACTCATCGCGCACCAGGGCGAGTTGCACCAGGTCGCGGACGGGCCCGCCCGGCCGGCGCCGGTGCGCGCGCCGCTGCCGCCGGTGCAGCCCGCGCCGCCGATCCCGCCGGAGGCGATCGGTCAGGAGCTGGCGGCGGCGTTCGGACCGGGGATCTTCCGGTTCGACCAGGCGGCGGTGTCCCGGCAGGGCGTGCCGCCGGTCGTGGCGCACACCCTGGTCGTGGCCGGACTGCCCGTGGATATGAACCCGTTCTTCTGGGCCCAGGCCCAGCCGGGCCGCCCGGTCCCCACGCTCGCCGAACTGGCCCAGGAACGCGGGGTGCAGCCGGCCTCGGACGCGGGCTCGTACCTCGTCATGGGCAGCGACTTCGGCAAGGCGATCTGCGTCCAGTACGGCACGGCGAACATCGTGGCCGTACCGGTCGAGGCGGGCCCGGGCGGCGCATCCGTACCGCCGCAGTTCGTGAACACCGGGCTGCCCGAGTTCGCCCGCAGCCTCGCGCTGCTCGGGCGGATGTGGCGTCTGCGCTTCGGCCTGAACCAGGAGCAGGCGGGCCGCTGGACCGTCGACTTCCAGGCCCAGCTGGCCGCACTCGACCCGGCGGCACTCGGTTCGCCGGAGAGCTGGTGGTCGGTCCTGCTGGAACAGATGTGGGACGGCTTGCTCTGACATCACCTTCCTGAGAAGCGCCGGGCCCGGTCGATCGACCGGGCCCGGCGCTTTTGTCATCCGGCTCGTCATCCGGCTCGTCATCCGGCTCGTCATCCGGCTCGTCATCCGGCCTGTCGTCCGGCTTGTCATCCGACCCTTTACCGAGTCCGGCCCCTTACTGACCGAACGGGCGGAGTGTCGCATTATGAACACTTCCGTCTGATCTACCAGGATGTGCGGCACATCATGCTGTACGCCGCCGAAGAGGGGATTCGAGGATGAGCAGCGCATCGGGCGCATCGGTGTCGCCTCATGGCTTCATGGCCGTACGAGGCCGTGGCTACCGTCCCGAGCAGGTGGACGCGTACGCCGCGGAACTCTCGCAGGACCGCGACGCCGCGTGGGAACGAGCCGCCCGCCTGACCGTACTGGCCAAGGAGATGGAGGCGGAGGCAGGCCGGCTGGCCGAGCAGGTGGCAGCGCTCCCTCCGCAGACGTACGAGACGCTCGGCGAAGGTGCCGCGCACCTCTTCGAACTCACCAAGGAGGAAGCGGCGGCCGTCCGCGAGAACGCCCACCGGGAGGCGAGGCGCGCCCTGGAGGCGGCGGAGTCCGAGGCCGACCGGGTACGCGAGGCGGCACGGGCGGAGGCCGACGCGGTACGGGCCGAGGCCGACGAACGGGCCCGCCAGCGCCTGCTCGCCGCCCAGGCCGAGGCCGATGAACTGCGTATCGCCGCACGCCTGGACGCGAAGGAGCACCGCGGCGAGGCGCTGGCCGCACTGCGCGACATGCGTGAACGCTCAGAGGCGAAGCTGGCCGAGCAGGCCAAGGAACACGCCGACCGCTTGGCCGAGGTCGACCGCGCAACGGCGGAACAGGAGGCCGCCCTGGACGCACAGCACGCTCCGCAACTGTCACGAGCCGAAGCAGCCCTGGCCGAAGCCGAACGGGCCCTGTCCGAGGCCCAGGCCGCAACCCGCCACCTCCAGGAGGAAGCAGAGTCGCAGGCCGCCGCCCTCCTGGCGGAGGCGCAAGCCCGCGAGACCCGAATCGCCCACGAAACGGAACGCCTGCTCCGAGCCCACGCGGACCAGAGGGACGAAGTGCAGGCCCACATGAGCCACGTACGGGACAGCTTGGTAACGCTGACGGGCCAATCGACGGGGGAATGAGAGCTAACGCCCTCGCCGAACCACCCCCGCCAGAATCCACCCCTCAACCGCCTCGTACTGCCGCCGCTCCTCCTCCGCCTGCCGCCGCCCGGAAACCACCGTCCCCAGCCATCCGAAGGCGAACCCGAGCGGAATGGACAGCAGCCCGGTCGTGGTGAACGGAAACCACGTGAAGTCATGGTCGGGAAAAGCCGAAATGGGCGACCCGGAGACCAGGTTGGTCCCGGTCATCAGCACGAACGTACTGACCGAGCCCCCGATCAACGTACAGAGCAGCCCCACCCGCGTATAACGCCGCCAAAACAGTCCGTACACCAGCGCGGGCGCGATCGCCGAAGCCCCGACGCAGAACGACAGCGTCACCAGCGGCTGCAGGCTCCGATGCTGGACGAGCGTGGCCAGCAGAATCGTCGGCACGCCCACCGCCGCCGCCGACACCCGGGCCAGCGTCATCTCACGCCGAGGCGACAACTGCTTCCGGCCGTGGGCGAAGACGTCATGCGCAAGGGAGTTGGCGCAGGCGAGAATCATCCCGGCCACAGACGCGAGCACGGTCAGAAAGATCGCGGTCGTGACGGTCGTGAACAACAGCGTCTCGGCCGTCGACACATCCGCCCCGAACACGGCTCGCGAGCCCAGTAGATACGCCGTGTTGCCCTGCGGATCCACCGCGGTGATCGCTTCCCGCCCGATCATGGCGACCGTACCGAAGCCGACCACCGTGATGATCAGCACGAACAGTGCCACGGCCGGCACCGCCCACGACATCGACCGCCGCACCTCACGCGCACTGCCCGCGGTGTACATGCGCATGGTGATGTGCGGCAGCACCGCGGCACCGAGCACCACCGTCAACTCCGAGGTGATCATGTCGAGTTCGGAACTCGGCCCACCCGCGAACTGCAACCCCGAGTTCAAGAACGCCGACCCCGCCCCGCTGCCCTCTGCCGCCGCGTTGAAGAGCCCACCGAGATCCCAGTCGAACCTGTTGAGGATGAGTACGGAGATGACGGCGCCGGAACCGAGCAGGATCACGATCTTCAGGATCTGGATGAGGGCGGTGCCCTTCATGCCGCCGATCGCCGCGTAGCTGATCATCAGCGTGCCGAGCCCGATGATGCAGCCGGTCTTCAGTGCGTCGCTGGAGAAGCCGAGGAGAAACGCCAGCAGATCGCCCGTACCCGCGAGTTGGACCAGCATCATCGGCATCAGCGCGGCAAGCGTCACGACACAGGCCGCGATGCGTACGGAACGGCCCGGCATCCGGCGCGCGAATACGTCGCCCATGGTGAACCGGCCCGCGTTGCGCAGCGGTTCGGCCAGCAGGAACATCAGCAGCATCAGGGAGAGGGCGGTGCTCAGGGCGAGTACGACCCCGTCGTAGCCGAACAGCGCGATCACGCCGCCCGTGCCGAGCACGGTCGCGGCGGAGATGTAGTCGCCCGCAATGGCCAGGCCGTTGCGCATCGGGGACAGCGAGCTGTAGCCGGTGTAGAACTCGTCGAGGTCGTCGTGGTCGGGGCCGGTCATCACGCACAGCAGCAGCGTGATGGTGGCGATGGCCGTGAACGCCACCAGTGACATCGCCTGCGCGGAACTGCTGAACCCGGTCATCGGGCGGCCTCCGCCCGCTTGGCGTCCAACTCGGCCTGTTTCCTTATCCGTTCGGCGATCGGGTCGACGCCTCGGCGGGCCGTGTACTCGTACAGCGCGATCGCCGCGCAGGTGACGGGCACCTGGATGAGCCCGAGCAGCAGTCCGAGGGGAAGTCCGTCGGTGACGTCCTGGGTCATGAACTCGGGCGCGTACGCGGACAGGACGAGAAAGAGCGTGAAGTAACCCAGCGCGGTGAGCGTCGCCACGCGCCGCTGCCACCGGTAAGCGGTGCGCAGGACGCGGATGTCGCTGTGGTGGCCGAGTGCGGTGTGCCGGTGCTGGTGGCGCGCGGGTTCGGGTTCCGGCTGCGGCTGTGGTGCCCAGGGATAGGTGGAGTAGGAGGGTGACGAGTCGTGCGGCGGTGGAACTGGGTGCGACGCGGACGGTTCGTAGGACATCCCGGTCTTCCTTGCGTGGCTCGGGCCCGGTACGGGCCGCAGGGAACGGTGGGGAATGGGCTGGAACGAGCCACGCACGCTACTCGGCGTCCTGGAGATGCGCTGCCTTTTCACCAAACTGACCGGTCGGTATGCGCTTACTCCGCTGACCTCGGGTGTTACCTCCGTTAACCCCACTTGCCCCATTGGTCAGTTATGACCAAAACGTAAACGTCGCCGGGGCGCTTCCCGCCGTACGCGTGCCCGAAGTGCCTACGGGCTGTTCGAGATGGCCGACGCCCAGCAGCGCCAGAGGGTGCCGGCCGGTACGACCGCGCGGGTGAGGCCGAGGAGCCGGTCGTCTGGCTGGCGTGGCCGGCCTCCAGCCATACGTACCGTCGGCCTCGACTGCCTTGCGGCGGCTGGTCGGCGAAGTGGCGTGTGGCCGTGTGCATGTCGCCGCTGAGCAACAGCGCCGCCGCATGTCGCAACCAGTCGTGGTCGGCGAGGGTGGTGCGGGCGACGCGGTCGCGGTGATCGCCGTCGGCGACCAGGGTCAGTGCATGCCGCTCGGCGTCGTACTGGTAGGCCCCGGCGGCCAGGCCGTCCACGTTGCCCGCCACCACGGTGAGGGTCAGGGGATACAGCGCGTGCGCCGACGGGCATGTGCGGTGCGAAGCGCGCGGGTTCCCGCAATCCTGAGCGTTGGTAAGCCGGAACCTGCATGTCAGCTGATGGCTGTGATGGTCCCGCGCGCGGGTTCGCCGTGGTTGACGGAATCTGGCTTCCCGAGCGTTCGCCGTGCCGCATCCGACTGGCTAGGAGCTCTCTCTCGGATCACTTGGTGGAGGTTCGATCTCAGGGCCTGCTGGCGCCGGCGGAACTGCTGCCTGCGACGATGCGCCGGTGAGCTATGACCTTGCGGTGTGGGACGGCGACCGTCCACTCGATGACGACCAAGCGGGCTCCACCTACGACGAGCGCTACTTGGAGTCGGATAAGAGCAAGTGCTGACCCGCAGGGTCTAGGTGGGCCGTGCCGTCGAGGCAGGCCACGGCGTAGCCCCGGTGGTCGCGAGGCCGCCTACACGGGCAGCGCGCCGCTCTGTGCCGCCTTGCGGTGGCGCGCGGACAGGCGGGAGCCGGACTCGCGGCGGGCGGCGCGGCGCAGGAGGGGCACCGCGAGGAGGAACCCGAGGACCGCCCAGGCGGTCAGGACCAGGGCGACCATGGGCAGTTCCCAGGAGCCGGCCGCCTCGGCGGTCCGTGCCGAGTCCGGGAGCAGCGCCGAACGCAGGCCCTGCGCCATCCACTTGAGCGGGAAGACCGCGGCCACGTGCTGGACCGGCACGGGCAGCGCGGTGATCGGGAACACCGCCCCTGAGGTGAGCAGCAGCCCCATCGTCGGCAGCATGATCAACGCCAGCGCTTCGCGGGGGTTGGGCAGTACGGCGCCTATGGCCGCGCCGAGCGGTACGACGGCGAGCAGCCCGAGTGTGGTGACCCACAGCAGCGTCAGCCAGGCGCCCGGACCGTGCGGCAGTGGTCCGTCCGCCAGCAGCGCCCCGGCGACCAGGAGCAGCGCCAGGGTGCCGACCGCCAGGACGACCACCAGCAGGCACTTGGCGACGAGGTAGGCCGGTATCCCGCCGGGCGTGGCGCGCAGCCGCAGCAGGGTGCCCTCCTCCCGCTCGGTCACGAGGATCTGCGGGAGGTTGATCAGCCCGACCTGGAACAGCAGGTAGGCGGCGAAGCCCGCCAACACCAGATGAGTCATCGGGGTCCGGGTCCCGGGCACGTCGTCGCTGACGTAGGCGGCGACGAGCAGCGCGACGACCACGTTGGTCAGATGGCCGGACATCTCCTTGCCGTTGCGCAGGAGGTGCCGCAGCTCGATTCCGCCGCGCTGGAGCCCGGCACGCCAGCTGTTCGTCCTGTTCGTCATGTGTGCCCCCCTCATGCGGCCGGTGCCTCCTCGTCCGCGTCCCTGTCCGTGCCGTCGGCCCCATCCGTGCCATCGGCCTCCCGGTGCACCATGTGCAGATAGGTGTCCTCCAGCGTCGGGCGGCGGACCTCCAGGTCGGCGATCGGGCCGGCCGCGTGCCGGTGGAGTTCCCAGACCAGCCGTGAGGGGTCCTCGGTGCGTTCGCGGCAGGGCGTCCCGTCGTCGGCCGTCCAGCGGACCTCGGCCTGGGCGGCGGCTCGCCGGGCCAGTTCCGACGGAGTGCCGCAGGCCCGGATCCGGCCGCCGACCAGCATGGCGATCCGGTCGGCGAGCCGCTCGGCCTCCGCCAGGTCGTGGGTGGTGAGCAGGACGGTGACGCCTTCGTCGCGGGCCAGCCGTTCGACCAGGACGTGGAACTCGTGCCGCGCCTGAGGGTCGAAGCCCGTGGTCGGCTCGTCCAGGAAGAGGAGTTCGGGGCGGCCGACGATGCCGAGCGCGACGTCGAGGCGCCGGCGCTGGCCGCCGGACAGCCGGTCCACCTGCCGGCCGGCCTGGTCGGTGAGGCCGACCAGGGCCAGCAGTTCGGCCGGGTCGCGCGAGTCGGGGTAGTAGGTCGCGAAGTGCGTCAGCAGCTCGGCGACCCGCCAGCGGCGGTGGTCGCGCCAGGACTGCAGGACCAGGCCGATCCGGGCTCGCCACGCGTCGCCGCCCCGCTCGGGATCCGTAGCGAGGACGCTCATCTCCCCGCCGGAGCGCTGCCGGAAGCCTTCCAGGATCTCGACGGTGGTGGTCTTCCCCGCGCCGTTGGGCCCGAGCAGCGCGAAGACCTCGCCGCGGTGGATGTCCAGATCGACGCCGCGCAGGACGTCGATATCGCCGTACGCCATGGTCAGATCGCGTACCTGGATCACGGGCTGGACGTCGGTGCGCCCGAACGTCGTCATCGGCCCGCCTCCGCGTGGGGCTGCTGTTGTGCCGCCCCGGTCGCGGGTCCGACGCTGTCGACGATGGCCCGGAGTGCCGCCACATGTCCCTCGAAGGCGGTGCGACCGCGGTCCGTCAGCCGTACCTTCGTACGGCGGTTGCGGCCGCCGCCCTCCTTCTGGATCTCCAGGTATCCGGCCCCCTCCAAGGTGTGCAGCTGCTTGGAGAGCGCGGAGTCGCTGAGCGAGAGGCTGTCGCGGACGAACGCGAAGTCCGCCCACTCGGTGGCGGCGAGCAGCGCGACCACCGACAGTCGGGTGGCGGGGTGGATCAGCTCGTCGAAGCCGGCGGGGGTGCTCATCGGCCCGCCTCCTCGTCGGCCGCCGGTTCGCCGCTGCTCCGCACCGAGTCGGCCGCCCAGCGGTTGGCGGGACCGAGGGAGAGCAGGTACACGGCCACCGCGGCCGTGGCCTGGATGAGGCCGGCGTAGATCGGCTCCAGTGGCTCGGTCAGGTGGTCCGACAGCACGATCGTCCCGCCGACCAGCACCGCCACCGCACCGAACGCGGCCCACATACGCCCGGGGCAGCGAGTGTGGTGCAGTCGCATCCGGCTCCTGCGGCTGCTCATCACGACCAGCAAGCTCAACAGGCCGACGTAGGCTGCTATGAACAGTCCGACGCCCCACTGGGGCAGGTCCATGCCCACGCCGGCAAGGAACACCCACATGAGCGCGGCCGTGCCGTAGGTCATGCCGCGCCCGCCGGACACGGAGCGCTCGAACTCGTCGTACACCCGCTCCTGCGGCACTCGGATGCGCTGGAGATCCTTCCATGCCTGTTCGGCATCCACCGGCATGCTCACGGCCATCGCCCTCCCGTCCCCGATTACTTTCCTATCAGGAAAGTTACTCTTGGCTTTCCTGATAGGCAAGTCGGAGGTTTGCCGGTACTGGGAGGCGGGAGCCGCGACGGTTACGACGGTGAGGCCACGGGTTGGGCCTGGTCCCAGCCGGACACCGTCCGGGTGGCGAGAGCGCGGACCGTGGATCGGTGAGGGTGCGCGGCAGCGTGAACAGGGAAAGCCGGCCCCACATCTGCGACTCCAGTACCGCCGCACTGGCTGGCTCTTTGCACTGCTTCCACCTGGCCTTTGACTCTACGTATAAGAACCTGACGGTTACGCAGCCCGTGACACTGCGGTCGGACTGCGCGCGATCCACACGGATCGACGGCCAGTCGGCCGTGCCTCAGAGTCACCGTGCAGGCGGGGCGGCTAAGTCCGCTGGTTCAGGGCAGGCGAAAGTAATGGCCGAACTTTCACAGCTGTTGCAGCAGACCATGCGGCGCAGGCGCATGAACGCGCAGGCCCTCGCCGCCCGTACGGGCATCCGCACCCCGCGGATCCGCGTCTTCGCCGAGGACGGTGCCCACGGTCCCGTGCGGCCGACCCCGGAGGAACTGGCGGAACTCGCCGAGGCTCTGGCGCTGCCCCTGCTCGATGTCCAGAAAGCCGCTCGCACCGCTACACCGGTGCAGGCCTGACGACTGCCGCGGTCACAGACGACAGGCGGACTCCAGCTGTCGGACTCCGACTTCCCTCGGAACTCAGTGGGACAGCGGCAGGACCGCGGACACCGTCTTCCCTCGGGGCCCGATACTGACCCGCACGTCTGCGGACAGCTCCTGCACCAGGTGCCAGCCGAACCCGCCCGGCCTGGCCGCGTCAGTCTGCCGCGGCCGCGGGGCGGTGGTGCTGGCGTCTTCCACCGACACCGTCACCGTTCCGGGCCCGGCCGCCAGATGGAGCCGGGTCACCCCGCCGGCGTGCCGTACCGCGTTGGTGACCAGTTCCGACACCACGAGCAGCACCGCATCCGTCTCGGCCCCGGCACGTGCGGCCACTGCGGACAAAAACCCGCGGGTCACATTCCTCGCCCGCCCCGCGCTCTGCGGACTTGTCCCTTGCAGGGGTTGGTGGCCTTCCTCTTCTTCCTCGGATGAATGCACGATCATAAGCCTCCGGTGGTGGACGCTGACCTTTTTCTCGCTTGCCCAGAGAAACTTCAGTCATCCCCCGACACTCGAACGACTCCTACTGCCGCCCGGGGGCCCTGCGGCTGCCGGGCGCTCCCGGCGCTTTCTGGATCAACACCCGTACGGAGGAGTGTGCCCAGCATTCCGGCGGGCAGCGGCAGAAGATGAAATCCCTCACCGCCCTGGAACACGCCATGGAGCGATGGAGCAATGCCCTATGGACCTTGCTCATTCCACCCGCCCACCGACAGCACAACCAAACAGAGCTGGTGAGGACGCTGCACCGGGAATGCGACGACCGTGCTCTGATCATGGACCGGCAACGCATCCTGGTGCCCAATGCGTTCGTCGTCGAACTGCCACCGGAATCGCACCGGCAACTGGCCGACAGCAGAAGGCAGTTGGACAGTTACCTGTCAAACCACGTGCGCAAGCACGCCGCGGAGCAGGGCTACACATTCGCCGGACCGGTTGCCGTTCAGCTCACGGAAGCGGAGAGGAGCGAGGTCGACCGTTTCCGTGTCCGCAGTTACATCGCTCCCACCGAGAACATCACCAAGGAAGAGCCGGACTCTCAATGAGGGTGACGGCGCTCCAGGCGTCGCTCACACACGTCGGCCGAAATAGGGCCCTGCTCAGGCTTCGGCCCGCTTCTCCAGGCGGCTGCCCCGTGGCAGCGTGACGGACATGATGTCGCCGGGGGCGTCCAACGCGATGCGGTGCCATCGTCCGCGCGGTACGACGACCGCGGTGCCGGCCGTCAGCTTGACCTCCTCCTCCTTGTCTCCCGGCCGCTCCGGGCGGAAGCAGAGGCGTATCCCACCGGAGAGGCAGGAGACGAACTCGTCCGCCTCGGGGTGGACTTCCCAGTGGCCGGCGTGGACGTCGGCGTCGGTCTCCACGTGGAAGGCCATCAACTGCCAGCCGTCTCGCCCGGGGTCGAACACCGGTTGCTCGGCGTGCACTTGGCCGCCTTCGCGAAGGTGGATGAAGGACGCGAA
Organism: Streptomyces vastus; assembly: GCF_039532825.1. Lineage (NCBI taxonomy): Bacteria > Bacillati > Actinomycetota > Actinomycetes > Kitasatosporales > Streptomycetaceae > Streptomyces > Streptomyces vastus. The sequence continues at coordinate 173,844 of NZ_BAAASJ010000104.1, forward strand.
GAGGTCGATCGGGGTGTTCGGGGTGACAGTCATGCCGAGATGTCCCTCCTGTAGTGATCTTTCATCGGTGGGTTGTCGCCTCACTCGGCCACGCCACGGCGCAGGACCGCGGTGAGTTCGGCCATCTGCCGCTGGGACACCTCCGCGGACAGGATCGCCTGCGAGCCGTGGAAAGTGCCGGACCACTGGTGCAGCTCGACCGATGCGCCCGCCTGCAGCAGGCGTAGCGCGTAGTCGACGGCTTCGTCGCGGTTCGGGCAGAACTCCGCGGTGGCGATGTAGGCGGGGGGCAGTCCGGACAGATCGGTGGCCCGCGCGGGGGCGGCGTACGGCGTTGCGGGCGCGGAGCCCAGGTAGTGCCGCCACGCGGCGGTGACCTTGTCGCGAGTCATCCAGGGCGTGTCGGTGAAGTGGCGCGCCGACCATGTCTCTTGACGGTCGTCGAGCCCGGGCTGGTTGAGCAGCTGGAAACAGATCGTCGGCCCCTGCTGGTCACGCGCCCGCAGCGCCACCGCTGCCGCGATACACGCGCCGGCACTGTGGCCGCCGACGGCGATCCGCTCCGGGTCGATGCCCAGCTCGGCCGCATGCTCGGCCGCCCAGGTCAGTACGGCGTACGTGTCGTCCAGGGCGGCCGGGAACCGATGTTCGGGGGCCACCCGGTAGCCCACCGAGATCACCACCGCGCCGGATCCCATCGCGACCCGGGCGGCCCAAGGATGCTCGGTGTTCAGGTCACCCATGACGAATCCGCCGCCGTGCAGCCAGACGACGGCGCCCTGCGCCTGCCGCGGGCGATAGATCCGCACCGGCACGTCCGGGTGGGCGGGCACCGTGCGGTCCTCGATCTCCAGTTCCATGAAGTCCGGAGGCGGCGCCGCGCCGGCCAACTCGGCGAGGTCCTTGCGCGCCGTGGCCGGGTCGTTCAGGTCGGCCTTGGGGAACAACGGGACGAATGCTTCGAGTTCGGGATCCATGCCGGCCATCCTGACGGCCGCCACTCCCGGGTTCATCCGCCAACCGTCGGGCATACCGCTCGCTTCACGCACCGATCGGCGCCTGCCCTCATGCCCTCGAGGTCCCTATCCTCATGCCATGGAGGCACTGGCCGCACGGCTGTCGCACCTGGATTCCCAAGCCGAAGGCGCGATCCGCGTCGTCATGTTCTACGACACTCTGATGCGCCGACGGGTGGACCTCCCGGCGCTCGCCCGGGCCTCGGCTGGCCTGGCCGAGTGCGTGGCCGGGATCCGGCTCCACGGCACGGGGCGGGTCATCCGTATGGCGCCCGACGGCAGGCAAGCTTCCGCCCCGCCGTCACCGTCGTCCACCACGATGCCGATCAGCCTCGACGAGGAGGAGATCGGCACGGTGTGGCTGGAACGCCCCGGCCCACCCGGCCCGCTCGACGAACAGCTCCTCGAGCGGCTCGCCATCGCCGTCGCCGCGGTCGTCGAGAGGTACGGCCCGGCCCGCACCACCATGGCCGACCCTGCCCTCGTCGAACTCGCGATCAGCGCCGACTGCGACGAGGCGGCCCGAGCCCGGGCGCTACGGCTCCTGGGTTTCGCGGCCGACCTGCCCGTCCGTGTCGTCGCCGTACGCTCGCACCTTCCGCTCGACAAGATCGGCGGCCTGCTCTGCCCTGCTCGGCCGGTGAAGGCCGCGCCGCTCGCCGACGTGGGCGTCATCCTGGCCACCACCGTGGATCCGGCCCGGTTCCCGGCGGACGTACGCGCGGGCATGGGCGCCGCCGAAAGCCCCGACCGGTCCTGGCAGCAGGCCCGCACCGCCCTCCGCTTCACCACCCCGCGCGAACCGGTCGTCCACTACGACGACTTGGGGGCTTTGGCGCTGCTCGCCCAGATACCGCGGGACGCCGCACGAGGCAACTCCGACGTGGCTGCGATCGCCCGCCTGTCCGGCAACCCGGACGATCTGGAGACTCTGGACGCCTACTGCGCCACCGGCTCCGTACGCCGGGCCGCCGACCTTCTCCACCTGCACCACAGCAGCGTCGCCCGCCGTCTCGAACAGCTCGGAAAAACCCTGGGTGTCGAACTCACCGAGCCCACCGGCCTGACCCGGACCAGACTCGCCCTCACCGCATGGCGGCTGCTCGACGGCTGAGCACACACTGGAGGCATGGACGCAGACGACAGGAATCTTCTGGCCCGGGGAAGCGTGGCGACCAGGCTTCCCGCCCAGGACCTGGACCGGGCGCGGCGTTTCTACTCCGAGCAGCTCGGGCTGGAGCCCGTCGACGAGCGGCCCGGCGGGCTGTTGTACCGGTGCGGGGGTGTGGAGTTCGCGGTGTTCCAGTCGACGGGAGCCTCGCCCGGCACCTTCACCCAGATGGGCTGGCAGGTCGACGACATCGAGGCAGTCGTGGCGGACCTCAAACAGCGCGGCGTGGTGTTCGAGGAGGTCGACGTGCCCGGGCTCCGGACGAGGAACGGAATCGCGGACATCGACGGCAACTATCCGAGCAAGGGAGCACGGGGCGAACGCGCCGCCTGGTTCCGGGACAGTGAGGGGAATCTGCTGGGTATCGGCGAGCCGGTTTACTGAGAGGGCCGATTACGAGTCGGCAGCGCTCTTCAGGACCGGAAACCGTCGCGGTGCCATCAACAACAGGACCAGGAAGGCGAGTCCGGCCGCGCAGGCCGCCCCGTAATAAACGGCGTGGACCGCGTCGGCCACCGCGTGGCGGAGGTGTTCGGAGGACGTGCCCGAGTCGAGGGAGCGGGTGATCGAGTCGAGGTCGCCGGCGCCGCCCAGGCGGGTGGCGAGCACGCCGTTGGCGATCGCTCCGAACAGGGCCGCGCCCAGTGTCTGTCCGGTCTGCCGGCAGAAGAGTACGGAACCGGTGGCCGTGCCGCGTTCGGACCAGACGACGATCGACTGGACGCCTATGAGCAGGGGAAGTTGGAACAGGCCGAGCGCGGCGCCGAGGAGAAGCATGAGCAGGGCCGGCTGCCAGGGTTCGCCGGGGTAGGGCAGGAACGGGAACGCGAGCAGGAGCAGTGCCGCCGTACCGATACCGATCAGCGCCGAGTTGCGGAAACCGATCCTGCGGTACACATGCTGGCTGAGCGCCGCCGACACCGGCCAGCTCAACGTCCATACGGAGAGCACGAATCCGGCCGCTATGGGAGCGAGGCCGAGGACCGCCTGGGCGTAGGTCGGGAGGAAGACCGTCGGTGCCACCATCAGCAACCCCAGCGCGCCCAGCGCCAGATTGACCGCCGCGATGGTGCGACGGCGCCAGACCCAGCCGGGGATGATCGGTTCGGCGGCCCGGCGTTCGATCACCACGACGAGCGCGACGAGGGCAAGTCCCGTACCCAGCAAGGCGACTGAGGGAGCGGACAGCCAGGCCCACGCGACTCCGCCCTGGACCAGCGCCGTCAGCAGGACGCCGCCGCAGGCGAAGACCGCGAGCGCGCCCGCCCAGTCGATACGGGGACGGGGGCCGGGCGTCCGCGCGGGTTCGTGCAGGTGACGGACGACCAGCCAGAGGGCCAGAGCTCCGATCGGCAGGTTGATGAGGAAGATCCACCGCCAGTCGGCGTACGCCGCGAGGACTCCGCCGACGGCCGGGCCCGCGACCGCCGAGGTCGCCCAGACCGTGGACAACTTCGCCTGGATCTTGGGGCGTTGCTTCAGGGGGTAGAGATCGGCGGCCAGGGTCTGCACGGTCCCCTGCAGGGCGCCGCCGCCGAGACCCTGGACGATACGGAAGGCGATGAGCGCCGCCATGTTCCAGGCGAGCGCGCAGAGCAGGGAGCCGAGCAGGAAGATGGCGGCACCCGCGATCAGTACCGGCTTGCGGCCGAAGGTGTCGGAGAGCTTGCCGTAGACGGGGAGCGTGACCGTCACAGCCAGCAGATAGCCCGAGAACAGCCAGGAGAACACGGAGAAGCCGCCGAGGTCGCCCACGATCTGCGGCACGGCGGTCGACACGATCGTGGAGTCGAGCGCGGCCATGCCCATCGCGAGCATGAGCGCGGCGACGACGGCACGGCGTTTACGGGGCTCGACCGGCCCGGCGGCCGGCGCTGACGGTATGCCGGTGTCCGGCCCCTGGGTTTCCTCCTGACTCACGGATTTCCTTTCCCCCTGCATCTATCTGCCGGAGGACACTCTCCCACTTCAGCCTCAAGCCGTGGGAGGTATGACGCCGACTGGCCTCAAGGGTGGAGGCGCCCCCTAGGACCCCTCCGCCGCCGGGTGGAGATCCCTTAGGGGTACCTCCGTACTACGGACCGGGGAGGCTTCGTACCGCCGGAGGACGAGACGCGGCATGCCCCCTCCTTAACCTGGCTTTACGCCGCTGAGGGCGGAGTACCGCACCTCCGGAGGTGGGGTTTACCCCCGGAAAAGACTGCGCTGGGCACCAGCGCGCCGGACCTCCTCCCGCCGCCAGACTCATTCCACGTAGAAGAGCACGCACAGCACCGCAGACCACGTACAACATCTGCTGACCGACTTAGGAGACATACCGTGACTACGGCTGTAACCATTCCCAGGCACGGGGGCACTGGAGGGCGTACGGCCGTTGCCGCGCGGGCGCGGCAGGTCGTCAAGGCGTACGGGTCCGGGGAGACCCGCGTCGTCGCCCTGGACCACGTCGACGTGGACATCGCGCGGGGCCAGTTCACCGCGATCATGGGCCCTTCGGGGTCCGGCAAGTCCACGCTGATGCACTGCCTCGCCGGCCTCGACACCGTCACCTCCGGGCAGATCTACCTGGACGAGACGGAGATCACCGGCCTCAAGGACAAGAAGCTCACGAAGCTGCGCCGGGACCGGATCGGCTTCATCTTCCAGGCCTTCAACCTGCTGCCGACGCTGAACGCGCTCGAGAACATCACGCTGCCCATGGACATCGCGGGCCGTAAGCCGGACAAGGGCTGGCTGAGCCAGGTCGTCGAGACCGTCGGTCTGAGCGACCGTCTGAAGCACCGGCCGACCCAGCTCTCCGGCGGCCAGCAGCAACGCGTCGCCGTGGCAAGGGCGTTGGCCGCGAGGCCCGAGATCATCTTCGGTGACGAGCCGACAGGGAACCTCGACTCCCGTGCCGGCGCGGAGGTGCTCGGCTTCCTGCGGCGCTCCGTCGACGAGCTCGGTCAGACCATCGTGATGGTCACCCACGACCCGGTGGCCGCCTCGTACGCGGACCGGGTGCTGTACCTGGCCGACGGCCGGATCGTCGACGAGATGTGGAAGCCCACCGCCGAAACCGTCCTGGACCGGATGAAGGACTTCGACGCGCGGGGGCGCACGTCATGACCGTCATGAAGACCTCGATGCGCAACTTCTTCGCGCACAAGGGACGTATGGCCCTCTCGGCCGTGGCGGTCCTGCTGTCGGTGGCCTTCGTCTGCGGCACGCTCGTCTTCACCGACACGATGAACACGACGTTCGACAAGCTCTTCGCGGCCACCTCGTCCGACGTCCAGGTCAGCGCCAAGGGCGCCTCGGACACCGGTGAGACCCAGGCCGACAACGGCAAGCCGCCGGTCATGCCCGCGTCCGTGCTGGGCGAGGTGCGCAAGGCGGAGGGCGTCAAGTCCGCCGAAGGAACCGTCTTCTCCACTTCGGTGACCGTCGTCGACGCCGACAAGGACAGCCTCTCGCCCTCGGGCGGCGCCCCGACCATCGTCGGCAACTGGAACGCCAACGAGGCCCGCACCATGAAGATCTCCTCCGGCAACGCCCCGCGCGGGCCGGACCAGATCATGGTCGACGCGGACACCGCCGACAAGCACCACCTGAAGCTCGGCGACGAGATCGGCGTCATCACGGCGGTGGGCACGCACCGTGCCAAGGTCTCGGGCTTCGCGGAGTTCGAGGTCACCAACCCGGGTGCCGCGATCTTCTACCTGGACACGAAGACCGCGCAGAAGGCGCTGGTCGGCGACACCGGCGTCTACACCAACGTCAACGTCACCGCTGCCTCCGGCTTCAGCGACGCCCAGGTGAAGAAGAACGTCACGGCCGCGCTCGACAGCGGCTACCAGATCCAGACGGCCAAGGAGGTCGCGGACGCCAACGCCGAGGACGTCGGCGAGTTCATGGGCGTGATGAAGTACGCGATGCTCGGCTTCGCCGGGATCGCCTTCCTCGTCGGCATCTTCCTGATCATCAACACCTTCTCGATGCTGGTCGCCCAGCGGACCCGCGAGATCGGCCTGATGCGGGCCGTCGGGTCGAGCCGCCGGCAGGTCAACCGGTCCGTGCTGGCCGAGGCGCTGCTGCTCGGTGTCTTCGGCTCGGTGCTGGGGGTCGGGGCGGGCGTGGGCCTGGCCATCGGCCTGATGAAGCTCATGGGCGCCACCGGCATGAACCTCTCCACCGACGACCTCACCGTCGCCTGGACCACCCCGGTGGTCGGCCTGCTGCTCGGCGTCGTGGTCACCGTGCTCGCCGCGTACCTGCCCGCCCGGCGGGCCGGCAAGGTCTCGCCGATGGCGGCACTGCGGGACTCCGGGGCGCCGGTGGACGCCAAGGCCGGTGTCATACGGGCCCTGCTGGGCCTGGTCCTGACAGGCGCCGGCGGCTACGGGCTCTACCTCGCGTCCCAGGCCGACAAGGCGAGCGAGGGCTCGATGTGGCTGGGCGGTGGTGTGGTGCTGTCGCTGATCGGCTTCGTCGTCATCGGCCCGCTGCTCGCGAGCGGCGTCGTGCGGGTGCTGAGTGCCGTGGTGCTGCGGATCTTCGGCCCGGTCGGGCGCATGGCGGAGCGGAACGCGCTGCGCAACCCGCGTCGTACGGGGGCGACCGGCGCCGCGCTCATGATCGGCCTCGCGCTGGTCGCATGCCTGTCGGTGGTCGGCTCGTCGATGGTCGCGTCGGCCACGGACCAGCTGGACAAGACCGTCGGTACGGACTTCATCATCCAGTCCGACGGCGGCCAGCTGATCACGCCGCAGGCGGTACAGGCGGCCAGGTCGGCGGAGGGCCTGAAGGGGGTCACCGAGTACAAGTGGACCGAGGCCGACTTCACCACCCCCGACGGCAAGACGCTCAAGGAAACGGCCATCACGGCGGCCGACCCGAGCTACGCCACGGACCTGAACACCGAAACGGTCGCAGGCAACCTCAAGGACGCCTACCGGCCCGACTCGATGTCCGTCCACGAGGAGTTCGCCAAGGCCCACGGCATCAGCCTGGGCTCGAAGATCTCGGTCGCCTTCAAGGACGGCTCCACCGCCCGGCTGACGGTCCGTGCGATCACCAGCAGTGAGGTCGTCATCGACCAGGGGGCCATGTACACATCCATCGACACGATGGCCAAGTACGTCCCAACCGACAAGATGCCGCTCGACACACTGCTCTTCGCCTCGGCGAAGGACGGCCAGGAGACGGCCGCGTACAAGTCGCTGAAGACCGCGCTGGACGACTACCCGCAGTACACCGTTCGCGACCAGACCGACTACAAGGAAGCGCTGAAGGACCAGATCGGCCAGCTGCTGAACATGATCTACGGCCTGCTGGCCCTGGCGATCATCGTCGCGATCCTGGGTGTGGTGAACACCCTGGCGCTGTCGGTGGTGGAGCGGACACGGGAGATCGGCCTGATGCGGGCGATCGGCCTCTCGCGGCGTCAACTGCGGCGCATGATCCGCCTGGAGTCGGTGGTGATCGCCCTGTTCGGCGCCCTGCTGGGACTCGGCCTGGGCATGGGCTGGGGCGCGACCGCCCAGCAGCTCCTGGCCCTGGAGGGCATGAAGGTCCTGGAGATTCCGTGGCCGACGATCACCGGGGTGTTCCTGGGATCGGCGTTCGTGGGGCTGTTCGCAGCGCTGGTACCGGCGTTCAGGGCGGGCCGGATGAACGTACTGAACGCCATCGCAACGGAGTAGCTGCGCAGGCTTCTGTGGACGGGGGTACGGGGGAAGGAGCCCGGCGCTGGGGGGCGCCGGGCTCCTTCGCGATCGTTGTCGACTGCGGGTGCGTTGTGGTTGCTCGCGCCCCGCGGCGGAGCCGCTGATGTCACAGCCCCGCGCCCCTGGGTGGGTGGTGGGTGCGGGGCCGTGGGCCGGTGCGTCAGCCCGTCGCAGGCCGGGCGTACGGCCCGGTGTCGGTACACGGTGCGGGTGACCTGAGACAGAACCTGAGCGACGGGCATACGACGCACCGGCCCACGTCCCCTCCCGCCGGTGGGAGACTGCGGGCAGTCGGGGGTACGGGCTTGCTCTGGGCGCGGGGAGTCGCAGGCTTTGGTTTTTCAGGGGCGCGGGGCTGTGACACATGCGGCTCCGCCGCGGGGCGCGACCAGCCACAACGCACCCGCAGCCGCGACACGCAGTGTCACCCCACCCCCTGGCGGGGGCCTGGGGGCGCAGCCCCCAGTTCCGGGAAGGGGAGGGGCTGGGGAAAGAAAACCCTTCCCCCACCCACGACTTACGTCACCCAACCCGTTCGAGAACCACGTACCCCTCGGCCGAGCCGACGACGACGTACTCCGCGCGGGGGTGCAACTGCCGGACGTAGCCCGGGACGTCCTCGTAACGCCCGGACGCGTTGTCCAGGGCGACGAAATCCGGTGTCACCCCTCGGGTGTTGGTGACCCAGAAGACCCGGCACCGAGAGGTGAGCCGACTGATCGGCCCGATGTTGGACTCGACGGTCGCACCGTCCGGGATCCGCCCCAGCAGCCCGTCGATGGCGGAAACACGCGCGGGCACGCTATAGGCCGCGGACTCGGTCAGCGCCCCCAGCGGCAACGTGGTCGTCAGCGCGAGCGCCGCCGAGGCGACCGCGGTAGGCAGATGAAGGGCGTACGAACGCAGCCAGGGCCGCGCACTGTGCCGCGCCGCGGCGAGCGCGTCGGCCAGGGCGAGCACGACGACCGGCATCAGAACCGCGCTGTAGTGCCACTCCGTATCCCAGTGATGCGGATCGGAGGAGAAGAAGCGCCACCCCAGGGTCGGCAGGACGATCAGGAGGAGCGGGGAACGCAGGGCCAGCAGCCCGGTGGTGGGGATCAACAGCCAGGCGACGGTGCGGAGTTTGGTGTCGAAGCCGTCGAAGGGGCCGCTCGAGTCGCTGACCTTGCTCCAGTAGTCGTAGGCGTCCGTGGTGTTGAAGGCAGGTATGACCAGGGTCATGGTGACGACCGTGGCCAGCACGCCGAAGGCCGCGACCCCGAGCGCGGCCAGCGCCGTCCGGGGAGCGGATTTCCGGGCCCGCAAGGCGACGACGAGCGCGAGAGTCGCCAGGGTCAGACCGAGGTCCTCCTTGACCAGCACCAGGGGGAGGGCCCAGTACAGAGCGGCCCGCCAGTGCTGTCGCAGCAACGCCTCCAGGGAGAAGGCGATCAGGGGAACGGCGAAGCAGATCTCGTGGAAGTCGAAGTCGACGGCTCGCTGGATGCCCCACGACAGCCCGTACGCGACGCCGAGCGCGAGCCCGCGCCGGCGCCCGAGCAGCCGGGCGGCAGCACGGGTGACCGGCACGGCGGACAGCGCCAGCAGCGCGGCCTGGGCGACGAGCAGCGTGACGGGGGAGGGGAAGAGCCGGTAGAAGGGGGCGAGCAGCGCGGTGACGGGGCTGAAGTGGTCGCCCAGGACGTTGGCGCCGGGACCCTTGAGATCCACGACGGGCACCTGGAGATGCGCGTACGCGCGCACGGCCTGCTCGAAGATGCCGAGATCCCAGGACCTGGTCCCCAGCCGCAGGTAGCGGCCTATGGAGACCACGGCATACGCCACGAACAGCACGGCGGCCAGGATGTGCGGGTCCCGCCGCCCGTCCAGCAGGTGGCGAAGCCCCCGGTCACGGGACGGCGCGACCGGCGCCGCACTCCGGGGCGGGTCCTTCGCGGTCCGGTCGGCTTCGGACGTGGCGACGGGGGCTCCGTGCACGGGGGTCGGTCCTTCGGTCGGGCGATCGGTCTGGGGGGCTCGATCTGAGACGGTACCTCTGCGGTGAGGGCGGCCAGTAAGGGGAGCGGGGCCGTTCCGGACCCAGACGTTGTCCACAGCCCCGGCACCCGTGACCGAGCCGACGTACGCTAGGACACCCCCGGCCCGTAAGACGTGTCGGGCGCTACGCGTTGCCCACCTCCGGATGGAAGCCCCTTCATGAGCCTGCACGGTCTGCTCGACGCCGTCGTCAAGGACGCCGCTCTCACCGAAGCGGTGAAGGCCGCCACGGACGGCAACCGGATGCACATCGACGTGGTCGGCCCCCCGGCAGCCCGCCCGTTCACGATCGCGGCCCTGGCGCGTGAATCCCGCCGTACGGTCCTCGCGGTCACCGCCACGGGCCGCGAGGCCGAGGATCTGGCGGCGGCGCTCAGGTCGCTGCTGCCCCCCGACACGGTCGTGGAGTACCCCTCCTGGGAAACCCTTCCGCACGAACGCCTCTCCCCGCGCAGCGACACCGTGGGGAGGCGGCTCGCGGTGCTGCGGCGGCTCGCGCACCCGCGCCCGGACGACCCGGAGACCGGGCCGGTCTCGGTCATCGTCTCGCCCGTGCGCTCCGTGCTCCAGCCCCAGGTCAAGGGCCTGGGCGACCTGGAGCCCGTGGCCCTGCGGACCGGCGAGAGCGCCGACCTCGGTGATGTCGTCGAGGCGCTGGCGGCAGCGGCGTACTCCCGGGTCGAACTGGTCGAGAAGCGCGGCGAGTTCGCCGTACGCGGTGGAATTCTCGACGTCTTCCCGCCCACCGAGGAGCACCCGCTGCGCGTGGAGTTCTGGGGCGACGACATCGAGGAGATCCGTTACTTCAAGGTCGCCGACCAGCGTTCCCTCGAAGTCGCCGAGCACGGGCTGTGGGCGCCGCCCTGCCGTGAGCTGCTGCTCACGGACGAGGTTCGCCGGCGGGCGGCGGCGCTGGCCGAGGCGCATCCCGAGCTGGGCGAACTGCTCGGGAAGATCGCGGAGGGCATCGCCGTCGAGGGCATGGAGTCCCTGGCTCCCGTACTCGTCGACGACATGGAGCTTCTCCTCGACGTACTGCCGAAGGGCGCCATGGCCGTCGTATGCGATCCGGAGCGGGTGCGGACGCGGGCCTCGGACCTGGTGGCGACCTCGCAGGAGTTTCTGCAGGCGTCGTGGGCGGCTACCGCAGGCGGGGGCGAGGCGCCCATCGACGTCGGTGCGGCCTCCCTGTGGTCCATCGCGGATGTCCGGGACCGGGCCCGTGAGCTGGGCATGATGTGGTGGTCGGTGTCGCCCTTCGCGGCGGACGAGTCCATCGACGACACGAACGGGGACTCGCTGAAGCTCGGCATGCACGCCCCGGAGGCGTACCGCGGCGACACCGCCAGGGCGCTCGCCGACACCAAGGGATGGCTCGCGGACGGCTGGCGCGCGGTGTTCGTCACCGAGGGCCACGGCCCCGCCGCCCGTACCGTCGAGGTCCTCGGCGGCGAGGGCATCGCCGCCCGCCTGGAGTCGGACCTCGGCGCGCTGGCGCCGTCCGTCGTCCAGGTGGCGTGCGGTTCGATCGAGTACGGCTTCGTCGATACGGCGCTGAAGCTCGCCGTCCTCACCGAGACCGACCTCACGGGTCAGCGGGCGGCCGGCAAGGAGGGCGCGCGTATGCCCGCCCGCCGCCGCAAGACCATCGACCCGCTCACCCTGGAGACGGGCGACTACATCGTCCACGAGCAGCACGGAGTCGGCCGCTACATCGAGATGGTGCAGCGGACCGTGCAGGGCGCGACCCGCGAGTATCTGGTCGTCGAGTACGCCCCCGCCAAGCGCGGTCAGCCCGGCGACCGGCTCTACATCCCGACCGACCAGCTGGAGCAGATCACCAAGTACGTGGGCGGCGAGGCCCCCACGCTGCATCGCCTGGGCGGCGCGGACTGGACGAAGACGAAGGCGCGCGCGAAGAAGGCCGTCAAGGAGATCGCGGCCGACCTGATCAGGCTCTACAGCGCGCGGATGGCGGCACCGGGGCACGCGTTCGGCGCGGACACCCCGTGGCAGCGGGAGCTGGAGGACGCCTTCCCGTATGTGGAGACGCCCGATCAGCTGACGACCATCGCCGAGGTCAAGGAGGACATGGAGAAGACGGTCCCGATGGACCGGCTGATCTGCGGAGACGTCGGCTACGGCAAGACGGAGATCGCGGTACGGGCCGCGTTCAAGGCCGTGCAGGACGGCAAGCAGGTGGCGGTGCTCGTGCCGACCACCCTGCTGGTGCAGCAGCACTTCGGGACGTTCGGCGAGCGTTACTCCCAGTTCCCGGTGAATGTCCGGGCGTTGTCGCGCTTCCAGTCGGACACGGAGGCGAAGGCGGTCCTGGAGGGTCTGCGGGACGGCTCGGTGGACGTCGTCATCGGCACGCATCGGCTGTTCTCCGCCGAGACGAAGTTCAAGGACCTGGGGCTCGTGATCGTCGACGAGGAGCAGCGGTTCGGTGTCGAGCACAAGGAGCAGCTGAAGAAGCTGCGGGCCAACGTGGATGTGCTGACGATGTCGGCCACTCCGATTCCCCGGACCCTGGAGATGGCGGTGACGGGCATCCGCGAGATGTCGACGATCACGACGCCTCCGGAGGAGCGGCACCCGGTCCTGACCTTCGTCGGGCCGTACGAGGAGAAGCAGATCGGCGCGGCGATCCGACGCGAACTGCTGCGTGAGGGGCAGGTCTTCTACATCCACAACCGCGTCGAGTCAATCGACCGCGCGGCGGCGAGGCTCAGGCAGATCGTCCCGGAGGCGCGCATCGCGACGGCCCACGGCCAGATGTCGGAACAGGCCCTGGAACAGGTCGTCGTCGACTTCTGGGAGAAGAAGTTCGACGTGCTCGTGTCGACCACGATCGTGGAGTCCGGCATCGACATCTCCAACGCGAACACGCTGATCGTGGAGCGCGGCGACAACTTCGGCCTCTCTCAACTGCACCAGCTGCGGGGCCGGGTGGGGCGTGGCCGCGAGCGTGGTTACTCGTACTTCCTGTACCCCCCGGAGAAACCGCTGACCGAGACGGCCCACGAACGCCTCGCCACCATCGCCCAGCACACGGAGATGGGCGCGGGCATGTACGTGGCCATGAAGGACCTGGAGATCCGAGGCGCCGGAAACCTCCTGGGCGGCGAGCAGTCGGGCCACATCGCAGGCGTCGGCTTCGACCTGTACGTACGCATGGTGGGCGAGGCGGTCGCGGACTACCGGGCGTCGCTGGAAGGCGGCGTCGAGGAGGAGCCGCCGCTGGAGGTCAAGATCGAGCTCCCGGTCGACGCACACGTCCCGCACGACTACGCGCCCGGCGAGCGGCTGCGCCTCCAGGCGTACCGGGCGATCGCCTCGGTGAACACCGAGGAAGACATCAAGTCCGTACGCGAGGAACTCGTCGACCGCTACGGCAAGTTGCCTGAGCCTGTGGAGAACCTGCTCCTCGTCGCCGGGCTCCGCATGCTCGCGCGAGCATGCGGAGTCGCCGAGATCGTGCTCCAGGGCAACAACATCCGCTTCGCACCCGTGGAGTTGAGGGAGTCCCAGGAGCTGCGGGTCAGGCGTCTGTACCCGGGGGTCGTCATCAAGCCCGCCGTCCGCCAGGTCCTGGTGCCGCGCCCGAAGACGGCGAAGGTGGGCGGAAAGCCGCTGGTCGGGCGGGAGCTGCTGGGGTGGACGGGGGAGTTCCTGGCTTCGATCCTGGGGTCGTGACTGAGTCCCTTCCGGTCCAGTCGTGACTCAGTCCTTCCAGTCGAGCTGGGGTTCCGGTACGCCCACCGAGCGGGCGTACTCCTCCACTTCGGCGCGAGCCTTCGCGTCACCGCGCGGGTAGCGGAAGACGCGGTCGGCGAAGACGACGAAGGCCTCGGTCGCGGTGCTGTAGTTGACGTACCAGCCGCCGGTCGGCGCCAGGCAGTTGGCCAGCGCGCCGGCCAGTGGCCCGGCCGCGTCCTGAGGCGCCTGGAAGTCCAGCAGGGTCCACTGCTCGGGCTGGTCGGCCGTCGCGTTGCCGACCGCGATGCGCTGAATCGCCGTGACCTGGAGTGGAACGCCGCTCAACTCGCTGCCGACACGCAGGCTCTCGGCGATCAGGACACCGCTGAGTGTGCGGGGTGGATGGGTCATGCCGGGCTCCTCCTGCTGGCGATGGGCTGTCAATGGGCGAGGTCGGCGACATCAGCGCCTGGGTCAGCCCGACCGCGACTGGAACAGCATCCCCGTCAGCAGGCGGAAGACGTCCTCCGGGTCCTGGTCACCCACCGGGCCGTCCAGGTTGTGGCTGAGCAGGAGCGTCGCGAAGCCGTGGGCCAGGGACCAGGCGGCGACACCGGCGAGGCGGGGGTCTGGGCCACGTCCGGAGGGTGGTACGGCGGCTACCGCCTCGCGCAGGCGCTCGCCCGCGAGGGCTCTGGCCGTCGTGAGTTCCAGGTCGTTCTCGCGGAGCAGCTCAGGCGCGAACATCACCTGGAAGTGCGCCGGGTGCTCGCGCGCGAATCGTACGTAGCGGACGCCGGCGTCGCGCAGGTCCTCGGCCTCCGCGAGCGTGGCCGCCAAGAGCCCGTACCCCTCTGCCGCGATGGCGGTGAGCAGACCCGTGCGGTCCTTGAAGTGATGGGCCGGCGCCGCGTGCGAGACGCCCGCGCGGCGGGCCAGATCGCGAAGGCTCAGGGCGGAGGGGCCCTCGGCGGAGATGACGTCCAGGGCGGCGGCCAGGATCGCGCGGCGCAGGTCGCCGTGGTGGTAGGGGCGGCGGCGGTCCGGCTTCGCGGGGTCTGGCTTGGTGCGGTCCGGCTCGGTGGTGTCGCTCATGGTCAGCAGCGTACGCGGAATCTAGGCATTGACAAGTTCGATGACGGCGGGCAATCTAGTCAGTGTCAAGTTATCGAAGGGGCGAGAACGGGACGAGGGGTTACGCCATGTCTGTGAACGTCGGTACGTCCGTGCGGGATGGCGAGGTCGGGCTCGGCAAGGTGCGCCAGATGTGGCACCTGCTCGAGCCGCTGCACGCCGTGGTCTATTACGCGCCGGAGGTCTTTGAGGAGTCGGCCGCGCTCGGTTTCGGCGTCGAGGAGCGGTGGCCGAGCTACTTTCCGTTGCGGGCGGCCCCGTTGGGCGCGGTCGGGAGTGAGCGGGTGACCTCCGCGTTCTACAGCTTCAGCCCGCGGATGGTCGCCCAGCACATGCACCCGGCATGGGAGATCGCGAGCCCTGGCCGACTGCTCGCGGCACGGGAGCGCGGGATCGACCGGGCGTACGGAGCGATATTCGGCGACCGCATACACAGCCCCGAACTCGCCGTAGCCGCCGCCCTGGCCCGGCGCGCGGCCGAATCCGCGAACACGGCGGGCCGCCCCCTGGCCGCCGCCAACGCCGAGCTGCCCTGGCCGCAGGCCCCGCACCAACAGCTCTGGCACGCGGCGACGATCCTGCGCGAGCACCGAGGCGACGGGCACCTGGCCGCGCTGCTCGTCGCGGGCCTGGATCCGGTCGAGTCCCTCGTCTCGTTCGCGGCGATAGGCGCCGCCTCGGTGGAGCGCTTCGAGAGCCGCGGCTGGCGCTCCGAGGAATGGTCCGCCGCGAGTGAACGGCTCATCGAGCGGGGCCTGTTGAACGCGGACGGCACGGCGACGGAGGCGGGCCGTGCCCTGCGTAAGTCGGTCGAGCAGCACACCGACGAACTCGCGGCCGCGCCCTGGCAGGCGCTGGGCCCGGATGCCGTTGCCCAACTCGCCGACCTGCTGGGTGAGTTCTGGGTTGCCGTGCTGGGCTCGGGGCTGCTGCCTTCAGAGACGACGTTGGGAATCGGGAAGGTGTGATCAGGACCCTCACGCGCGGCGACGCTCCGGGGTGCGCGCCGCCCTGCACTTGGGCCCCGTTACGGCCCGAACTCCCGGTCGCTACCGTGGGGACCAGCGATAACCGCCGGACCAGGGTGGATCCGGGGAGGCAAGGGGAGGGGAGCGCGCGTGACGCTCTGGACGAAGGGTGCCGGTGCTGCTGTCATGCTGCTCGCCGTGGCGGGCTGCACCGTGGACGGCACGGGTTCGGCGGGACCGGACGAACCGGCGGGGTCATCGGCTTCGAGCGGTTCCGGGGAATCGGCCGGCGGCGCAGCCCTCGCCGCCGTCGACTCACTGGCCGTCAAGGGGAGGGCGCCCAGGACGGGATACGACCGTGACAGGTTCGGCAGCCCCTGGGCCGACACCGACTCGAACGGCTGTGGGACCCGCGTTATCTCTATGCTGCGCCGGATGACTGAGGTGTTCGTCCAGCTCATACAGGGTGGGGTGGCCTGTGCTTACTGAGAGGCACATGGGGCACGGGAGTGCAGGGACCGGCGCGCGATTCCGCGGGGTCGCAATCGTGTTGGCGGCCGCTACGGTTCTCGTCTCCGGGTGTGACGGCATTGGAGGAGGTGACTCCTCGACGGGAGCGGGGCCGTCCGCATCGGACGGACGGGCGGTCAGTCCGCTGAAGAACCCCGACGGTACGAAGACGGGGCTCGCGCCCCTGACGGCGGACGCGGACAAGGAGACGGCCCGAAAGCTCATTGAGGAGCTGTCAACGAAGGGGAGAGGGCCAAAGACCGGCTATGCCCGGGACGAATTCGGCTACGCCTGGATGGACACGGCCGACGGGGTGCCGCTGGCGAGGAACGGGTGTGACACTCGGAACGATCTCATCCGGCGCGACGGTCAGAACCTGCACTTTCGCAGTGGTTCCGACTGCGTGGTCGTCGCCATGACGTTGCAGGATCCGTACACCGGCACGACCATCGAGTGGCGCAAGCAGAAGGCCGCCGAGGTACAGATAGACCATGTGGTGCCGTTGTCGTACAGCTGGCAGATGGGCTCGTCACGGTGGCCGGAGAGCAAGCGCAAGCAGCTTGCGAACGACCTTATGTTGGCGGTGTAGGTGTCTCACGGTGATGTGTCTCAGAGGCGGGGTGGCCGCGTGTCCATGCGGTGTCTCACGAGCGGCGGCGTGCTGCATGGCGGCGCTGTGGTGGTTGTCGGGATGGTCCTGGCGGGCTGTACGGGAGGCGGGCTCTCGGGCGAGAGCGGTTCATCAGGCGGCGGCTCGTCAGCATCCGCCAAGTACGGAACCAGCCCCTTGGTCGACCCCGACGGAACGAAGCCGGGGCTGGCCCCGATCTCGTCCGAGAAGGATGAGGCGACAGCACGTGAGTTGATTTCCAAGCTGCCGACCAAGGGCCGGGGGCCGAAGACCGGATACGACCGGGACGAATTCGGCTACGCGTGGATGGACACGGCGGACGGTGTGCCGCTGGCCAGGAACGGCTGTGACACGCGGAACGACTTGCTGGAACTGCACGGGCAGAACGTCCGGTTCCGCACCGGTTCCGACTGCGTGGTCGTCTCGATGGACCTGTACGACCCGTACACCGGCAAGGACATCGTCTGGAAGAAGGCGAAGGCCGCTGAGGTGCAGATAGATCACGTGGTGCCGTTGTCGTACGCCTGGCAGATGGGCGCCGCACGCTGGAGCAAGGAGAAGCGGCAGCAGCTGGCCAACGACGTGCTGAACCTTCTGCCGGTATCGGGTTCCGCGAACTCCGCCAAGCGTGACTCCGGTCCGGCGTCCTGGCTGCCGCCCAACAAGGCGATCCGGTGCTCGTACTCGGTGCGGTTCGCGCAGGTGGCGGAGAAATACGAACTGTCTGTGACAGTGGCGGACAAGCAGGCGATGATGAGGCAGTGCGGCGGGTGACCCGGCAGCCGTAAGCGCCGGTCGTAGCGGGACGGTCGCTCACGCGGGGTCCTTTCAACGCTGGGGGTGTCGTGACGGAGACGGATGTCGACTACGAGGGCGCCATCGCGTACGCGCGCAAGCATCTGGCTTCCCTTGGGGTTACGTCCGAGGGAGGCAATCTCGCCAATGCGGCGGCCATGGGGATCACCCAATTGGTCTGGCGAAACGGACCCATCGAGGATGCGCACGCGGGGGCCAGAGGTCGGCGCAACGGTCTGCATGATGGCGTCATGTTCGCGCGCAACACGTGGGTCTACCACCAGGCGTTGGAAGCGGTGCAGAGCGATCACAAGTACGCCCTGCTCCGGTTCGAGAAGCGGATTCTTGACAGAGAGCTCGTCTGGCCGGGCACGTCAGGCACCCTGACGCAGTTCGGATACGGCGCGCTTGGCGAGATCAAGAAGCACGCCAAGAAGCGCATCGACTACTTGATGTTCCTCCAAGAGGAGTTTCAACCCGAGGAGTTCATGCTCCTGGCGTCGATCCACGGCTTCGGAGCGTCCGACCATTTCGGAATGCCTGGCTGGGAACCTCGCGTCCGTGCAGCCATCGAGCGTATCCGTGGGGATGATCCCGATTTCGTAGAGCGCCTCAGGGCCGTGTATGACATCGACTTCGGCGAGATCCTGAAGAAGGCCCCCGCTGTCGTCCACGACGATCTGCCCGAGGTTGAGCGAACTCTTCTCAACGCACCGTACGAGCTGGGGGCCGAAGCGCTGGACTGGTTCGCGTGGAATCCGGTCCTCGACCGAAGCGCCTGAGCGAGATCAGCCCAGTGGGTCTCGCTGCAGCGGGCTGACGATGCTGCGTGGTGTCGTTGACAGGGCTTGCCGCAGTTTGTGCGCGTCCGCCTCCAACTCGGCGTTCCTGAGAGCGAGGATCTGGATCTGGTTCGCGTACGCCGTGACAGTGGCTCGCAGCTCCCGGATCTCAGACGCCTTCTCCCGGCGGAGCTTTGCTTCGGACTGCTTCAGGCCTGCGATCTCCTGCCTGAGTTCGTCGGTCTCGGGGCGCCGGGCATCACCAGAACCGAGGATTTCCTTGACGACCTTCGAGACGGGAGAGCGGTAGTACGAGGCACGGGAGACGCCGGCCTCGGCGCAGATGTTCACCGCCGACGTGCGGCCGTCAGTGATCTGCGGGCGGCCGAGCATGAGCTGCTCGAAAGCGCGAATGAGCTTGTGGTCGATGTCGGTCAGGCCGGGGTTCTCCCGGGCCAGGCGGGCGAAGGCCGCGCGAACGGTTTGAAGCGTCTCGTCCGTGGAGTCAGTCATCGGCGGGTGTCCTCGGGGTCGATTTCGGCGATCAGGTGGGTGAGCGTTGCCAGGTGCTCGGTGATGGCGAGTTGCTGGAGTCGCGGGAGGCCGGCTGCCTCACCCAGTTCGGCTTGTGCCATGTCGTGCGCCCGTTCCAGGCGGGGCTGATGGACGGCGGAGCGCCGTGAGTTGGGGCAGCGCATGCACATGTCGAGCATGGGGACGGGGCGCCCCAAGGGCTTGGCGCGCTTGCGGCACACCGCCGTCTCCGTCTGGTAGAAGCAGTCGTTGAGTACGCCTGGGTGCAGGGTCTTCGTCAGGTGGTGCAGCAGCGTCCGGAGCCGGGAGGGGCTGGCCACGGCACCGGGCAGGTCGCCGAGTTCGCTGCGGATGCGGTCGAACTCGGCCTCGATGCGCTGGGCGGCGCCGCCCGCGGAGCGTCCGCCTTCGTTCCAGTCGTGGTAGAGGTCCTCCACGTAGTCGAGTTTGGCCACGGCCTCCTCGGCGGCGACCTCGTCGGCGAAGCCGGAGGCGGAGGTGCCCGCGTATCCCTCGAACATGGTGATCGCGGCGTGCTTGTACTGGCGGGCGCCCGCGACCACTCCGAAGGGCTGGTGGGCGATGTGCCAGGCGAGGGTGCGCCGGAACTGCCTGGTGTCAAAGGCCCAGGGAAGCGCCGTGGGCGTCGGCGCGTCTTCTTCGGCTTCGTCTTCCTTGTCCGGGGAGTGCCCGTTCGGGGACGCCGTCGTCAGCGGGATGTAGAGCTCGCCCGCCGTGCTGAAAAGCTCGTTGAGGTGGTCGCGGAAGGCTCGGATGCGCCGGGGCACGTTGGTGAGGAGTACGTATCCGTTGCGGCCGCCGCCGTCGTAGCCGAAGAGGTGGCCGGGGTCGTCGTTGATCTCCCTGAGGACGGCGACGGCCTGGTGCACGACCTGGAGGACCACCCACTCGGCCTCGTCCCCGCTGAGCTTGCGGTCCTTCCCCTTGTAGACCCGGCCACGGAGTTTGTACCGGGGACGCCCCTCGGCCCCGGTCTCGGTGGCGGCGCAGTCGCGCCCCAGCTCACGTACTTCCACGTCCCGCATCCCCGACAGATAGGCGATGACGATCCAGCACGCCGTTCGCAGGAATGACAGCTCGCTGGCCAACGTGTGGGGACTGAGTCGCGGGCGCCACGGCCTGCCGGAGGCCGACCACTCGGACATCGGGGTGTCCAAGCCACCTTCCTCATAGCCGATGTCCTTGCCAGCTTCGGCCATCAGCGGCCGTAGATGTGCGGCGTTGCCGCAGCCGGTCAGGAGGGAGACGAGGCTGTGGTTCGGGCTCTGCGGTACGCCGTCGACGGTGACGGCGTCGGGCACGGTGTGCGCGGTTTCGCGGGGGAGCGCGGGGATGCCCCGGCCGGCCGCGCGGCGTTCGGCGATGAAAGCCGTGACTCGTTCGCGCGCCTGACCAGCACCGAGATTCTGGCCCTTGCGTGCTGCTTCGAGCGTGGCGACCTCCTGCTGAGCGGCAAGGATGTCGCCGCTGGCTGTTTCCACGTAGAAGACCGCAGCCCGCAGCAGCGGCGCGATGACCTCCTCGGGAATGCGTGGGGTGGCGTTCTCTCCCTTGACCCGACGCACCCCGACGACGGCGTAGGCGCTGCGGCCGTTCCAGGGCAGGACGTTCAGCCGGTCCTGGGACAGGAACGGCCCGTGGGCCGCCAGGTGCTTGAGCAGCGTGACGTTACGGACGGCATTGTCCGGGCTGGGCTTCCACCTCGTCAGCACGGCGTCCAGGTGAGTGCGGCCGACGGCGGACAATCGTGGGGCACCCACCTCCCGCAGGTCTTTCATCACGGCGATGAAGACGCGCAGCTCTCCGGCCGCCGCCGTGGCCTTCATGGGGCCGAGGCCCAGGGAGCCCCGGTGGAGGCGGGAGGCGACGTACTCCTTCGCTGTGCGCCGTGTCGTCGGATCGCCGATCTGCGTGAAGTCGAGCCGCCACGTCCGCCAGGTGCGGGGCAGCACGCACCGCAGATCCCACACGTCCTCGGTCAGGAGCGGACCCCGGCTCGGCAGGCCTCGCGTGAGCCGCTCCGGGAGCACGTACTCCGAGGCCGAGGACAGGCCGTGATCACCGGTCCGCGGCTTGGGGACGGCAGTCATGCGATGACCTCCAGGAACGACGGGGGCAGCAGCAGGCGATCGCCGCCGCCCTCGGCGATGGCCTGCGCCGTGGTGATCTGGCGCGTGCTGAAGCGGGCGCGGACCCCGTGGACGATGCGATCCCACGAGAGACCGAACCGCGCGGTCCACTCAGCGGCCGGATACTCCTTGCGCTGTCGCTCCAGGAAGTCCAGGAAGGACAGCAGACTCGGCAGGTGGCGGCTGGTGAACACCGCGTTCGGGCATTCCAGGCACCCCCAGGCCGGAACCGGGCAGGCCGCCCCGGGCTTGCGCGCGAACGGCGAGGCGAAGAAGTCGCGGCAGGAGGCGAGCCATACGTCCTGCTCGCCGGAGAGCGCCGAATCGATCTCCCGCGCGGTCAGTGCGGCCTGGCCAGCGTCGAGTCGGTCGCCGTTGTCCGACAGCACCACCGGTGGGGCCAGCGCCACACCCAGCGCCTGTGTAAGGCCCGCCTCCACGGCCTGGTCGTGGGTCTCTTCGTGGGCGCCGATGTCCGCATAGTGCTTCGCGGCGACCGGCCGGGTGTGGCCGGAGGCGAAGTCCTCAAGAACTCCGCCGGTCCGCAGATACTGACGGGACTTGACGGTCTTGCGTACCCGCCGCAGGTCGAGGGCGACTGGAGCGCCGTCGCGGTCGGCGAGGCGGTCGAGTCCATGCTCGGACATCCACCGCCGGGTCACGGCCGACCAGCCCTGGGGACCGCCGTCGAAAGGCGCACGAGCTCGTCCATGGCCACCGACGTCGCACCACAGCGCGTCGCTGCCGATCAGCTCACGGGTGCGTTTCGTCAAGCGCAGGGCCAGCCGGATCACGCCGCCGGGGAAGCGCAGCGAGCCGCCGTCGGCGACCCTGACCGTCTTGTGCGTAGAACCCGGGGCGCGCTTCTTGACATAGGCGATGCTGACGTAGCCGCGTGCCGGACTCGCCAGGCAGTCGGAGCGCAGCTGCCGGATGCACTCGGGTTCCATCCCGGTCTGGCAGGCGAGCAGGAGCAGGAAGGGCACCAGATCCCTTGCGGTGAAGTGGAGGCGACCGTTGAGTTCCTCTCTTCCGCCCCAGGGGCGCAGGATCTTGTACGAGGCGTCGTCGGCGGTCAGCGGGCCGTGGTGTGCGATGTACCAGAGGACGTTCTCCAGCCGGTCCCACCCGTGTTGGCGCGGGTCGCGGCCCGTAGCTGCCAGCTTCTCGCCCTCCAGGATTCGGTCGCGGATGCGGGCGACGTCGTCCCGGGCGGCGGTCTCCAACGCGTCGAGCACCGGGAACGGATACGCGTCGAGAGGCTTCGACGCCCGGTGAGCCGACGCCGATGTGAAGCCCAGACGGGCGTGAAAGGCGGCCCCGAAGGCATCGGGGTGCGCCTCGTGCACCGTCTTCAGCAACCGCACGAGGTACGTCATGGTGAGGTACGGCTCCTTGCTCTTCTCGCCGTACTGAGCGATCAGACGCGTCTCGAACGCGTCCAGGAGGTCGGGGTCCAGGTCACTCAGACGCAGGTCGGCGGCCGAGTCGGGCAGGGCGGTGGCGGTGAACTCGACGAATTCCCGGATGCGTTTGACGACATAGCGGACGCCACTGCGGTCGCGCAGGGTGCCGGGAGCGCTGACGACTTCGGCGAGAGCGGCGGCGAGGGCCCGGGTGAGACGGGGACACGGGAGCCCTGACAGATCGATGGTCTCGGGACTCCCGTTGAGATCCACGGTGAAGATCACGGGGCCGACCGTCGGCACGGGCTCAGCCGCGGCAGGGCTCTCGACAGCAGTGGGGAAGCGGACGCGGCGCGGGCTCACTGATCCTCCTCCGCATCCGCGTGGATCCGCTCGAAGGCGGCGGCCTGCTCGTCCCAGTCGCCGAGCGCCGCGAGCACGATCTCCTGGGCCTCGTCCAGGACGTCGAGGTACGTGTAGACGGTCGTCTCGTGGCGATGGCCGAGCAGGAGCTGGAGCTTGCGCAGAGGATTGCCGATGAGTAGGCGCTTCACCTCCGCGTGGGTGAACCGGCGGTCCTCGCGCATGCCGAGTGCCCGGACGGTCTGCCGCAGCAGGAGGCCGAGCATGTGCACCGCGAACGTGTGCCGCAGGGTGTGCGGGTGGACGTCGAATTCGAGCCCGAAGGCGGCACACCGCTCGTTCGCACGCTGGAAGACCGACTGCCAGGTACTGCGCCGCAGCGGCAGCCCATTCTCCCCGAGCCACAGACACAGGGGGCCGACCACGCTTCCCCGGCCGTCGACCTGGACGAGCCGTGCCCGGTCCGCCGCACCGATGCGCGAGTACGACCAGCTCGTTCCGTTCTCGACCAACAGCGCGTGCCGGCTCGCCCGGCGCACCGGCAGCCGCTCCGCAGCCGCTTCGTACACGCCTTGGACACGCCGCCGCTGCACCAGCTCGTCACGCTCCATACCGATGTAGTGATGCAGGTCGCGGGCCACCCGGGGACGTACATACACCGTGCGTGCCCTGCCGCGCTTTGTCACTGCGGCCGAGACGGTGATGTCGCCGATCAGCCGTCTGCCAGTCACCGGTGGCAGCTCCGTCGTCAGCAGGCTCGCGACCTCACCCAGCCGCATGCCGGTGCAGACCAGGAGGTCGGCGAAGAGGGCGTTGCGCTCGCCGTTGCGCCCGCGCCACCTGACATCCGGGGAGCCGTCCGGCAGCAACCCCCGCAGCCCGACGTCCCGCCAGAGCATGAAGTCCTCGTGCGACAGGAACCGGATCGGCTGCCGGGGCACCTCGGGCTCGGCGTCGGCGTTGACCCGTACGCGCTTCGGTCCCTGCGGCGACACCACGGTCTTGTCGACGTACCGGAACGGTTCGGCCGACAACAACTCCTCGTACAGCGACCACTGCACCCACTTGTCGAGTGCGGCGACGGACCGGTTCCAGGTCGCCACCGAGATGGTGCCCGGTCCGTCGCCGTGCAGCCGTACGGCTTTGTAGGCCCGAAGATCGGAACCGTCCGTGTCCCAGATGGACTTGCCGCCCCGGGACTCGTGGAGGAACCGGCAATAGAGCATGACGTCGGTGCTGTAGGCGACGCGGCTGTTCTCCGATCGCACGCCCCAGTTCTCCAGATCACGCAAGAAGCGGTTCAGGTGGTGGTCGTAGCTGCCGTCCGGCCCGAGGATGAAGGGTCTGCCCTCGTCGGCACCGGCTCGCCGAAGGACCGAGTGCCCGTCGAAGGGAAGTGAGTCGATGGCCGGTGCCCCGAGCGCTGTCCGGTGCAACAACACCGGCGTCCCGGAACCGGCATCCGCTTCTTCTGGCGCCATCGCGTGCAAGCCACCCTCCCCGTGAGACAAGCTGTACGCACACATAACGGAGAGGTTGGTGAGACAGTTACGGGTGCCGACATAAACGACCCGCTCAACCTCATCGCTGTCGACGCGGGCGCCAACCGCAGCAAGAGTGACGGTGACACGGCGACCTGGCTTCCGCCCAACAAGGCGTACCGCTGCACGTACGTGGCAGGGCAGGTGGCGGTGAAGAAGAAGTACGGGCTGTGGGTCACGGAGGCCGAGAAGGCCGCCATGGAGCGGGTGTTGTCCGGTTGCCCCGGGCAGAAGCTCCCCTCGGGAGGGAACCCGACAACGGCGCCGGAACGGTTCCACGCGAACTGAGTAGCCCCGTAGGCGCTCGGCGTTACAACGGTTCGGCACAAGCAGGGACCGTTGTCCTTGTCGGCCTATACGCTCGTCTCCACACTCGTACGTCTGCTGGCATCAGGTCTTCAGGAGCATCCATGCACGGCCACGGCTACGCGCCGCCACCGCCGCGTCGACCTTCGACGGGGGCGGTGGTTACGCTGCGCGTGATCCTCGTGGCGGTGCCCCTGATGACCTGCGGGTTCCTCGGCTGGCCGGCGACGCTGCGGGCCGCCCTGGTGACCCGCCGACAGCGCGAGTGGTGGGCCTTCGGAGCCTCGCTCGCGATCTGGACCTTCGCCATCGCGCTCATGAGCACCGACAACACCGACGACTTCAGCAGCCCGAACGGCACCCTGGGCCTGGTCCTCATGATGCTGAGCGGCGTAGCCTGCGCCATCTACTTCCTGATCGTGGACATCCACCACTACGGGCAGCCCATGGTCATGGGCAACGTGCCGCCCCAGCAGACGACCCTCTACGGCTACCAGCAGGCGCCGCCCGCCCCCCAGCCGTATGCCGGCACACCCGTCCCGCAGCCTCCCCAGCCCCAGTCGTCACCCGTCCCGCCGCCCCCGCAGCGCCCCGCGCCCGTCCGGATCGATCAGGTGCGCGCCGAGCTCGACGAGCTGAGTGACTACCTCCGCAAGCACGAGGACGACAGGTGACCGTGGCGTCGGGACGCGTGATCACCGGCCGCTACGAACTGTCCACGCTCATCGGCCAGGGCGGCATGGGCCAGGTGTGGACGGCATACGACCAGCGCCTGGACCGGCGCGTCGCGGTCAAGCTGCTGCGGCCCGACAAGGTCGCGGGCCAGGAAGCCGACGAGCTGCGCCGCCGTTTCGTACGCGAGTGCCGCGTCACCGCCCAGGTCGACCACCCCGGCCTGGTCACCGTCCACGACGCGGGCACCGAGGGCGAGGAGCTGTTCCTCGTCATGCAGTACGTCGACGGGGCCGACCTCTCCGGCCACCTCGCCGAGCACACTCCGTACCCCTGGCAGTGGGCCGTCGCGGTCGCCGCCCAGTTGTGCGCCGTACTGTCCGCGGTGCACGCCGTGCCGATCGTGCACCGCGACCTGAAGCCCCGCAATGTGATGGTCAAGCAGGACGGCACGGTCACCGTCCTCGACCTCGGTGTCGCCTCCGTCATGGACACGGACACGACCCGCCTCACCCACACCGGCTCACCTGTCGGCAGCCCCGCCTACATGGCGCCCGAGCAGGCGATGGGCGGCGCCGTCGGCCCGTACACCGACCTGTACGCGCTGGGCGTGCTGCTGCACGAACTGCTCAGCGGCGATGTGCCGTTCTCGGGCTCCACCGCCCTCGGCGTGCTCCACCGCCACCTCTACGAACCGCCCGTTCCGGTACGCCAACTGCGCCCCGAAGTCCCCGAGCCGCTCGAAGCCCTCGTCCTGCGCCTGCTCTCCAAGGACCCGCAGCACCGCCCGGCCTCCGCGCAGGACACCTACGAGCAACTGCTCCCGATGCTCCCCGCGCGCGGAATCCCGAGCGGCGGCCCGCTCGACCCGGCGCGCCCCTTCCTGCGCCCGCACGCTCCCTGGCCCGACCGGGCCCGCACCCCCGCGGCCCAGCCGCAGGCCACCCCCGCCGTGGAGAAACCCGATGTCGCGCGCGCCGTCGACGAGGTCAAGCAGCTCCTCGGCGAGGGCCGTATCACGCAGGCCGTCGACATCCTCGGCTCGATCCTCCCGGCCGCGGCCGAGCAGCACGGCGAGCACTCGCCCGTCGTCCGCACCCTGCGCAAGCAGTACGCGGCCACGCTGATGGACGACGGCCAGTTCCGCCGCGCCCTGCCCGAGCTGCGCCGCCTGGCCGACGAACGCGCCAAGGAGGCGGGCCAGGCCGACCCGCAGTCCCTGCGCTTCCGCTACGAGGCCGCCCAGTGCCTCGAACAGCTCGGCGAACCCGCCGCCGCGCTCGCGGAGTACCGGTCCCTGCTGCCCTACTACGAGAACCAGTACGTGGCCGGCGACCCCGAGCTCTCCTACGACGTACGCCGCCGCATCGGCCACCTCCTCCTCGCCCTCGGCGACCGGGGAGCCGCCCACGAAACGCTGGCCCGGCTGCTCCTCGACGTGGAGCGCCTCCAGGGGCCGGCGCAGCCGATGGCGGTGGAGATCCGGCGGACGCTGCAATGGCTGGGCCAAGTGCGCGGTTAGTGAGGCCGGAGGGACTTCGGGGCAGTACGGAACTCTTGGCGAATCGTTGGGTCGAATGGGTGGCCGAGAGCCGGTCCCCTGCCTACCATCGATCACCGCAAGACTTTGTGCACCGCCGCACAAGCTCCCACTGGAGGTCTCCTTGCACCGCCGCCGTCGCACCGCGCTCCTCCTCGCCGCCGCACTCGCCACCGCGGCGCCTCTCCTCACCGCCTGCGGAGACGAGGCGCATCCCGGTGCCGCGGCCGTCGTCGGCGACGACCGGATCACGGTCTCCCAACTGGAGAACCGGGTGAAGGAGGTGCGTACCGCGCAGCGGGCCGCCATCGCGGACGACGCCCAGTACGAACAGGCCATCGCCCAGTCCGGCAGCCTCACCCGCGAGATCCTCAACAACATGGTCCTCGACCGTGTACTGCACCGCGCCGCCCAGGACGCCGGCGTGACCGTCTCCCGCAAGGAGGTCACGAAGGTCCGGGCCGACCTCGAGGACAAGCCGGGCGGTGTCGAGGCGCTGGAGAGGGACTGGCTGCAGACGTACGGCATCCCGCCGGAGCGGATCGACGAGAATCTCCGCCTCCAGTTCGAGGCCCAGAAACTCGCCGCTCAGCTGGGCACCGACACCAGCGGGCCCGCGTTCTGGAAGGCCCTGTCCGACGCCTCCAAGAAGCTCGACGTCGACCTGAACCCGCGCTACGGCACCTGGGACCCCGCGAAGAACAGCCGCGTCGAGGCCGAGGTGCCGTGGCTGCGCCAGGTCACGCAGGCGGGCAGCCAGGAGACGGCGTAACCGCTGTCCGCGTCTTCCGGGTCTTCCGCGTCTGCGGCCTGACCTTGTTGTCGGTGGCGTGGGTTACGTTCGAGGGGTGAACGCATCCAGCCCGGGGCGCATCGTCCTGCTCACCACCAGCCACCGCGTCGCGCCCGGACTCCTGTCCTGGCCCGCCTGGCAGGCTCTGCACGACGCCGACCGCGTCCTGTGCGCGGACGGCGCCCACCCCCAGCTGCCGTATCTGCGCGAGGCCGGCGTCAAGGTCGACGAGGCAGCCCCGACCGCCGAGGAACTCGTCGACGCCTGCGCCGGCGGCCACACGGTGACCGTGGTCGCCACAGGCGAGGGCGAGCCCCAACTGACCGACGGACTCGCCCGCCTGGCCGGCACCGGCCGTGTCCAGATGCCCGACCTGGAACTGCTCCCCGCCTCGTACGACCTCCCCGGCGCCCGCCTCCTCGACCTCGTCCAGGTCATGGACCGCATCCGAGCCGAATGCCCCTGGTCGTCCCGGCAGACCCACAAGGGACTCGCGAAATACGGCATCGAGGAGGCGTACGAACTCGTCGAGGCGATCGAGGAGGGCGACCGCCACGAGCTGCGGGAGGAACTGGGCGATGTCCTGCTCCAAGTCGTCTTCCATGCCCGGATAGCGGAGGAGGATGAGGATGAGCCCTTCTCCATAGACGACGTGGCGGGCACCATCGTCACCAAGCTCGTCCACCGCCACCCCCACGTCTTCGGCGACGAAACCGCCACGACGCCCGAAGAGGTCAAGGCCCACTGGCTGCGCACCAAGGCGGCGGAGAAGCAGCGCACGTCCGTGACGGAGGGCGTGCCCCTGGGCCAGCCCGGCCTGGCCCTGGCAGCAAAGCTGGCATCCCGCGTACGCACAGCGGGACTTGAGGTGCCGATACCGCAGGGCGAGGGCGTCGGCTACGAACTCCTGGCGATGGCGGCACGCGCCGAGGCGGACGGGGTGGACCCGGAGGCGGCGCTGCGGGCTGCCGCGCGGGCTTATCGGGATGCGATACGGGCGACGGAGGGCTGACGCGGCTGTGTGGCCGGGGCTGCTGGGACTGAGGTAGCTCCACCGTGGAGATACGTCGGCCAGGGCGGCGGCTACGGTCAAAGGCATGCACGACCAGCCGCCTGCTCAGAGCGCCGCCCTCGCCGGCCCGCCCCCCGAACTCTTCACCTGGGAGTTCGCCACCGACCCCTACCCGGCGTACGCCTGGCTGCGTGAGCACGCCCCCGTGCACAAGACCCGACTCCCGAGTGGAGTAGAGGCCTGGCTGGTCACCCGGTACGCGGATGCCAAGCAGGCCCTCGCTGATCAGCGGCTCAGCAAGAACCCCGCTCACCACGACGAACCCGCCCATGCCAAGGGCAAGACGGGTATCCCCGGTGAGCGCAAGGCCGAGTTGATGACTCATCTGCTCAATATCGATCCGCCGGATCACACACGGCTCCGGCGGCTGGTGGCCAAGGCGTTCACCCCGCGCCGCGTGGCCGAATTCGCGCCGCGCGTACAGGAGCTGGCCGACCAGCTCATCGATCAGTTCGCGGACAGGGGCGGCGCCGATCTCATTCACGAGTTCGCCTTCCCGCTCCCCATCTACGCGATCTGCGATCTGCTCGGCGTCCCCCGCGAGGACCAGGACGACTTCCGGGACTGGGCGGGGATGATGATCCGGCACGGGGGAGGACCGCGCGGCGGCGTGGCCCGCTCGGTGAAAAAGATGCGTGGCTATCTCGCCGAGCTCATCCACCGCAAGCGTGAAGCGCTCCCCGACGAAGCCACCCCCGGTGAAGACCTCATCTCCGGACTCATCCGCGCCTCCGACCACGGCGAGCACCTCACCGAGAACGAGGCCGCCGCCATGGCCTTTATCTTGCTGTTCGCCGGATTTGAGACCACAGTGAATTTGGTGGGTAACGGGGTCTATGCGCTGCTCACGCACCCCGAGCAGCGGCATCGGCTGCAGAAGTCCCTGGCAGCCGGAGAAACGGGCCTCCTCGAAACCGGCGTAGAGGAACTCCTCCGGTACGACGGCCCCGTGGAGCTGGCCACCTGGCGGTTTGCGACGGAGGCGGTCACCATCGGCGGGCAGCACATCGCCGTCGGCGATCCCGTACTCGTCGTACTCGCCGCCGCCGACCGTGACCCCGAGCGGTTCGACGACCCCGACACCCTCGACCTCGGCAGACGCGACAACCAGCACCTCGGTTATGGGCACGGCATCCACTACTGCCTCGGCGCACCCCTCGCCCGGCTGGAGGGCCGGACCGCACTCGCGACGCTCCTCTCCCGCCTCCCCGATCTGCAACTCGCGGTGGATTCGGCGGACCTGCGGTGGCGCGGGGGACTCATCATGCGCGGCCTGCGGACCTTGCCCGTCAGCTTCACCCCCTCTTCAGCCGGTCTCAGTGCCGGCGGAGCCCGACTGAGAACTGACGAACCCCCAGCTCAAAGCTGACGAACCCTCAAGTCCGTGATCTTCACGTGATCTGCGCTACATCTACTGGTGACAAGTGATCGGGTCCCACTAGGTTCACGCGAAAGTAGATCTCAGCAGTCCCACTGATCACACCCATGTCACACACTGTCGCGCGAAAGGCAATCGCATGCTCTCCGGGAACGGTCGACACCGTCGCCCCCGTCAGGCGCCGGCTCTCTTTGTGGCGGCAGGGGTGACCGGATCGGCCATCGCGATCCCCCTCCTCGCGGCGAGCGGCGCGAGTGCCGCCAGTGGTGCGACCTGGGACGCGGTCGCGGAGTGCGAGAGCGGCGGCTCATGGAGCGCCAACTCCGGCAACGGGGAGTACGGCGGCCTCCAGGTGACCCAGGAGGAGTGGGAGCAGTACGGCGGTCTCGACTACGCGATGAGGGCCGACCTGGCCAGTCGCTCCCAGCAGATTGCCGTCGCCGAGAAGATCCTCGCCGACAAGGGGACGAGCCCCTGGGCGACCTGTGGACTGGTCGCGGGCCTGACGCAGAACTCCGGCTCGGCCGACGTTGACACGGGCCTGGCGCAGGACTCGCCCACGCCTACCCCCACTTCGCCCACCGAGGCGGACTCCGGATCGGGCTCCGATTCGGGGCAGACGTCAAGTGACGACCCCGTAAAGGGTGATTCATCCGGTAGTTCCGACTCGTCCGATACATCCGCTGATTCGGGATCATCCGGTACGTCCGGGTCGTCCACCGGTACCTCGCAGGATTCCGGCGGCGACTCCACCGCCGAATCACCGAGCCCCGACAGCTCGCCCAGCCCGCCCACGGGCGCGACGAATGAGGGCGACTCGGGTAATTCCGGCCAGAACGCCGACTCTTCGAGCGGCGAGAGTGAGAGTACGAACACAGATGAGGGCACCGGCCGCCATCGCGGTGGCGGCGCCGAAGAGGATGCCGATGCCTCCCGTACGGACGACTCCGGCGGTCGGCATGCCTCGCGTGCGGGCGGCGGCTCACGCGATGCGGCGGGCGTCGCGGACGGCTCGTACACCGTCCGTTCCGGAGACAGCCTCTCGGCAATCGCCGACTCCCTTGGCCTCCAAGGCGGATGGCCCGAGTTGTACTCCGCGAACAAGCGCACTGTCGGCGCCGACCCGGACCTCATCCTCCCCGGTCAGCGCCTTGAACTCGGCACGGACTGAGAGGTGTGCAAGGTGCCGAACCGGGCCAAAAGTGGCGGCAGTTCGGGCTGGATGTCCGGTTTGGTGAAAGTGAGACATGGATCTCAAAGGCCCTGATCGTCTTTGAAATTCGGCGGATCGCATGTTTACGGTCGTGACCGCTCGCCACAGCGGGCCCCGACGGATGTCACGCCGAATCCTGCCAACGTCCGTACGGGAACAGTCGTCGCGTAAAGCGCCGTAGGCAGGAGCGGGGGACCCAAGGTAAGTGCCGGGCCCGGTCGTCGAGACCAGGTGCGGCTTGGGGTGAAGTCGTGCGGAGCGATCCGCACGGCCGGGCAACTCACCAGGCCCGAACCCGACAGCTCACCTCGTAGGCGTCGGTGAGGGGATCTCTTCATGCTGCTTTCCGGCAAGGGCAAGCACCGTCGCCCGTCCAAGACCACCCGCATAGCCGCGCTCGCCGGTGTCACCGGTGCCGCCATCGCCGCCCCGCTGATGGTGTCGGGTACGGCCTCCGCCGCCACCGCCTCCGAGTGGGACGCCGTCGCCCAGTGCGAGTCGGGCGGCAACTGGTCCATCAACACCGGCAACGGCTACTACGGCGGCCTGCAGTTCTCCGCCTCCACCTGGGCCGGCTACGGCGGCACGAAGTACGCCGCCACCGCCGACCAGGCCTCCAAGGCCCAGCAGATCGAGATCGCCGAGAAGGTCCTCGCGGGCCAGGGCAAGGGTGCCTGGCCGGTCTGCGGCAAGGGTCTGTCGAGCGCCGCGTACACCGGCGGCGGCTCCTCGGACTCCGGTGCCGCTCAGGAGAACACCCAGCAGTCCCAGCAGCAGAGCGCCCCGGCCCAGGAGGAGCGCGCCTCCCGCTCCGCGGACCGCCCGGCTGCCAAGAAGACCGTCACCACCCCGACCGGCAAGAAGGTCAAGAAGGGTGACGGCGAGTACAAGGTCGTCAAGGGTGACACCCTCAGCGAGATCGCCACGGAGAACGACGTCAAGGGCGGCTGGCAGAAGCTGTTCAAGCTGAACGACGACATCGTCGACAACGCGGACGTCATCTACCCGGGCCAGCAGCTGCACCTCAGCTGAACTGAGCCCCGGCTCAGCTGAAGCCCGGCCCCCAGAGCGGCTGAGGCTGAGCCCCCAGCAGTCCCGCCCCGGTGCGTGTTCCCCCGTACGCACTGGGGCGGGACTTTTTGTTCCGTTCGGAAACAATTTACTCTCGGTTCGGTCCATGAGAGGGGCGGACGGCTGGCCGATCGCCCGGAGCCGGTTAGGCTCGTCCTCGCGGAGCCGCCGCGGCTTCGCGCTGTGCGGGCCCAGCGGCCCGCGTAACCGCGTCACATCCCAGAAGGAGATGCTCGTGCCGTCCATCGACGTCGTCGTAGCCCGGGAAATCCTGGACTCCCGAGGCAATCCCACGGTCGAGGTCGAGGTCGGCCTCGACGACGGCAGCACGGGTCGTGCCGCCGTTCCGTCCGGCGCCTCCACGGGCGCCTTCGAGGCTGTCGAACTCCGTGACGGAGACGCCAACCGCTACCTCGGCAAGGGTGTCGAGAAGGCGGTCCTCGCCGTCATCGAGCAGCTCGGCCCGGAGCTCGTCGGTTACGACGCCACCGAGCAGCGGCTGATCGACCAGGCCATGATCGACCTGGACGCCACCGACAACAAGGGCTCGCTCGGCGCCAACGCCATCCTCGGCGTCTCCCTCGCCGTCGCGCACGCCGCCTCCGAGGCCAGCGACCTCCCGCTGTTCCGTTACCTGGGCGGGCCGAACGCGCACCTGCTGCCCGTACCGATGATGAACATCCTGAACGGCGGCTCGCACGCCGACTCGAATGTGGACATCCAGGAGTTCATGATCGCCCCCATCGGCGCGGAGTCCTTCTCCGAGGCACTGCGCTGGGGCGCCGAGGTCTACCACACCCTCAAGAAGGTGCTGAAGACCAAGGGCCTGTCCACCGGCCTCGGCGACGAGGGCGGCTTCGCCCCGAACCTCGAGTCCAACCGCGCCGCCCTCGACCTCATCATCGAGGCCATCAAGGAGGCCGGCTACCAGCCCGGCGAGCAGGTCGCCCTCGCGCTCGACGTCGCCGCCTCCGAGTTCTACAAGGACGGCTCGTACCTCTTCGAGGGCAAGTCGCGCTCGGCCGCCGAGATGACGGAGTACTACGAGGAACTCGTCGCCTCGTACCCGCTCGTCTCCATCGAGGACCCGCTGTTCGAGGACGACTGGGCCGGCTGGAAGGTCATCACCGACAAGATCGGCGACAAGGTCCAGATCGTCGGCGACGACCTCTTCGTCACCAACCCGGAGCGCCTCGCCCGCGGTATCGAGGAGGGCTCCGCCAACGCCCTGCTGGTCAAGGTCAACCAGATCGGCTCGCTGACCGAGACCCTGGACGCCGTCGAGATGGCCCAGCGCAACGGCTTCAAGTGCATGATGTCCCACCGCTCCGGCGAGACCGAGGACGTCACCATCGCCGACCTCGCCGTCGCGGTGAACTGCGGCCAGATCAAGACCGGCGCCCCGGCCCGCTCGGACCGCGTCGCCAAGTACAACCAGCTGCTGCGCATCGAGGAGATCCTCGACGACGCCGCGGTGTACGCGGGCCGTTCGGCGTTCCCCCGCTTCAAGGGCTGACCTACACCTGTAGGCACTTCCTTGCCCACGTCCCCGTATGCGGTCCCGTACCGTGTGCGGGGACGTACGCGTGTATGAAGGGGAGGCGGGTGACATGGCCGGGAAGGACCGGGACCGGTTCTCCACCGCGACCAGGCTGCGGCTGCTCGGCGAGCAGACGGCGGCGCGCGTCTACCGCTCCCAGACCAGGCGCCAGGCCCGCCGCTCCCGGCTGACCGGCCGGGCCGCGCTCCTCGCCCTCGTCCTGTGCACCCTCGTCGTCGCCCTCGCATATCCGACCCGGCAGTACGTCTCCCAGCGCGCCGAGATCGCCGAACTCCAGCAGGAGCGGGAGCAGGCCCGTGCGCGGGTCGAGCAGCTGCGCGACCTCAAGGCACGCTGGCAGGACGACGCGTACGCCGAGCAGCGGATCCGCGAGCGCCTGCACTACGTGAAGCCGGGCGAGACCGGCTACATCGTGATCGATCCGAACGCGGCGAAGAAATCGCGTACGACGCAAGGGGCGGCCGCCCGCCCCTGGTACGCCAATGTCTGGGACGGGGTCGACAAGGCCGACCGCGCCGACCAGTGAATGCTGAATGCTGAATGCGATGAGAAAGACAGCCATGGACACGCCCCCGCCTCCAACTCCGCGAACCGAGCCCACCGACGCGGACGTCGAGGCCTTCAAACAGCAGCTCGGGCGCCCGCCGCGAGGTCTGCGCGCGATCGCGCACCGTTGCCCGTGCGGTCAGCCCGACGTGGTCGAGACGGCGCCGCGGCTGCCGGACGGTACGCCGTTCCCGACGACGTACTACCTGACGTGCCCCCGGGCCGCCTCCGCGATCGGCACCCTCGAGGCGAACGGCGTCATGAAGGAGATGACGGAGCGGCTGGCCGCCGACCCCGACCTGGCCGCCGCGTACCGCGCCGCCCACGAGGACTACCTCGCCCGCCGCGACGCCATCGAGGTCCTGGAGGGCTTCCCCAGCGCGGGCGGCATGCCGGACCGGGTGAAGTGCCTGCACGTGCTCGTGGCCCACTCCCTGGCCGCGGGCCCCGGAGTGAACCCGCTGGGCGACGAGGCGCTCGCGATGCTGCCCGAGTGGTGGTGGAAGGGGCCGTGCGTGCTGCCGTCCCAGTCCCAGGAGGACATCGTGAAGCTCGGCGCCAGCGGAGGCGGGTTCTTCAGCACTGAGGAAACCGAGGAAGAGGAAGGTGGCAAGAAGTGACACGCGTCGCCGCCGTCGACTGCGGTACGAACTCCATCCGCCTCCTCGTAGCCGACGCGGACCCTGCGACGGGCGAACTCGTCGACCTGGACCGGCGGATGACCATCGTCCGGCTCGGCCAGGGCGTCGACCGGACGGGCCGCCTCGCGCCCGAGGCGCTGGAGCGGACCTTCGCCGCCTGCAAGGAGTACGCGGCGATCATCAAGGAACACGGAGCGGAGCGTGTCCGTTTCGTGGCGACCTCCGCCTCCCGGGACGCCGAGAACCGCGACGAGTTCGTACGCGGCGTCCTGGACATCCTGGGCGTCGAGCCCGAGGTCATCACCGGTGACAAGGAGGCGGAGTTCTCCTTCACGGGCGCGACCAAGGAGCTGAGCGGCCGGGCGGACCTCGCCAAGCCCTACCTGGTCGTGGACATCGGCGGCGGCTCCACCGAGTTCGTCGTCGGCGACGACCACGTACGCGGTGCACGCTCGGTCGACATCGGCTGTGTACGCATGACGGAACGCCACCTCGTGCACGACTCGGTGGTCGCCGATCCGCCGACTCCCGCTCAGATCAGCGCCATTCGCGCCGACATCGAGGCGGCCCTCGACCTCGTCGAGCAGAGCGTGCCCCTGCGCGAGGCCCGCACCCTGGTCGGCCTTGCGGGTTCTGTCACCACGGTGTCGGCGATCGCGCAGAACCTCCCGGCGTACGACCCGGCCGCCATCCACCACTCCCGGGTCCCGTACGCCCGCGTCCGCGAGATCACCGAGTCCCTCCTGAGCTCCACCCACGCCGAGCGCGCCGCGATCCCCTCCATGCACCCGGGCCGCGTGGACGTCATCGGCGCAGGCGCCCTCGTACTCCTCTCGATCATGGAGCGGATCGGGGCGGAGGAGGTCGTCGTGAGTGAGCACGACATCCTGGACGGCATCGGGTGGTCTTTGGCACTCGACCCGCGTTGAGAGACGGACCCGGGGACCGTACGGCGGTGGGGGGCGCTACAGGTTGCGGTAGGCGTCCCGCCGGTCGCCCACTTTGACGACGAGGATGACGAGTTCACCGTCGTTGATCTGGTAGGCGACCCGGTAGCTTCCGACCCGGAGCCGGTAGAGCCCCGACGGGCCGGTGAGCTTCTTGATGTCGGCGTCCTCGCGGTACGGGTCGTCGCCGAGCGCGGTCAGTGCGGTCAGGACGCGCATGGCGTCCTGCCGACTGATGGCCCGAAGCTGCCGCTGTGCCGCCGTGGTGAACCGGAAGGCGTATTTCACGCCGCCTCGTCGTCATGCTCGGTGAACAGATCCGCCAGCAGTTCGGCCATCGTCACGGTGGGGCCGCCTTTGGCCAGGACCGCTTCCGCTTCGCGCGCCAACATCACGTCGGCCGCTTCCTCCAGTGCTTCGAAGTCCGCGATCGGAACGACGGCCGCCACCGGAGCGCCGTTGCGCGTGATGACCGTCGGAATGCCTTCCTCGGCCCGGTTGATGTGGTCGGCGAGATGGGCGCGGGCTTCCCGAACGGTCGCAGTGTTCTCTGTCATGGGTCTAGTGTACTCATTTTCGTGTACACGGGAGTGGGTCTGGGGAATGGCGATCGTGCGCAATCCTCGACGGCATCGCTTGGAAGGCCGCAGAGGGTCTTCAGTAGGCCGCCAAGCTACCCGTGGGTAGCCTCTCCTGAGCAGTTTCGGTAACGTATGAGCGCGTCCGAGGGGTCCCGGAAAGCCTCTCGGAAACGTCTCGCCTAGAAAGTTCGTGAACTTCTTCACAAGGAAATCGGCCCTGCTGGGGGAGGTTTTTGACGTCCGAGGCGGGCTGGGAGCCGTGTGGGGTTCCGAAGCGCGTCCGCGAGGGCGTTGCCGGGGTGCGGGGAGGCGGGGAAGCGAGCGACTGGTTCAGCGCTGACGCAGGCCCAAAGAGCAGCTCACGCGGTGTTGACAACACCCCAAAGCGCATCATGGTCCCCCCGCTGAGGCAGGGGGCGGGGAAGGCGGGCCGGGCAGTGTAGCAGAGGGTGCGACCGAGCTTGTGAAGGGGCGCACGAGCTACCCCCCTGAAGCGGGTGGATACTCGATGGCATGAGCACCACGGAGCGTCCCAGGATCCTCGTAGTAGGCGGTGGGTACGTAGGCCTGTACGCAGCTCGGCGCATTCTGAAGAAGATGCGCTACGGCGAGGCGACCGTCACGGTCGTCGACCCCCGGTCGTACATGACCTACCAGCCCTTCCTCCCCGAAGCCGCCGCCGGCAGCATTTCGCCGCGGCACGTCGTCGTCCCGCTGCGACGCGTGCTGCCCAAGGCGGAAGTTCTGACCGGCCGGGTCACCACCATCGACCAGGACCGCAAGGTCGCCACGATCGCCCCCCTCGTGGGCGAGGCGTACGAGCTGCCTTTCGACTACCTCGTCATCGCGATGGGCGCGGTCTCCCGCACCTTCCCGATCCCCGGCCTTGCCGAGCAGGGCATCGGCATGAAGGGCATCGAGGAGGCCATCGGCCTGCGCAACCACGTGCTTGAGCAGCTCGACAAGGCGGACTCCACGAACGACGAAGAGGTCCGCCGCAAGGCGCTCACCTTCGTCTTCGTCGGCGGTGGCTTCGCCGGTGCCGAGACCATCGGCGAGGTCGAGGACATGGCCCGCGACGCGGCCAAGTACTACACCAACGTGTCCCGTGAGGACATGCGGTTCATCCTCGTCGACGCCGCGGACAAGATCCTCCCCGAGGTCGGCCCGAAGCTCGGCGCGTACGGCAAGGAGCACCTGGAGTCCCGCGGGGTCGAGGTGTACCTGTCGACCTCCATGGACTCCTGCGTCGACGGCCACGTCGTGCTGAAGAACGGCCTCGAGGTCGACTCCAGCACGATCGTCTGGACGGCCGGCGTCAAGCCGAACCCGGTCCTCTCCCGCTTCGGTCTGCCGCTCGGCCCGCGCGGTCACGTCGACACCCAGGCGACCCTCCAGGTCCAGGGCACCGACTACATCTGGGCCGCCGGCGACAACGCCCAGGTGCCGGACGTCGCCGCCCGCAAGGCCGGCGTCGAGAACGCCTGGTGCCCGCCGAACGCCCAGCACGCGCTGCGTCAGGCGCGGGTCCTCGGCGACAACGTGATCTCCGGTATACGGGGCTTCCCGCAGAAGGAGTACGCGCACGCCAACAAGGGCGCGGTGGCCGGGCTCGGCCTCCACAAGGGCGTCGCAATGATCGTCATGGGCAAGATGAAGATCAAGCTCAAGGGGCGGCTCGCCTGGTACATGCACCGCAGCTATCACGGCTTTGCGATGCCGACGTGGAACCGCAAGATCCGGGTCTTCGCCGACTGGACGCTCGCGGTGTTCCTCAAGCGTGAGGTCGTCTCGCTCGGAGCCATCGAGACTCCGCGCGAGGAGTTCTACGAGGCGGCCAAGCCGGCGCCCAAGGTGGCCCAGTCCGCCGAGGCCCAGCTCCCGCCGACCCGTGCCAAGTCGGAGGAGAAGGCCAAGGCCTCCTGACCTCCGGTCACTGCTCGACCCGAAGGGGCTCCCTGCCATCCGTGGTGCGGGGGGCTCCTTCGGCGTTTTCTCGCCCCCGCCGCCCTTACTCGTCCCAACCCGGGGCCGGCCCCGGGGCCCCGCTGGGGGCTGCGTCCCCAGACCCCCATCGGCCTGGCGGCCTCGTCCTCAAACTCCCCCAGCTACCGCTGGGAGGTGCCCCCAGACGGGCTGATTGATGCCGGCCCGGGCTGACAAGGTGAAGTTAGCCCCTCCGGCGATTGAGGAGCGGGGGTTCGGGGGCTGGCCCCCGACCCCGAAACGGGGTCCGGGGCG
>NZ_BAAASJ010000105.1:0-900 GCF_039532825.1 Streptomyces vastus
AGGACCAGGGCGTAGACCGCGGAGCGCAGCGGGAGTTCGCTGCGGGTCAGGGCGGTCGCCGCGGTCACGCCGATGATCAGGGAGAAGACGGTGCTCAGGGCGGCGACCAGGGCGCTCAGCGAGAGTGCGGCCGGCCATTTGCTGCCGTCGGCGAACAGGGCCTTGTACCAGTTCAGCGTCCACACGTCCGGCGGGAAGTCGGCGAAGGCGTTGTTGCTGAAGGAGGTGATCAGGATGACGACGATCGGCAGCGCCAAAAACAGCAGGATCACGGTGGCGACGGCGGTCAGGGCGATCCGCCCGGCGAGGGTCTTGCGCAGTTCCATCATGACGCGCTCCTCTTCTTACGGCTGGCGCCGAGCGAGGTCACGAGCTTGACCAGCAGCAGTCCGGCGAAGGTGAGCAACAGCAGGATGACTCCCTGCGCGGCCGCTCCGTTCCACTGGTTGTCTTTGGTCACCTGCTGGTTGATGAGGGTGGCGATCATCGTCTGGTTGGGTCCGCCCATCAGGGCCGGGGTGATGTAGTAGCCCAGAGAGAGGATGAAGCTGAGCAGCCCGGCGCTGGCCAGGCCGGGGGCGACCAGCGGCAGGTAGATGCGACGGAAGATGGTCACGCGTCCCGCGCCCATGCTGGCCGCCGCGGCGAGCAGTCGGCGGTCCACGCCGCGCATCACGCCGTACAGCAGCAGCACGGTGTAGGGCAGCATCATGGAGGTGGTGCCGATGACCACGCCGAGTTCGTTGTAGAGCAGCTGGAACGGCGTCCCCGGTACCGCCAGGCCGGTCAGGGTCTCGTTGACCAGGCCCTTGTCGCCGAGCAGGATGATCCAGCCGTAGGTGCGTACCAGGGCGCTGATGAAGTGCGGGACGACCACGACCAGCATGGCCAGTCCGGCCC
>NZ_BAAASJ010000105.1:910-1720 GCF_039532825.1 Streptomyces vastus
AGACCGCGTTGGCCAGGAGGAAGCCGAAGACGAGGCTCAACAGCGCCGTCTCGGCGGAGATCCGCAGCGTGGTGAACAGGACGGAGAGGTTGACCCCGGTCAGCGCCTCCACGTACCAGTGCAGGGTGAGCGATCCGTCGGTGTTCTTCAGACTGAGGAGCAGCGTGCTGAAGATCGGGTAGACGAACAGCATCAGCAGATAGACCACGACCGGCAGGGCGTAGAGGATCCCGATGCGGGTCTTGCGCGAGGCCAGCAGCTTGCGCGGACGGGTGGGGGCGGTGGCGGTGAGGGCGGCCATGGCTCACCCTCCCTGTTCGGTGGGGAAGAGGTTGACGTCCTCGGGGTCGGCGGAGATCCCGACGCGCTCGCCGGCGACGGGCCCGCGGCCGGCCGGTACTTCCAGGCGCAGCAGCGGCGCCTTATCGCCGTCGATCCGCACTCCGGCGCGGACCAGGGTGCCCACGTAGGTGGCGGTCTCCACCGTGCCGGTGCAAAAACCGTCGTCGGTGGCGCAGGCCCGCAGCCGGCCCGGCTGCACGGCGACCTTCACCGGAGTGCTGGCAGCCAGCTGGTGGCGGCGCGCTTTGATCACGCCGCCACTGTGGTCGAGGCGGACCAGGGTGTACTCGTCGGTGTGCTGCTCGATGCGGCCGGGCAGGAAGTTGGCCGCGCCGAGGAAGTCCGCCACGAAGGGCGTCCTCGGCCGTTCGAACAGCTCCCGGGGGGTGTCGAACTGTTCGATCAGGCCGTTGCGCATCACCGCGATACGGTCCGAGAGGACCAGCGCTTCTTCCTGATCGTGCGTCA
>NZ_BAAASJ010000106.1:0-25653 GCF_039532825.1 Streptomyces vastus
CCATGGAGCAGGCGGAGCCGACCTCGCCCTGGCAGCCGACCTCGGCGCCGGAGATGGAGGCGTTCTCCTTGAAGAGCATGCCGATGGCTCCGGCGGCGAGGAGGAAGCGGACCACGCCGTCCTCGTCGGCGCCCGGCACGAAGTTGATGTAGTAGTGCAGGACTGCCGGGATGATGCCCGCGGCGCCGTTGGTCGGGGCGGTGACGACGCGTCCGCCGGCTGCGTTCTCTTCGTTCACGGCCATCGCGTAGAGCGTGATCCACTCCATGGCGTGGGCCAACGGGTCGCCCTCTGCCCGGAGTTGGCGTGCGGAGACGGCGGCCCTGCGGCGGACCTTCAGGCCGCCGGGCAGGATGCCCTCGCGGGACATGCCGCGTTGGACGCAGGCCTGCATCACGTGCCAGATGGTGAGAAGCCCCTCGCGGATCTCGTCCTCGGTGCGCCAGGCCCGCTCGTTCTCCAGCATCAGCGCGGAGATCGACAGGCCGGTGTCCCGGGTCAGGCGCAGCAGTTCGTCGCCCGTGCGGAAGGAGTACTTCAGGACCGTGTCGTCGAGCTTGATGCGGTCCGCGCCGGCCGCGTCCTCGTCGACGACGAAGCCGCCGCCCACGGAGTAGTACGTCTTGGTGAGGAGTTCGGCGCCGGAGGTGTCGTGCGCCCAGAGCGTCATGCCGTTCGCGTGGTACGGCAGCGTCTTGCGGCGATGCAGGATCAGATTGTCGTCGAAGGAGAAGGGGATCTCCTGAGCATCGCCGATCTCGACGCCCAACAGCCGTAGCCTTCCGGTCGACTTGATCCGCTCGACCTCGTGCTCGGCCTGGAGGACGTCGACGGTGTGCGGCTCGTTGCCCTCCAGGCCGAGCAGGACGGCCTTCGGGGTGCCGTGGCCGTGGCCGGTCGCGCCCAGGGAGCCGTACAACTCGGCGTGGACCGTGGTGGTCTCGGCGAGTACGCCGTCCTCCTTCAGCCGGGCGGCGAACATGCGTGCCGCGCGCATCGGGCCGACCGTGTGGGAGCTGGACGGGCCGATGCCGATCGAGAAAAGGTCGAAGACCGAGATGGCCACGGTCACTCCTTACTGGTTGAGACCGGGGTACAGCGGGTGCTTGTCGGCCAGCGCCTTCACGCGGGCCTTCAGCGGATCCGCGTCGGCCTCCCCGAAGGGAGAAGCCGCCTTGAGCGCCTGCGCGATGACGTCCGCGACCTCGGCGAAGTCCTCGGCCCCAAAGCCGCGGGTGGCCAGGGCAGGCGTGCCGATGCGCAAGCCCGAGGTGACCATCGGCGGGCGCGGGTCGTTCGGGACGGCGTTGCGGTTGACGGTGATGCCGACCTCGTGGAGGCGGTCCTCGGCCTGCTGCCCGTCCAGCTCGCTCTCGCGCAGGTCGACGAGGATCAGGTGCACATCCGTGCCGCCCGACAGGACGTTGACGCCGGCCTCGCGGGCGTCCGGTGCGGTGAGCCGCTCGGCGAGGATCCTCGCGCCCTCGACCGTACGGCGCTGACGCTCCTTGAAGTCCTCGGAGGCGGCGACCTTGAAGGAGACCGCCTTGGCCGCGATCACGTGCTCCAGGGGACCGCCCTGAAAGCCGGGGAAGACGGACGAGTTGAGCTTCTTCGCGAAGTCCTTCTTCGCGAGGATGATGCCGCCGCGGGGTCCGCCCAGCGTCTTGTGGGTGGTGGAGGTGACCACGTCCGCGTACGGGACCGGGTTCGGGTGCAGACCCGCGGCGACCAGGCCCGCGAAGTGCGCCATGTCGACCCATAGGTACGCCTCGACCTCGTCGGCGATCCGGCGGAACTCGGCGAAGTCCAGCTGCCGCGGGTACGCCGACCAGCCCGCGATGATCACCTTCGGGCGGTGCTCCTTGGCCAGCCGCTCCAGCTCGGCCATGTCGACCAGGCCGGTGGCGGCGTCCACGTGGTAGGCGACCACGTTGAACTGCTTGCCGGAGAAGTTCAGCCGCATCCCGTGGGTGAGGTGGCCGCCGTGGGCCAGGTCCAGGCCGAGGATGGTGTCGCCGGGCTGGGCCAGCGCGAAGAGTGCGGCCTGGTTGGCGGAAGCGCCGGAGTGCGGCTGGACGTTGGCGTACTCGGCGCCGAACAGCTCCTTCAGCCGGTCGATCGCGATCTGCTCGGCCACGTCGACGTGTTCGCAGCCGCCGTAGTAGCGGCGGCCCGGGTAGCCCTCGGCGTACTTGTTGGTCAGCACCGAGCCCTGCGCCTCCATGACCGCGACCGGAGCGAAGTTCTCCGAGGCGATCATCTCCAGGGTGGACTGCTGACGGTTCAGCTCGGCGTCGACCGCGGCGGCGACCTCGGGGTCGAGCTCGTGCAGGGACGTGTTCAGAACGGTCATCTGCGGCTTCCTAGTGTTGGGGGCGCAGGGTGCGCCTTACGCCTCGGCGGGGAGTCGTCGGGCGGCGGCTTCGACAGTGGGGGGATCGTGCGGCGGAGCCGGGTGAACAGGTGCGGGTTGTACCGCACGGCGCACCTCGGCTCCTCAGCGGAAGACCACTGTGTGGTGGCCGTTGAGCAGGATGCGGCTCTCGCTGTGCCACTGCACGGCCCGCGCCAGTACCCGGGCCTCGACGTCCCGGCCCACGGTGACCAGCTCGTCGGGGTCCTGGGAGTGGTCCACGCGGACGACGTCCTGCTCGATGATGGGCCCCTCGTCCAGGTCGGGGGTGACGTAGTGGGCCGTGGCCCCGACCAGCTTGACTCCTCGTTGGTGGGCCTGGAGGTAGGGGCGGGCTCCCTTGAAGCTGGGGAGGAAGGAGTGGTGGATGTTGATGGCCCGGCCCTCGAGTCGTTTGCACAGGTCGTCCGAGAGGATCTGCATGTAGCGGGCGAGGACCACGAGGTCGATCTCCAACCGCTGTACCAGATCCAGCAGTTCCGCCTCCGCCTCAGCCTTGGTCTGCGGTGTGACCGGGATGTGGTGGAAGGGGATGCCGTGGCTGTGGGCGAGCGGCTCGAAGTCCCGGTGGTTGGAGACGATCGCCGCCACCTCGATGTTGAGGGCGCCCGTGCTCTCGCGGAACAGCAGGTCGTTCAGACAGTGGCCGTACTTGGAGACCATGATCACGGTGCGCGTGGGCGCGGCAGCGTCCCACAGCCGCCAGTCGATCCGGTACGCCTCGGCCACCGGGGCGAAATCGGTGCGCAGGCGCTCCAGTGACGTCTCAGGGTCGGAGACGTCGAAGTGGACGCGCATGAAGAAGCGGCCCTGCAGCCGGTCGTCGAACTGCTGGCTTTCCAGGATGTTCCCGGAGTGGTCGAGAAGGAAGCCGCTGACGGCGTGGACCAGGCCGGCCTGGTCGGGGCAGGAGAGGGTGAGGACGAACTCGCGGCCGGGGTCGGGGCGAGGTGACATGACATCACTCCAGTGGTGCGTAATGAGCAACAAGGCGAGCAATACGCAACATGGTCCAAGGGTGAGGGTGTCTGGTCAAGGGTGTGTCTTGACAGAAGTCCGCCGGGCGGGCTTCCTGGGTCTTGTTGTGCATTGAGAAATGATCAGCGTAATAAGCAACAAGCCGTGGCCGCGCGCCCGCGCCACCGCCGCCCGGGCAGCGACGCCGGATGCGGCGTGGTCCGTGAATCCCGGCGGCGGGACGGCTTTCACCGATTCCCACACACCGCGGAGCGCCATACATGACCCGCAAGGCCCCTGCTGAGGACCCCGGCGACGCCCGACTGCGGGTGGGCCCACCGAAGGACTACGCCGCCGGAATCCCGGCGGTCACCTCCTCGCTGCGCCACGCCGGCACCCAGATGGGCGCCCGCCGTGGCCTGCTCACCCTCCTCCAGGTCAACCAGAAGGACGGCTTCGACTGTCCGGGTTGCGCCTGGCCCGAACCGGAACACCGGCACCGTGCGGAGTTCTGCGAGAACGGGGCCAAAGCTGTGGCGGAGGAGGCCACGCTGCGCCGGGTGACCCCGGAGTTCTTCGCCGAGCACAGCCTGGAGGAATTCGCCGGCCGCAGCGACTACTGGCTCGGACAGCAGGGACGCCTCACCCATCCCATGTACCGTCCGGCGGGCAGTGACCACTACCGCCCGGTCTCGTGGGAGG
Source organism: Streptomyces vastus (assembly GCF_039532825.1). Taxonomy (NCBI): domain Bacteria; kingdom Bacillati; phylum Actinomycetota; class Actinomycetes; order Kitasatosporales; family Streptomycetaceae; genus Streptomyces; species Streptomyces vastus. Next base: position 4,076 of record NZ_BAAASJ010000106.1, read on the forward strand.
ACGCGTTCGCCGTCGTCGCCCGGGAACTCGCCGCCCTCGACCACCCCGACCAGGCCGCCTTCTACACCTCCGGCCGGGCGAGCAACGAGGCCGCCTTCCTCTATCAGCTGTTGGTACGGATGCTGGGTACCAACAACCTGCCGGACTGCTCCAACATGTGCCACGAGTCCAGCGGTTCGGCCCTGGTCGAGACGATCGGCATCGGCAAGGGCAGCGTCAGCCTGGAGGACCTCTACGAGGCGGATCTGATCTTCGTGGTCGGCCAGAACCCCGGCACCAACCACCCGCGGATGCTCTCCGCCCTGGAGCGGGCCAAGCAGCGCGGCGCCCGCGTCATCGCGGTCAACCCGCTGCCCGAGGCAGGCCTGCTCCGGTTCAAGAACCCCCAGCGGCCGGCCGGCCTCGTCGGCGGCGGCACCCAGCTGGCCGACCTCTTCCTGCAGATCAGGCTGGGCGGCGATCAGGCCCTGTTCCAGGCCTTCAACCGGCTGCTGCTGGAAGCGGAGGACGACGCACCCGGCACCGTCCTCGACACCTCCTTCATCACCACGCACACGCACGGATTCGAGGCCTTCGCCGAGCGCGCCCGCAAGGCCTCCTGGGACGACGTCCTGGAGGCCACCGGGCTGTCCGAGGACGAGATCAAGATCGCGTTCCAGGAGGTGCTCGCCGCCGAGAAGGTCGTCGTCTGCTGGGCGATGGGCCTCACCCAGCACCGCCACTCCGTCCCGACCATCCGCGAGGTCGTCAACTTCCTCCTCCTGCGCGGCAACATCGGCCGTCCCGGCGCAGGGCTCTGCCCGGTGCGCGGCCACTCCAATGTGCAGGGCGACCGGACCATGGGCATCCACGAGAAGCCCGGCGAGGACTTCCTCGACGCCCTCGGCGCCGAATTCGGTTTCGAACCGCCGCGCCACCACGGTCACGACGCGGTCGAGACCATCCGCGCCATGCGCGACGGCCGGGTGAAGGTCTTCGTGGGGCTGGGCGGCAACTTCGTCGCCGCCGCCCCGGACACCGAGGTGACCGAGCAGGCGCTGCGCGGCTGCCGGCTCACCGTGCAGATCTCCACCAAGCTCAACCGGTCCCACGCGGTCACAGGGGAACAGGCGCTCATCCTGCCCTGCCTGGGCCGCACCGAGGCCGATCTGCGGCCCTCGGGGCCCCAACTGGTGACGGTGGAGGACTCCATGGGCATGGTGCACCTCTCGCGGGGGCGGCTCGCCCCGGCCTCCGACCACCTCCGCAGCGAGGTGGCGATCATCTGCGGGATGGCCCGGGCGGCCCTCGGGACCCACGCGGCAACATCAGCCGTCCCGGCGGGGCAGGTGCCCTGGGAGGATTTCGAGGCCGACTACGACCGCATCCGTGACCGCATCGCACGGGTGATCCCCGGCTTCGAGGACTTCAACGAACGAGTGCGCCGACCCGGCGGCTTCACCCTGCCCCATCCGCCCCGCGACGAGCGCCGCTTCACCACCGCCACCGGCCGGGCCAACTTCACCGTGAACCCGCTGGACATCCTGCGCGTACCGGAAGGCCGGCTGCTGCTGCAGACGCTGCGCTCGCACGACCAGTACAACACCACCATCTACGGACTGGACGACCGCTATCGCGGCATTCACCAGGGCCGCCGCGTGCTGTTCGTACACGAGGACGACCTCGCCGCCCGTGGGCTGGCCGACGGCGACCTCGTGGACATCGTCAGTGAGTACGAGGACGGGGTGGAGCGCCGGGCACCTGCCTTCCGCACCGTCGCCTTCCCGACGCCCCGCGGCTGCTGCGCGGCGTACTTCCCGGAGACCAACGTCCTGGTGCCCCTGGACTCCACGGCGGCCATCAGCAACACCCCGACGTCCAAGTCCGTCGTGGTCCGGCTGGAACGTGCTGCCGGGGTGTGGCCCACCCCTTGACACCGCTCCTCCAAAGGAAGGAATGTTTCTCATAGCGCACCCAAGTGCGCTATGCGCAACGTCTGTGCTGGTGTGAGGCGGCCCGGTACCGCACCCGTCGTTCGTACGGAAACCCGCGAGGAGCTTGACAGTGACACACGAGGTACGCGCCGTCGTCGCCCGGAAAAAGGGCGCCCCCGTCTCGGTGGAGACCATCCTGGTGCCGGACCCCGGCCCCGGGGAGGCGCTGGTGCGGGTACAGGCCTGCGGTGTCTGCCATACCGACCTGCACTACCGGGAGGGCGGTATCAACGACGCGTTCCCCTTCCTGCTCGGTCACGAGGCCGCAGGAGTGGTCGAGGCGGTGGGCGAGGGCGTCACGGACGTCGCGCCCGGCGACTTCGTCGTCCTCAACTGGCGCGCGGTGTGCGGCACATGCCGTGCCTGCGGCAAGGGCAAGCCGTGGTACTGCTTCGCCACCCACAACGCGACCCGGCCCATGACGCTGCCCGACGGCACGCCGCTCGCCCCCGCTCTCGGCATCGGGGCCTTCGCCGAGAAGACGCTCGTCGCCGCCGGCCAGTGCACCAAGGTCGACTCGGCCGCCGCACCCGCCGCGGCGGGTCTGCTCGGCTGCGGCGTGATGGCGGGATTCGGCGCCGCGGTCAACACGGGTGCCGTCGGCCGCGGCGACTCGATCGCCGTGATCGGCTGCGGCGGCGTGGGTATGGCCGCCATCGCCGGCGCCAAGGTGGCAGGCGCGTCAAAGATCATCGCCGTCGACGTGGACGAGCGAAAGCTTCGGTGGGCCGAGAGGTTCGGGGCCACCGACACCGTCGACTCCGCCAGGACCGACGTCGTCGAGGCCGTCCGCGCCCTCACCGGCGGCTTCGGCGCGGATGTCGTCGTGGACGCGGTGGGCCGTCCAGAGACGTACCAGCAGGCCTTCTACGCCCGAGACCTGGCCGGCACCGTCGTCCTGGTCGGTGTCCCCGCCCCGGACATGACCGTCGACCTGCCCCTGCTGGACGTCTTCGGCCGGGGCGGGTCGCTGAAGTCCTCCTGGTACGGCGACTGTCTGCCCTCCCGGGACTTCCCGGCCCTCATCGACCTCTACCTGCAAGGCCGCTTCGACCTGGCGGGCTTCGTCAGCGAGGAGATCGCCCTCGACGAGGTGGAGGCGGCGTTCGACAAGATGCGCCGCGGTGAGGTCCTGCGCTCGGTGGTGGTCCTGTGACCGCGCGGACCGAACTCCCAGGGCGCATGTGTACGCCGACGGCCCGCCGGTCGGCGTAGCGCATCACGCGCTGATCCCGCCGCGGCAGCCGAGAAGCCGACAAGACCGCGAACCAACGCATCCGCACCACGAATCCAGGAGACGGACACATGCCTTCTTCGTACGACGTGATCATCGTGGGCCTGGGCGGGATGGGCAGCGCAGCCGCCTACCACCTCGCCGCCCGCGGCCACCGCGTACTGGGCCTGGAACGGTTCGGCCAGGCCCACGACCTCGGCTCCAGCCACGGCGGTTCACGCATCTACCGGCAGGCCTACTTCGAGGACTCCGCCTATGTGCCGCTGCTGCTCCGTGCGCACGAGCTGTGGCAGAAGCTGGCCACCGACTCCGGCCGCGAGGTCTTCACCGAGACCGGCGGTCTGATGATCGGGCGCGAGGACAGCCTGGCCGTGGCCGGGACCTTGGACAGTGCCCGGAAGTGGGGTCTGGACCACGAGATCCTGGACGCCGCCGACATTCGGCGCCGTTTCCCCACCTTCACCCCGGCCGCCGAGGACATCGCCGTCCACGAGCGCAGGGCCGGCGTGGCCCGGCCGGAGGCCACCGTCAGTGCTCACCTGGACCTGGCGCGCGGCCGCGGCGCCGAGCTGCGCTTCGGGGAACGCGTGCTCGGATGGGAGGACGACGGCCCGGGCAGAAAGGCCTGGGTGGTCACCGACCGAGGCGTCCACACCGCCGAGCAGCTGATCTTCGCCCCTGGCGCCTGGGCGCCGAGCCTGCTCTCCGACCTCGGCGTCACCGTGACGGTGGAACGCCAGGTCATGTACTGGTTCCAGCCCGAGGGCGGCACCGGTCCGTTCACCGCCGACCGGCACCCCGTCTACATCTGGGAGGACCCGGACGGCACCCAGATCTACGGCTTCCCCTCCCTCGACGGCCCGGAGGGCGGAGCCAAGGTCGCCTTCTTCCGGAAGGGCCTCCCCAGTGACCCCGACACCCTCGACCGCCGGATCCACCCGGAGGAGATCGAGGCCATGACCGAGTACCTGCGTCCGCGCGTCCCGGCCCTTCCCGGCCGTTTCCTCAAGGGCGCGGCCTGCATGTACGCCAGCACTCCGGACGAGCACTTCGTCCTGTCCCGGCACCCTGAGCACACGCGGACCACCGTCGCCTGCGGATTCTCCGGCCACGGGTTCAAGTTCGTGCCGGTGATCGGCGAGATCCTTGCCGACCTGGCCACCGAAGGCAGCACCGACCATCCCATTGCCCTCTTCGACCCCCGCCGCGTACGCGTCTGACATTTTCCGAAGGTGACACGATGACCATCACCAACCTGCCGTCGACCAACCTGCCGTCCAGCCTGGTCGCCACGCTGCCCGGCGACCACTACACGGACCCCGAGGTCTTCGCCCTGGAGCAGGAGCGCATCTTCGAGGCCAGGTGGTTCTGCGCGGCCCGCGCCTCCCAGCTGGCCAAGCCGGGCCAGTTCCGTACCTACCAGATCGGACGGGAGAGCGTGCTGATCTCCCGCTCTAGGGACGGTTCGATCAGAGCGTTCCTGAACATCTGCCGGCACCGCGGGGCCAAGTTGTGCACCGCTGAGTCCGGCGAGGTCAAGCGCGCATTCCAGTGCCCGTACCACGCCTGGACCTACGGCCTCGACGGCAAGCTGGTGGCCGCGCCCAACCTGACGTCGATGCCGGACATCGACCGGGTTGAATACGGCCTGATCAACGTCCACGTCAGGGAGTGGCTGGGGTACGTGTGGGTGTGCCTCGCGGACACTCCGCCGTCCTTCGAGGAAGACGTGATGGGCGCGGTGACCGAGCGCCTGGGCGCCGCCGAGTCGATCGAGCGCTACGGCATCGACAACCTCGAGGTGGGCAAGCGGATCGTCTACGACGTGAAGGCGAACTGGAAGCTCATCATCGAGAACTTCATGGAGTGCTACCACTGCGCCACGATCCATCCGGAACTGACCGAGGTGCTGCCCGAGTTCGCCGACGGCTTCGCGGCGCAGTACTACGTCGGGCACGGGGCCGAGTTCGGTGCGGAGGTCCAGGGTTTCACCGTCGACGGCAGCGAGGGCCTGGACCGCATTCCGGGCGTCGCCGAGGACCAGGACCGCCGCTACTACGCGATCACGGTCACGCCGCAGGTCTTCATCAACCTGGTTCCCGATCACGTCATCTTCCATCGCATGTACCCGATGGCCGTGGACCGCACGATCGTGGAGTGCGACTGGCTCTACCTCCCCGATGTCGTCGAGAGCGGCAAGGACGTCAGCCGGTCCGTGGAGCTCTTCCACCGCGTCAACCAGCAGGACTTCGACGCCTGTGAGCGCACACAGCCCGGGATGAGCTCCCGCGCCTACGCCAAGGGCGGCGTCCTCGTCCCCAGCGAGCACCACATCGGCGCCTTCCACACCTGGGTGCAGGACAAGCTGGGGGCGATCCCCGCCCGCTGACGGGCCTTGTCCCACTGAGGAACCGGGCTGGGTAGCCGTCGCGAATGCGCAGTCCACCCAGCACCGGAGACAGGCCGTACGGTGTGCCGGTCGGCGTTACGATCAAGCGAGGCTCTGTGCCGGCAGCCGTCCCGCCGCTCTCGCCTTCGCGGTCACCACCCCGGCCGACGCCGACAACCTCGGCGCGCATACCGTCATCGGGGCCGCGTACGGGAGCACACTTTCGGTGGCCACTGCGGCGCTCTGGAGTCCGAGGCGGCCGGCAAGCCGACCCCGGCGCGTCCGAAGTCGGCTGAATGCCGGCCTACTCCGGGAGGACCGGCTCAGCGCTGACGCCGGTTGCGCACGCCACCGCGAGCAGCCGGGACGCCTTCAGCTCGGTCTCGTCCCACTCGCGCTCGGGGGCCGAGCCCCAGGTGATGCCCGCGCCGGTGCCGAAGCGCAGCACGGGGCCGGTCGTGGTCCGCTCGATCCAGAAGGTGCGGATGCCGACGGCCAGTTCGCCGGTGCCGCGGTCGGCGTCGACCCAGCCGACTCCGCCGCAGTACGGGCCGCGGAGTGTGGTTTCCAGCGACTCGATGATCCGCAGCGCGCTGAACTTGGGGGCGCCGGTCACGGAGCCGGGCGGGAAGGTGGCCGCCAGCAGTTCCGGCCAGCCCGCGCCCTCGGCGAGCTCGCCGCGCACGGTGGAGACCAGGTGCACCAGGCCGGGGTGCTGTTCGACCGCGCACAGCGCGGGCACGGTCACGGAGCCCGCGGCGCAGACACGGCCCAGGTCGTTGCGGACCAGGTCCACGATCATCACGTTCTCGGCCCGGTCCTTCTCCAACAGGTCCGCCGCCGTCCGACCGGTGCCCTTGATCGGCCCGGACTCCACGATCCGCCCGCCGCGACGCAGGAACAGCTCGGGTGAGGCGGTGGCCACCTCCACGCCGTGGGCGGGCAGCCGGACCGTACCCGCGTACGGGGCCGGGTTGCCCCGGGCCAGCAGCGCGGTCAGCGCGTCCACGTCGGCATGCAGTCCCTCGGACTCGGGCAGCGGAGCGGACAGGACGCGGCAGAGGTTCGCCTGGTAAACCTCGCCCGCCGCGATGTGCTCGCGGATCCGCCGTACTCCCGCGGTGTACGCGGCGCGGTCGAGCGAGGAGGTCCAGTCACCGGCGGCGGGGCCGCGCCAGGCGCCGGGCCGGGGAGCGGGGACGGGCTCGTGCCGTACGTCCCCGAAGCGGGCGCAGACCAACCGGCCCTCGAAGTCCGCGACCATCGCCCAGAAACCGGTCGAGTCCAGGGCCGCGGGGTCGCTGGTGACATCCCGCAGGTCGGTGGCGACGAGTTCGCCGAAGCGGGCCAGCGGAGGCAGGTGGGACAGGACGTCTGCCCGATTTTGCCCCATAGCCCGATACACCTTCTCGTGGGGGAGGAGTCACACGGTCATCGTGCGCGCCGCGCGTCCCGACTCGGCTCGGTGAACTGGTCGGCCGATGCCGGGGCGCGCGGCGCAAGGGTGCCCGACTACGTGGTGCGCGCGTCTGCCGCGCTGTCCTTGTCCCCGTTCGACGACGTCCCGTCCAGGCCCTCCTCGATCGCCGTGACGGCCTGGTCGACGAGCCGCTCCTCCTGTTTCTTCCGTTGGGCGGCGAGATAGGCGTGGTGTTCTCGGCGGAAGGCCTTGACCGTGGCGAGGCACATCCCGATCATCACGAGGCTGAAGGGCAGTGCCGTGATGATCGCCGCCGTCTGCAGTGTGGACAGCGACGAAGTTCCCGTGCCGCTGGCGATCAGCAGTGCGATGGCCACGGCCCCCTCGGCGGCGCACCAGAACACGCGGCTCCAGGTCGGCGGCTCGGGGTCGCCGCCGGAGGCCAGCACGTCGACCACATAGCTGCCGGAGTCGGAGGAGGTGACGAAGAACAGCACGATCAGCAGGAGCGCCACGCCGGCGACGAACGCGCCGCCCGGCAGGGTGTCGAGCAACTGGAAGAGCGCGCTGTCCGTACCCACCGTGCCGTCCTCGCCCACCAGTCCACCGTCACCGGCCGTCTCGCGGTGGATTGCCGAGCCGCCGAAGATGGCGAACCAGACGAAGGTCAGCAGAGTCGGTACCAACAGCACACCCGTGACGAACTCACGCACGGTCCGTCCGCGGGAGATGCGGGCGATGAAGACGCCGACGAACGGAGCCCAGGAAATCCACCAGCCCCAGTAGAAGACCGTCCAGCCGCTGACCCATGAAGTGCCCTCGGCGCCCTGGCTGGCGCCGGTGTCGAAGCTCAGCGCGAGGAGGTTCTGCAGATACGCGCCGATGTCCTCGACAAAGCCGTTGAGGATGAACAGGGTCGGGCCTGCGACGAGTACGAACACCATCAACGCGCCGGCCAGGCCCATGTTGATGTTGGACAGCCACTTGATGCCCTTGCCGACGCCCGTGACCACGGAGATGGTGGCGAGCAGGGTGATGCCGAAGATGAGGGCGACCCGCAGGGACGTGCCGGGGTCCGTCACCCAACCCTGGAAGCCGAGCCCCGCCGAGATCTGCAGGACGCCGAAGCCGAGCGAGGTGGCCACGCCGAAGACGGTGCCGACGACGGCGACGGTGTCGATGGCGTCGCCCCAGGCGCCCTTGACCCTGTCGCCGAAGAGCGGTTCCAGAGCCCAGCGGATCGAGATGGGGCGTCCCTTGCGGTGCACGGCGTAGGCGACGGCGAGACCGACCACTACGTAGATGGCCCAGGGGTGGATACCCCAGTGCAGGAACGTCTGGACCATGGCGAACTCGCTCCGCTGGGCCGCGCCCTCACCGACGCCCGGCCTCGGGGAGACGAAGTGGTTCAGCGGCTCGGCGACACCCCAGAAGACCAGCCCGATCCCCATACCCGCGGCGAACAGCATCGACAGCCATGAGCCCATGCCGAACTCGGGTCGCTCGTCGTCCTTGCCGAGCTTGATGTCTCCGAAGCGGCCGATACCGACCCAGAGGGCAAAGATCACAAAGAGTGAGACGAGGGCGGTGTAGTACCAACCGAGGCCACTGATGATCTCCTCCTGCACCGTACTGATGACGTCCTGTGCGGAGTCCTTGAAGATCGTGGCGTAGAGCACGAAGACAACGATGATGATCGTGGACGGCCAGAAGACACCGGGTGCGATCGTCGCCAAGAAGGGGGAGCGGCCCCCCGATTTCTCTTGATCCGATGTGTCACTTGGCGATTTCGTCATCTGGGGAGCAGCCATACTCTCTTTCCTTCTGTCGTCGGGCTCGGGCGTGAGTCGGGTCGGACTGCCTTGTGCCACTGCTGCGCAGCGCTCAGGACATGGATGACGGGGGACGAGGCGGCGGCACCGCAGGCACTCAACAGCAGCATGTTGTTGCGCAATGAGAGATGTTTCTCTACTGGCGCAACAGAGAACACGCCTTGAGCATCGACGTCAAGACCGTCGCGCCGACCGCCGGAACCTCGACCAGGATTGAAATCGACCCGTGACTCATGGGCGACCAGCGGCGTTGTACTCGACAAGCCCCCGCCGTAGCGCAAAGAGCTTCCCAAAGCCGATGTCAATCCGCTGCCGCGACAGGTGGTGTGGCTTGGTAGCACGCGCCGTCACGGACAACGCGGTCCTCGCCGCCCTTCCTCCTGCCCGGTATCGGACGATCACGGAGCCACATGGCTCCGGCCGCCGAACGCCGTGACGTCCTCGATCCGGCCACCGGGATCGGCGTGCACGCGCACGAGAACCTGTCGCTGTCGGTCGCGAGCAGCGTCGTCGCGGTGGAGGAGGGCGTGACACGGGTCGACGCGTCCCTCGCCGGGCAGGGCGCGGGCGCCGGCAGCTGTCCCATCGAGGCCTTCATCGCCGTGGCCAACCTGCAGGACTGGCAGCACGGTTACGATCTGCTCGTCCTCCAGGACGCCGCCGACGATCGGGTACGACCACTGCGCGACCGCCCGGTCCAGGTGGACCGCGAGACCCTCACCCTCGGCTACGCGGGCGTCTACTCCTCCTTCCTGCGCCAGCCGAGCTCGCCGCCGAACGCTACGGCGTCGACGCCCACGCGCTCCTGCTGGAGGTCGGCCGCCGGGGCCTGGTCGGCGGGCAGGAGGACATGATCGTGGACATCGCCCTCGACTCTCGGGAGTTGGCCGCCGATTGAAGGCCGGCGTTACGACGGCGGTTTCGGCTGCGTCTGGGCGGCCTGAAGGTCGGCGAGCAGTTCGGCCTGGCCGGCGAGCACGCCGGACAGGATGGTGCGGGCGACGCGGAGCAGCTCGGCGATGTGGGGGCTGGTCAGCGAGTAGTACACGGTCGAGCCCTCCTTGCGGGTCACCACCAGGTTCGCCCGGCGCAGCACCGCGAGCTGCTGCGACAGGTGGGCCGGCTCGATGCCCACCTCGGGCAGCATCTCCGCCACGGCGTGCTCACGCTCGCTCAGCAGCTCCAACACCCGGATGCGTGCGGGATGGCCCAGCGTCTTGAAGAACTCGGCCTTCAGCTGGTACAGCGGGGTCGTCATCGTGCCGTCCTCTCCCCGGCGGAGCAGTACGGCCGTATGGGCCGGTCCTCGGCGCACCGCATCCAGCCTCCCCCGCCCTTCGGGCGGGCGGACCCCCATCTCGCTTCGCTCGTCACACACATGCGGCCCATCCTCGCGCGCGCCAGCGGACACACCGAATCTGTGCACCGGACGACAGTCTGCCGCCCGCGCTGGAGGATCTGTCGGGGGCAGGTTCCGCCCGGCCAGCATCTCGGTCAGGATCCGGCGCGCGGCCTGCAGCAGGTCGGCGACGTCCCCGCCGGCCAGCGCGTACACCACCCTCGAGCCCTCGCGCCTGGAGCTGACGACGATGCCCGACCGGCGCAACACCGCCAGCTGCTGCGACAGGCTGGAGGGCTCCATCTCGATCCGGGCCCGCAGTTCCCGTACCGGTATCGGCCCGTCCTGCAGCAGCCCCAGCACCCGGCTGACCAAGGGCTCGACTGGCGAGCTGAACACAGGGGCCGAATGGCCCAAGCCGTGGACGAACCGCCCCCTCCTGCCCCCGAGCCATGGATGCAACGGTGAGGGGAACCCGTGCTGCTGCACGTCTGCGCAGCCCGACGAAAGGTGGTGGGGGACATGGAGCTGCCCCTGATCGTGGGTGTCGACGGATCGGATTCGAGCCTCGTCGCAGTCGACTGGGCGGTCGACGAAGCGGCCCGGCACGGGCTGCCGTTGCGACTGGTGTACGCCTCCCTGTGGGAGCGCTACGAAGGGGTCGCCCCGGCTGGCAGCGCTGAACGCCCGTCCGGGGAAGCGCTGGCGGACACCATCGTCGGTTCCGCGGCGGAGCGTGCCCGGCGGCGCAATCCCGAGGTGAAGGTCTCCACCGAGGTGGTCCCCGAGGATGCGGTGTCCGCCCTCCTGCGCGAGGGACACAACGCCTCCGCCCTGGTGACGGGATCGCGTGGCCGCGGTGAGCTGACGGGTCTCCTGCTGGGCTCGGTGTCGTTGGCCGTGGCGTCCCGTGCCCACTGCCCGGTGATCGTGGTCCGTGGTGACAAGGCCGGTTTGGCGGGCATCCATGAGCGGATCCTGCTCGGCGCGGGCGAGTCCGCGACCGGCGGCGAGGCGGTGCGGTTCGCGTTCCGCGAGGCCGAAGCGCGTGGATGCACCCTCGATGTCGTACGTGCCTGGCGCTGCCCCGCGCACGAGACCGCCGAACATCCCCTGCTCGCCGGGGATCCGGCGCACTACCACGAGGAGCAGGCGTCCACCGTGCTCGATGCCCTGCTCCGCGACCCGGTGGCGGACCACCCCGGGGTCCTGGTGCGCCGTCACACCGTGGAAGGACAGGCCCGCAAGGTGCTGTTGCACCGGTCGGCCGCCGCGGACCTGGTGGTTGTCGGGGCGCATCGCCGGTCCGGCCATCTCGGGCTCCAGCTCGGCCGCGTAGGGCACACGCTGCTGCACCACGCGCAGTGCCCGGTGGCGATCGTGCCGCAGAGGGTGTGACCGTGCACCGCCCACTCGCCCCTGCGACGTCCCGCGACCTGCTCGCACCGGTGCTGCGGGACGTGCGGGCCGTCGTCTTCGACACCGACGGAGTGATCACCGACTCGGCCCGGGTGCACGCCGCGGCGTGGAAGACGGCGTTCGACGCCTACCTGCGCGCCCACCCGCCTGAGGACCCCGCCCAGCGCCGCCCGTTCGATGTACGGGACGACTATCTGCGCTACGTGGACGGCAAGTCCCGCCTCGACGGCGCCGCCGCGTTCCTGGCCGCGCGCGGCATCGAGCTGTCGGATGAGACGGTGCGTGCCGTCGCCGCGGACAAGGAGCGCCTGTTCGTGCAGCGGCTGCGCGAGCACGGCGTCGACGCCTATCCGGGGACCATACGGCTGGTGCATGCCCTGCGCCGGGCGGGGGTACCCCGAGCGGCGGCCTCCGCGTCCCGGCACGCCGGTGAGCTCTTGGAACGGGCCGGGGTACTCGACCTGTTCGACGTCCTCATGGACGGCGGCGAGGCGGCCCGGCTGGGCCTGGCGGGCAAGCCGCAGCCCGACCTGTTCCTGGAAGCGGTCCGCCGGCTCGGCGTCTCCGCCGACCGCGCCGCCGTCGTCGAGGACGCCCTGGCGGGTGTGGAGGCGGGCCGGCGCGGTGGGTTCGCCCTGGTGGTCGGCGTGGACCGCACCGCCGGTGAGGACACCGGGGCGCGGCTGCTGCGGCACGGTGCCGACATCGTCGTACGAGACCTGGGAGAACTGGTCGCGGAAGGAGCGCCGAAGTGACGGGCTGGAGCTGGGAGTACGAGGGCTACGAACCTGCCGACGAGCGCCTGCGGGAGTCGCTGTGCACCCTGGGCAACGGCTACTTCGCCACCCGCGGAGCGCTGCCGGAGTGCGCCGCCGACGAGGTGCACTACCCGGGCGCGTACGTGGCCGGTTGCTACGACCGGCTCACCTCCGAGGTCGCGGGCCGCCAGGTCGAGAACGAGGACATGGTCAACGTCCCGAACTGGCTGCCCCTGCGCTTCCGCCTCCCCGGCGGGCCATGGCTCACCCCCGACACCGCGGCCGTGCTCGACCACCGTCAGATCCTGCACCTGTCGGCAGGGCTGTTGGAGCGCAGCACGCGGTACGACCTCGGCGAGGGACGGGAGTTGAGGGTGCGTCAGCAGAGGTTGGTGCACATGGCCGATCCTCATCTGGCCGCACTGCGCACCGAGTTCACGGCCGAGGGCTTCTCGGGCGGACTCGAGGTCGAGGCGGCCCTCGACGGCGGCGTCACCAACTCCGGCGTGCCGCGCTACCGGGACCTGGACGGCCGCCACCTGATCCACGTGCACACCGGCACCGCCGCCCCGGACACGGTGTGGCTGCGCTGCCGCACCCGCACCTCGGACATCCGCATCGGCATGGCGGCCCGCGTCACCGCCGAGGCGCCCGCCACCATCCGCCACGAACTCCCGTACGCCATCCAGCGGTTGACCCTCGATCTGGCCCCCGGACGTACCACCACCGTCGACAAGACCGTCGCCCTGCACACGTCGCGCGACCCCGCGATCAGCGACCCGCTCCACGCCGCCGTCGACCGGGTGGGCCGGGCACCCGGCTTCGACGAGCTGGTGGAGTCGCATCTGACCGCCTGGGACCAGCTGTGGCGCAGGGCCGAGCTCGACGTTCCCGGGGAGGCGGGCCGCATCCTGCGGCTGCACCTCTTCCACGTCCTGCAGACCCTCTCGCCGCACACCGCCGACCTCGACGTCGGCGTACCCGCGCGGGGACTGCACGGCGAGGCCTACCGCGGGCACGTCTTCTGGGACGAACTGTTCGTCCTGCCCTACCTCAACCTGCACTTGCCCGAAGTCTCCCGCGCCCTGCTCGGCTACCGCCACCGCCGCCTCGAACAGGCGCGGATGAACGCCCGGGCGGCGGGCCGCAGGGGCGCCATGTACCCCTGGCAGAGCGGCAGCGACGGACGAGAGGAGACCCAGCAGCTCCACCTCAACCCGCGCTCCGGACGCTGGCTGCCCGACCACTCCCGGCTCCAGCACCACGTCGGATCGGCGATCGCCTACAACGTGTGGCAGTACTGCGAGGCCAGCGGCGACATGGAGTTCCTGCACACCAAGGGTGCCGAGATGCTGCTGCAGATCTCCCGCTTCTGGGCGGACGCCGCCGTCTACGACGAGTCCCTCGGACGGCACCGCATCAGAGGTGTGGTCGGCCCCGACGAGTACCACGAGGCGTACCCCGGCGCGCGGGTACCGGGCCTCGACGACAACACGTACACGAACGTCACCGCCGCCTGGGTGCTCGCCCGCACACTCGAGCTGTTGGAGACCCTCCCGGAGCCACGCCGCCGCGAACTCGTCGAGCGCACAGCTCTGGACGGGGGCGAACTCGAACTGTGGGAGGACGTGTCCCGCACGCTCCACGTGCCCTTCCACGACGACGTCGTCAGTCAGTTCGAGGGCTACGGCCGGCTGGAGGAGCTCGACTGGGACGGTTACCGCGAGCGGTACGGCGACATCCGGCGCCTGGACCGGATCCTGGAGGCGGAGGGCGACAGCGTCAACCGCTACCAGGCCTCCAAGCAGGCCGACGTCCTGATGCTCGGCTACCTCTTCTCGCCGGCCGAACTGCAGGGCCTGTTCCGCCGGTTGGGCGTACATCTCGACGAGGGCACCTGGCAACGCACCGTCGACTACTACCTGCACCGCACCAGCCACGGCTCCACCCTCAGCGGCCTCGTCCACGGCTGGGTGCTGGCCCGGGCCCGTCGGGCGGAGGCCTGGAAGTTCTGCCAGGAGGCCCTGCAGGGCGACATCGCCGACCTGCAGGGCGGCACCACCGGCGAAGGCATCCACCTGGGCGCCATGGCAGGCACCCTGGACTTCGTCCAACGCGGATTGACCGGCCTGGAGACACGGGGCGGTGCACTGTGGCTCGACCCGGTGCCGCTGCCCGAGCTGTCCTCGTACGGCTTCGCCCTGCGCTACCAGGGGCACTGGGGCGTACGGCTGCGCCTGGAGCGAGAACTGCTGCAGATCGAGGTACCGGCGTCCGACGCCTCGCCGATCGACGTACGGCTGCCGGACCGCACGGTGTGCCTCCAGCCGGGGGAGACCGGTCGACTGCTGCTCTCGGAGTGACGGTCACTCCAGCCACGGGCCGACCGCAGCCGAGGTGCAACCTCTCGAGGGGGCTGGGGCTCACGCCGCCAGTTGTGGCCGCGACCCGTTGGGCCAACTTGTGCCCGATGGCTGGCGTACTGCCGTGGGGTCGGGCGTGGGCACCGTCTCGTGCTGGGTCGCTGGTCGTGTGGTCTGGCTGTGGCGGCTGGCGAAGACGTAGAGGCGCAGGATGAGAAAGCGGGCTGTGCCGGCAAGGGCGGAGGCGCTGAGGTAGACGATCTGCTCGGTCAGGGTGCCGGGGGAGGGCCGGGTGAGGTGCAGGACGCAGATGGCGACGCTGGTCGCCAGGTAGGCGGCGGTCGCCGAGCCGGCGGACTGCCAGTGCTCTTGCCATCGGGCGCTGCGTCCTTTGGCGAAGGTGAAGCGGGCGTGGAGTTCGGTGCACAGCAAGGTGGAGGCGACGGTGATGATCGCGTTCGAGATGGCCCATGGCATGGTCGTGGCCAGCGGCGATACCGCGAGGCTGGAGAGGACCCCGACGCCTCCTCCGGTGATGGCGAACCGCAGGAAGGAGGCGACGGGGCCAGGGGTGGCCGAAGCCGCCATCTCGGGATTGTGTGCGAGCGGCGACTTCATGACGGGTTACTCCTCTGGAGGCTTGGAAGGTGCGGGTCAGAGGCTGCGGGCGGTGATGTCGCCGTAGGCGGTGGTCGCCTGGATGTTCAGTTCGGCGGCGGCGCCTTCGGTGTTCTTGAGCGCGTTTCGGATCCGGCCGTAGGAGGTGCCGGCGTCCAGGGCGGCGGAGACTCCGCGGGCGGCATCGATGGAGATCTCACCGGACTCGGTGCGCAGCGCGACCGTGCCGCGAACGGCCTCCGCGATCCGGATGTCGCCCTTCTGCGTGCTGATCTCCGCGGGGCCGCCCAGGCGGCCGACCGAGACGTTGCCGGCCTGGACGGTCAGGCGGGCGCTTTCGGTCTCATCGAGCTTGACCGAGGCCTGCGCGCCGTTGAAGGTGACGTCGCCGAGCCGTCCGACGCCCCGGAACTCGGCGGCGGCCGCCTTCGCCTCGACCTGGGAACCCGCGGGCAGCTGGACCGTCACCTCGACGGATCCGGAGTTGCCGAGGATCCGGTTCTTCGCCGGTGAGGCCGCGATTCGCAGGAGGCCGTCGCCGTATTCGACTGTGGTCTGCTCCGCCGCCTTCACATCGCGGTCCTTCGAGGCGTCCGCGGGCAGGACCTCCACCGTCGTGTCGGCCCGGTCTGCGGCGATGAACCGGATGCGTCCCGCGGGGATGTCGAGGACGGCGGTGACCGGGACGGGGGTGTTGAACGTCTGCATCGTGCTCTCCTTGGCTCGTCGTTTCGAACAATGGAAAAGCTACGTTGCATTCATTGATATCGCAATGAAGTCGTTGCGTGTAATCGTCATTCTCGCAGGTGGATACAGGGAAATCGTTGCAACGGATCTGAATTTAACGCAATGACATTGCCCTGTTCGTTGCAATGAATTGAAGGTGAACGCTATGCTGGAGGCACCAAGGAACACGAAGGAGACCGCGATGCCGGGAGGCAGGCTCACCCAGCAGGACCGCCAGCAGATCGCTCTGGGGCTGGCCGACGGCCTCGCCTACGCGGAGATCGCCAGACGTCTCGACCGTCCGACCTCGACGATCACGCGTGAGGTGATGCGCAACGGCGGTCCCACCGCCTACCGCGCCGACCTGGCCCACCACGCCACCGAACGCCGTACCCACCGGCGCAGGCAGGCCACGCCCCGGGAACCGGCAGCACCCCCGCAGGCCCACGGGCGCGACACCGAAGCCGTACGCGAGTACGAGGAGACGTTCACCACCGTGCTCATGGCCTCGGGCGCGCCCAAGATGATGTCCCGGGTGATGGCCTGCCTCACCCTCACCGACACCGGCAGCCTCACCGCCGCCGAACTCGCCCAGCGCCTGCAGGTCAGCCCGGCGTCCATCTCCAAAGCGGTCGCGTTCGCCGAGAGTCAGGGCCTGGTCCGCCGGGAACGCGACGAACGCCGCCGCGAGCGCTACATCGTCGACGACGACGTCTGGTACGAGTCGATGATGGCCAGCGCACGCTCCACCGCACAGATCGTCGAGATCGCACGACAGGGCGTCGGCGTTCTCGGCCCCGACACCCCGGCCGCCACCCGCCTGGAGAACATCGCCCGCTTCCTCGACTTCGTCGCCGAAAGCACCGCCCGCGCCGCGGAACAGGCCCGCGAGATCCTCCACGCAAAATCCGCAACGACCCCAGACGCCACCGCCACGCCCCGCTCGGACCGCGGATAGGCGTGGCGTCGTCGACGCAGACGGTTTACCTCCTCCGCACTTTCACCGCACCTGCCGGCTCGCCGCCGTAGGGCTTCGAACGGGAACTGAGGGTGAACTAAGGGCCGACCGGCCCACCTTCCGGCCCCGGTCAGCCCATGTGACCCCGCGCCGTTCCGCTGGACGCTGGTGGTGTCAGGAGATCTGGAGGAGACCCGCGATGACGGACGACGCGCTCAGCCGGCCCACGGTTCACGCCCTGCTCGCGGACGGCACCACCGTGTGCATCCGCCCGGTGGTTCGGGCCGATCACGAGCAGTTGCAGGGGTTCTACGAGGAGATGTCCCCGGAGAACCTGAGGCTGCGGTTCTTCGCGGCGAGCCGCAGGTCGGCCGGCCTGGCCGCCGACCGGGCCTGCGGTCCGCCGCGTCCCGGGTACCGGGCGCTGCTGGCCGAGACACTGGGCCGGGTCATCGGCCTCGCCGAGTACGACACCGGAGGCACCGGAGACACGGCCGACATCTCCATCGCGGTCGCCGACGGACTGCACCACCGGGGTGTCGGAACGCTCCTTGTCGAGCACCTGGTCTCGGCCGCCCGCGCGGAGGGCGTCACCACGTTCACGGCCGACGCGCTGAGCGAGAACAACGAGGTGCTGCGGCTCTTTGCCGACCTCGGCCTGCGCACGGCCCGCCGCTTCGAGGGCCCGGAGGTGCGCTGCACCATCGCCCTCGATCAGAGCGACACCTACCTCACGGCCGTGGAGGAACGTGGCCGTGCCGCCGACGTCGTCAGCCTGAAACCGCTGCTGCGTCCGAAGGTGGTCGCCGTCGTCGGCGCCGGGCGCAAGCCGGGCTCGGTGGGCCGGGCGGTCCTGCACCAGCTGCACGCGGGCGGCTACACCGGGCGGCTGTTCGCGGTGAACCCCGCCGCGCACTCGATCCTCGGCGTGCCGTCCCACCCGTCGGTCAGCGCCCTGCCCAAGACCCCCGACCTCGCGGTACTCGCCGTACCCGCCGCCGCGGTCCCGGACACCGCCGAGGAGTGCGGCAAGGCGGGCGTACGGGCCCTGCTCGTCGTCTCCGCCGGCCTGGACGCGGACCAGGCACAGGCCCTGCTGGCGGCCTGCCGCTCGTACGGCATGCGGCTCGTCGGCCCCAACTGCCTCGGCATTTCCAACACCGACCCGCAGCTGCGCCTCGACGCCACTTTCGCCGCCGGCCGTCCGCGCCCCGGCACGGCGGGCGTCGCCGTACAGTCCGGCGGTGTCGGTATCGCCGTGCTGGACGGGCTGTCCCGGCTCGGCATCGGCGTCTCCTCCTTCGCCTCCCTCGGCGACAAGTACGACGTCAGCGGCAACGACATGCTCCAGTGGTGGGAGAGCGACGGCCGCACCGAGCTGGCTCTGCTGCACCTGGAGTCGTTCGGCAGCCCGCGGGCGTTCTCGCGTACGGCCCGGCGGGTGACCCGGCGGATGCCGGTGCTGACCGTCGATGCCGGCCGCACCGAAGCCGGCCGCCGCGCCGCTTCCTCGCACACCGCGGCCGCCGCCACCCGCACCATGACCCGGGGCGCGCTGTTCACCCAGGCCGGCATCACCGCCACTCGTTCGGTGGGCGAACTGCTGGAAGCCGCCGCCCTGTTGCACTCACAGCCACTGCCCGCCGGGCCCCGCGTCGCGATCGTCACCAACGCGGGCGGAGCCGGTGTCCTCGCGGCCGACGCCTGCGCCGAGACCGGGCTCCAGCTCCCGGCGCCCACCCCGGAACTGATCGACGACCTGCTCGCCGTCCTGCCCGACGGCGCGGCCGTCGGCAACCCGGTCGACGCCACCGCCGCCGTCACGGAGGAGCAACTGGCGAACTGTGTGGACCGGATCATGCGGTACGGCGGTGTCGACGCCGTCCTGGTGGCCCTGGTGCCCACGGCGGTGGCCGCGGCGACCGGCGACGACCTCGTCCGGGCCCTCACACACGCTTCTGGACGACGTGCCAAGCCCATCGCCGCGGTACGACTCGAACAGGCCCTGCCCGTCGAGCTGTTGCCCGCGAGCGAAGGCGGCACCGTCCCCGCCTACGCCGAACCCCAGGCCGCGGCACGGGCGTTGGCCCACGCCGCTCACCGCGCGGCCTGGCTCGCCCGGCCCACCGGAACGTTCCCCGACCTCGACGGCGTCGAGACCGAGCGCGCCCACGCGGTCGTCGAGGCCTATCTCGACGCGCACCCGGACGGCGGCTGGCTCGACCCGCGCGTGTGCGCCGAACTCCTCGACTGCTACGGCATCCCGCAGCTGCCGTGGGCCTGGGCCGAGACCGAGGACGACGCCGTCCTCGCCGCCGACCGGCTGCGCGGCGCCGACGGCCGGGTGGTCATGAAGGGCCACTGGCCGGGCCTGCTGCACAAGACCGTCGAGCACGCCGTCCATCTCGACCTCCGCGGCGACTCCCAAGTCCGCGCCGCCTTCCGGGACTTGGAGATCCGCTTCGCCGGCCTGCTGACCGGCGTGGTCGTGCAGCCGCTCGCCGACCGCGGCACCGAGCTGTTCGCCGGCGTCGTCCAGGACCGGGTCTTCGGCCCGCTCGTCCTCTTCGGACTCGGCGGCACCGCCACCGAAGTCCTGCGCGACCACGCCGCCCGCCTCGCCCCGCTCACCGACCACGACGTGCACGACCTGATCACGGCCCCGCGCTGCGCCCCGCTCCTGTTCGGCGCGAACGGCGCCCGCCCCGTGGACCTCGAAGGCCTCGAACAGCTCCTGCTGCGGCTGTCCCGCATGGCGAGCGACCTCCCGCAGCTCGCAGAGGCCGACTTCAACCCCGTTCTCGCGACACCGGGCGGAGTCACCGTGCTCGATGCACGCGTACGCCTGCTGCCCCGCAGGCCCCACGACCCGTATCTGCGCCGGCTCCGCTGAGGAGGAACAGCCATGAAGCACAACAAGATCGGCTCCGTGATGACCACGGAGGTCGTCCGTGCCACGTACGGCACCCCGTTCAAGGAGGTGGCCCGGCTGCTCGGCCTGCACCACATCAGCGGGCTGCCGGTGGTCGATGACGACCAGAGGGTCATCGGCGTCATCTCCGAGACGGACCTCATCATCCGGCAGGCCGAGACCCCCGACCCGTACGAACCGAAGAAGCGTTTCCGGCTCACCGACCTCACCCGCGACGCCCGCAGCCGGGCCGCGAAGGCCAGGGCCCGCACCGCCGGCCGGCTGATGACCGAGCCGCCCGTCACGGTCCACGCCGACGACACCATCGTCGAAGCGGCCCGGATCATGGCGCGGCACCGTGTGGAGCGGCTGCCCGTCCTGGATGAGGAGGAGCGGCTCGTCGGTATCGTCACCCGCCGCGATCTGCTCCAGGTCTTTCTGCGGCCGGACGCGGAGATCCGCGACCAGGTCGTCGAGGAGGTGCTGGTACGGACGCTGTGGCTGGCGCCGCGCAGCATCGACGTCTCCGTGGTGGAGGGCGTGGTCACGCTCTCCGGGCACATGGAACGCAAGAGCGAGACGAAGATCGCTGTCTCCATGACGCAGCAGATCGACGGAGTGGTCGCGGTCGTCGACCAGCTCACCTACAGATTTGACGACGCCGGGCTCCAGCCGGACGAGCGGGCACTTCACGGTATGGCCGCCAACTGGCTGCCCAAGGTGTGAAAGCCAAGGTGTGAAAGGAGGCGGACCGTCATGACCGGCAACGTGCTGGTCGCCTACGGGACGACGAACGGATCGACCGCGCAGATCGCCGAGGCCGTGGCCGCGGTGCTGCGCAAGGAGGGTTTCACCAGCGAGGCGCTGCCGGCCGGCTCCGTCACGCGCGTGACACCGTACGACGCCGTCGTGGTCGGCGGCGGACTGTATGCGGGGCGCTGGCACAAGGACGCGCGTCGCTTCGTGCGCCGGCATCGCCGCGAGCTGGCCGAGCGCCCGCTGTGGCTGTTCAGCAGCGGTCCGCTCGACGCCTCGGCCTCGGAGCGGGACATCCCGCCCGTGCCCGGCGTCAAGCGGGCCATGACCCGGCTCGACGCCAGGGGGCACGTCACCTTCGGAGGGTGCCTCGAGGAAGGCGCGAAGGGATTCATCGCACGGAAGATCGTGTCCTCCGGAAAGGGCGGTGACTTCCGGAACTTCCCCGAGATCGAGGCATGGGCGGCGCGTGTCGCCGGAGAGTTGGCGGAGGCACGGGCGACGGGCTGAACACGGTGAACACCGAGCGGCGCACCGGGCCGGGCCGGGTTTCAAGGCCCGGCCCGGTGCGGCCGTTGGCCGATGTTGCCGATGCCATGGCCAACTGGTCCCGGCTCAGGTGGTCTTGTCAGGTGGTCTTGTCAGGTGGTCTTGCGGGCCCACTGCGGTCCGACCTGATCCCACTCCCGGCCCCACTGGTCGATGCGCCGCCGGTCCAGGCGCCCTCGTGCGACGCGCCCGACCGCGTACGTCACGCCGCCGACCCCGAGTGCGGCTGCGGGGGCCGCGTAGCCCGCGAACACGGTGACCTGGGCGGCAGTCGCCGGCTCCGACGTGAGCTGCCCCTGACTGTCCGTCCAGACGCGGACCTTCGAACCGGCC
>NZ_BAAASJ010000106.1:25663-56478 GCF_039532825.1 Streptomyces vastus
GCTCGGCCGTGCCGGTGCGCGTGGAGCCGTCCGCGGCGGTCCAGCGGACCTCGGCGCGGACCTGCCGGCGGCCGGGTCCCGCCTCCGTCACGAAGACTGCCGGGGTGTTCTCCAGGAGCACCGCCGGGACGGAGCGCCGCCCGCATGAGCTGCTGCATGTCGTCCAGCATCGGCATGCGTGGGTTGGCGGGCGCGCACCGGTCCTCGTAGGCGTTCCTTCAGCCCGCCTGTGACCAGCCGGTCCACCGCGATGGCGGTCTTGGACGGCGCACCGCCCGAGGAGGCGGCTCGGGGTCGGGCGTCCTGTCGGGTCATGAGCATTACGCCTCCATCGTCGAGATCGTCGGCCGGAAGACCGGCAACGGGCCGTACGGGGAGCGGCACCGCGAGGGACCGGTACCGCCCCCACGACCACCGTCCCGCACGCGGGAGCCACCCCCCAGGCGACGAAGGTCCCGGTCAGGTCCTGACCGGCCCGGGTCACCAGGGCCGGTCGGCACCCGCCCGAAGTCGGGTGCGCTATCGCGCCCGTTCAGGGGCGCGGGGAACTGCGCGACCAGCCACGACGGACCCGCAGCTTCGAGCCGCACCCAGCGGAGCGCTACCGCTCGGGAAGCCAGTGGTGCGCGACCCGGCGCGAGGGGTGCTTCTCGGGCGGCCGGGTGTCGTCGATGCGGAAGGTGAGGCTGTTCATCACGCCCACCACGCCGTCGACCCGCCAGGTCAGCTGGACCACCAGCGGGATGTCGCTGCGGCGTTCCAGGCGTCCCTCCAGCGTGGCCGTGCCGTCGTGGACCGACACGATGACGGTGTGGGGCGGCAGGCACATGGCGCGGGTCAGGACCTCGTCGATGATCTCCTGACGGATCTCCTCGTCGGTGCGCAGGAAGACCCGCAGCAGGTCACGGCGGGTGGCGATGCCGATCAGGCGGTCCTCTTCGTCCACCACGGGCAGTCGTTCGATGTGATGGCGTTCCATCACCCGTGCGGCGTCCGCGACGCGCTGTTCGGGGTGCACGGTGATCGCGGGCGTCGACATCAGCTGCCCGGCGGTCAGGGCACGGGCCTTGGTGGCGGCGATACGTGCCTTCCGGCGCAGGGCCGGCAGCCGGAAGCGGCCTCCCCGGTCCCGTTTGGCCTTCGCCGCCTGCCGGTGCATCAGATCGGTTTCGGAGATCACGCCGAGGACCTTGTCGTCGGCGTCGACGACCGGCAGCCCGCTGATCCGGTGCCGGGCCAGCAGCTGTGCCACGTCCTTGAACGGTGTCTCCCGGCGGGCCCGGATGACCTCGGAGGTCATCACCTCGCCGACCTTGGAGGTCTTCATGGCAGTTCCCTTCGCACTGGTGCGTGCGGAGCGCGACCGGTGTCCCTTGCGCACGGCCCCTGCGAGCCGACGAATCCTTGCAGGGGACGTGCTCCTGCGGTGGGCATCGGGGGCCGGAACTCGCGGGTGAGGGCGGCCGGTCCGACCGCTGCCGTCCCTTTGGACTGTCCCGGGTAGCCGGCCCCCCGATGCCCCTTCAGCCTCTCGCACACCGCCTCGGTGGTGCAGGGGCCAACTGGTCCCGAGCCCCGGGCCGAACCGCCCTCTCATCGGCACACCGGGGCGGCCCTGTGCGTCACCGGCTGTCGCCGGCGTCCGTTTCGGGAAGCGCGGCCCGTCCGGCTTCCAGGCGGGCGACCGGGACGCGGAACGGTGAGCAGGAGACGTAGTCGAGGCCTGCCGCGTGGAAGAAGTGCACGGAGTCCGGGTCCCCGCCGTGCTCCCCGCAGACGCCGATCTTCAGGCCGGGCCGGGCGGCGCGGCCCTCGGCGACCGCGATCTCGACCAGGCGGCCCACGCCTTCGCGGTCGATCGTCTCGAACGGGGACACTTTGAAGATGCCCTTGTCGAGGTAGGCGGAGAAGAACGCCGCCTCGACGTCGTCGCGGGAGAAGCCCCAGGTGGTCTGGGTCAGGTCGTTGGTGCCGAAGGAGAAGAACTGCGCCTCCTCGGCGATCCGGCCCGCGGTGAGCGCCGCCCGGGGCAGCTCGATCATTGTGCCGACCGGGCACTGGATGGGGACGCCCGAGGCCTTGGAGACCTCGGCCAGTACCTGTTCCACTTCTTCGCGGACGAGCCGGAGCTCCTCGACCGTGTCGATGAGCGGGACCATGATCTCCGCCTGTGGGTCGCCGCCCGCGCGCTTGCGGTCCACGACCGCCTCGGCGATGGCCCGTACCTGCATGGCGACGAGTCCCGGTGCTACCAGCCCCAGGCGTACGCCGCGCAGGCCGAGCATCGGGTTCTCCTCGTGCATGCGGTTCACGGCGTCCAGCAGTTCGGCGTCGTGCGCGCTGGGCGGGTTGCCGTGGGCTTCGGCGGCGGCGATGCGTACGGCGAGTTCGGTGCGGTCGGGCAGGAACTCGTGGAGGGGCGGGTCGAGGAGGCGGATGGTGACCGGCAGGCCGTCCATGGCCTCCAGGATCCCGACGAAGTCCTGCCGCTGGAGCGGCAGCAGCGCGGCGAGGGCGCGTTCGCGTTCGGTGTCGGTGCGGGCCAGGATCATCGCCTCGACCAGCTGCCTGCGGTCGCCGAGGAACATGTGCTCGGTGCGGCACAGCCCGATGCCCTCGGCTCCGAACCGGCGGGCACGGGCGGCGTCCTCGGGTGTGTCCGCGTTCGCCCGCACGCCCAACCGCCGTATGCCGTCGGCTTGTTGCATGGCGCGGGCCACGGCGTCGACCAGCCCGGCCGAGCGCTCGCCCCGCTCGTCGGTCTCGAAGTACCGCATCACGGCGGAGTCGACCAACGGAGCCGCGCCCGGGTAGACCGCCCCCTCGGAGCCGTCCACCGATAGGACGGTGCCCTCCTCCACGACGGTGCCGCCCACGAGGAAGCGACGCCCCTGCGGGTCCACGGTGATCTCTTCGGCCCCGCACACGCACACCTTGCCCATGCCGCGGGCGACGACGGCCGCGTGGCTGGTCTTGCCGCCACGGCTGGTCAGCACGGCCTGGGCGGCGACCATGCCGGGCAGGTCGTCAGGGGTCGTCTCCTGCCGTACGAGGACGACCTTCTCCCCGGCGGCGGCACGCCGGACCGCTTCGGCGGAGTCGAATACCGCAGCCCCGACGGCGGCACCCGGCGAGGCCGGAATGCCGTGCGCAAGCGCCTGGCCGACGGCCGCGGTGTCGAAGCGGGGGAACATCAGCCGGGCGAGGCCGTCACCGCTGACGCGCGCCAGACCCTCGTCCGGAGTGATCAGATCTTCGTCGACCAGCTCGGCGGCGATGGCGAACGCGGCCTCCGCGGTGCGCTTGCCCACCCGGGTCTGCAGCATCCACAGCTTGCCGCGCTCGATAGTGAACTCGATGTCGCACAGGTCCCGGTAGTGGGTCTCCAACGTCCGCATGTGGTCGCGGAGTTGGGCGAACGCCTCGGGGTTCAGGCGGCCCAGTTCGTCCAGCGGCACGGTGTTGCGGATGCCGGCGACGACGTCCTCGCCCTGCGCGTTGGACAGGTAGTCGCCGTACACGCCGCGGGCGCCGGTGGCCGGGTCGCGGGTGAAGGCGACGCCGCTGCCGGAGTCGGGGCCGAGGTTGCCGAAGACCATGGTCTGTACGTTGACTGCGGTGCCCAGGTCGTCGGGAATGTGTTCGCGGCGGCGGTAGAGGCGGGCGCGTTCGCCGTTCCAGGACTCGAAGACGGCCAGCACCGCCCGGCGCAGCTGCTCCGCCGGGAGCTGGGGGAAGTCCTCCCCGGTCTCGTGCTTGATCAGGTTCTTGTACGTCTCCACGAGCTGGGCGAGGTCGCCCGCGTCCAGGTGGAGATCGTCCGGGGCGCCGCGCAGGTCCTTGAGCTGCGTCATGGCCTGCTCGAACACTGAGCTGTCGACGCCCATGACGGTGCTGCCGAACATCTGCACCAGGCGGCGGTAGGAGTCCCAGGCGAAGCGCTCGTTCCCGGAGGTCTTCGCCAGGCCGAGCACGGAGTCGTCGCCCAGGCCGATGTCGAGGATCGTCTCCATCATGCCGGGCATGGAGAAGCGGGCCCCGGAGCGGACGGACAGCAGCAGCGGGTCGTCCGGCTGCCCCAGCCGTCGTCCTGCGACCTGCTCCAGGACGGTCAGGTGTTCGGAGATCTCGCGGGCCAGGCCGTCCGGCTCGGTGCCGGTGGCGAGGAAGGCGCGGCAGGCTTCGGTGGTGACGGTGAAGCCGGGCGGGACCGGCAGGCCCATGCGGGTCATCTCGGCCAGGTTGGCGCCCTTGCCGCCGAGCAGGCCGGCCATGTCACGGCCGCCCTCGGTGAAGTCGTACACGTAACGGACCATGACGGTGCTCTTCCTTCCGGCTTCCCGGGGAATCGTGGTGCCCGGCCGTCTGCCGCGTGCCGTACCGAGGTCGGCACGCGGTGGCCAGGCGGTGGGTGGGTCACATCTCGAAGACGATGCGTGCCTTGATCTGGCCGTTCAGGACCTCGGTGATGGAGTCGTTGACGGTGTCCAGCGGCCGGGTCTCGTAGATCACCTTGGTACGGCCTGCGGCGTGCAGCTGGAACACCTCGTCCAGGTCCTGGCGGGTGCCGACGATGGAGCCGATGACCGAGGTGCCGTTCAGGACGGTGTCGAAGATCGGGACCTGGATGGTGCCGCCGGCGGGCAGGGCGACCATGACCAGTTTGCCGCCGCGTCGCAGTCCGCCGTACACGGAGGCGAACGCCTGCTCGTTGACGGCCAGCGCGATCGCGGCGTGGGCGCCGCCGTGCTGCTTCAGCACCTCGGCGGGGTCCTCCTTGCGGGCGTCGATGAGGATGTCAGCGCCCAGCTCGCGGGCGAGTTCGAGTTTGTCGTCGGTGACGTCGATCGCGGCGACGGTGGCTCCGGCGATCTTCGCGTACTGCACGGCGAGGTGGCCGAGCCCGCCGATGCCAGAGATCGCCACCAGCTGGGTGGGACGTACGTCGGCGACCTTGAGCGCCTTGTACGTGGTCACACCGGCACAGGTCAGCGGGGCCGCGTCGCGCGGATCGATGCCGTCGGGGACCACAGCGGCGAAGTCGGCCGGGGCGAGCATCTTCTCGGCGTAGCCGCCGTCCACGCTGTAGCCGGTGTTCTGCTGCTTCTCGCACAGCGTCTCCCAGCCGGACAGGCAGTGCTCGCAGCGCCCGCAGGCCCAGCCCAGCCAGGGCACGGCCACCCGCCGACCGACGGCCAGGTGCGTCACGCCGTCGCCGAGCGCCTCGACGATGCCGACGCCCTCGTGGCCGGGGACGAACGGGGGGCTGGGCTTGACGGGCCAGTCGCCGTGCGCGGCGTGGATGTCGGTGTGGCACAGGCCGGACGCCTCGAGCCGGATACGGACCTGGCCGGGGCCGGGCTCCGGATCGGGCCGCTCCTCGATCACCAGCGGCTCGCCGAACGACCGGACTACTGCTGCCTTCATGGCATGCTCCTCAAGCTCTGTCTGTGTCGGTGCGGTGCCAGCATCGATCCGGGGCCCGGTGCGGCGGCAGGTGCTGGAAGTCCTCGTGGGTGGGGCCGACCGGCCCCACCCACGAGGGGCGCCGGCCTGCGTCCTGGGACGCACCCCTGACCCGGGCACACGGCGAGCTGGTCAAGATCGTCGGCTGGTACGACAACGAGTGGGGCCACACCAACCACCCGCTCGACCTCACCGCATGCGTCACCGCCCGGCTCCCGCAGAGCTGACGGCCATTCACCGGCACGCGGCCGGCTGGCAGAGTCGGGGGATGGTCGGTTGGGGACTGCTGGGAGCGGCCGGCGGCCTGGCGGTGGCCGCGCTGTGGATCGGCTCCAGCGCGCTGGTGATACACCGCTCATCCGGCGTGGAAGGCCCGGCGATCCTGGGCGTCGTGATCTTCATGACGGGCCTCGTCGTCATGATCGTCGTGGGGCTCCTGGGCCTCCGCTGGCCCTACTGCGTTGCGGTGGGGCTGCTGGCCGTCCTGATGGTGATGCCACTCGTGTTCTACGGCGACGCCGTCCTCGACCGGCGAGGGGGGCAGGTGACGGCCGTGGTATCAGAGCGCCGCGACTTCGTCTCGCAGCCGAGTGGTGTCCCCGGCCATGCCTGCCGGATTCGCCTGCCGGACGGGACCGAGGCGGATGTCGCCGGTCCGAGGTGCGACGAGGACACCCGGATCGGCGACCGGCTGACCGTCTACCAGGACCCGCAGGGGCGGGTGCAGGCCAAGCTCGAGGTGCAGATGACGGCCGGACAGCTGATGTGGCTTGGCGCGGCGTGTGTGGCCGGGCTCGTCACGCTGGGGGCCCGGATCGGTGTCCATGTGGGCCGCGATCAGCACCACACCATAAGCACTGCCGGTTCGGCGGGCACACCGCCCGCTGCGTAGCCCGGGTGCCGTCGACGAGTGGCGGACGATGCCCGATCGCCACCTGTACCAGTACTGTCAGTCGAAGAGAGAGAGGTCGATGGATTCCGCGAGGGCGGCATAGCCCGCGTCACTGCCGTGGAGGTTGTCACCCATGTGCAGGTCGCTGCGGATGTGGGTGGGGTCGGCGGGGTCGCGCCAGACAGCGTCGAAGTCGAGTACGCCGTCGAAGGTGCCGCTCGTGTGGATCCATGAGTTGACCTGCTCGCGCGCCTTGTCACCCTCGGCTGAGTACATTTCCGAGCTGCCGTAGGGGGCAATGGTCGCGGCGTAGACCTTCACGCCGTGCGCGCGGGCGCGTGCCGCCAGTTGGATGTGGGCGGCGATGATGTCGTCGACGCCGACGGGTGAGCCGGGGAACATCGAGAGGAATCCGGCGGTCTCCTCGGTGCGTGGGGCGAAGGAGAAGATGAGGTCGTTGCCCACGGCGATCACCACGTGGCCGAGGCCAGGCGTGGCAAGGATGTCGCGGTCGAAGCGGGCGAGGGCGGCGGTGCCGATGCCGTCGGTGAGCATGCGGTTTCCGTTGATGCCCTGGCTGACCACACAGAGTGCCTGTCCGCCGCGGGCTGCCAGACGTTCGGCGAGCCTGTCCGTCCAGCGTCGGTCGGTGCCGGGGGTGGATCCCATGCCATCGACGCGAGAGTCGCCGATTACGGCGATGGCCTGGGTCGGAGTCTCAGGCTTCACTTCCACGGCCGTGATCAGGGCTTGTGCTGGCAAGGGGGCGGCGTCCGCGGGCAGCGACACGAGGGCGGTCGCGTCGCCGGGGATGAGCCAGCCGAGCGTGTGGAAGGTCCCGTGGCAGGTTGCGGTGTCGACTCGGCCAGGCAGGTAGAGGCTGACGGTCAGCCGAGACAACGCGGCGGTCGGCAGATCGATGGGGTCACTGAGGATCGGCGCGCCCGCCGGCACGGTGGCGCTCGGCCGGCCGCTGAAGGTCACCGCGTGATCGCTTCCGTGCTGGATTCCGTCGTCGGTGTCCGTGATGGCGACACGGGCGGCGCCGATGGTCAGCGGTGCGGTTCCGTACTCGTTGCGGATGCGGATGCGGATGCGGTGTCCGCCGCCTGTGAGGCGGACGATTTGCCGCAGCGTCGCGTTCTCGAAGGGCTCGATGCAGCTGACGGAGTTGTCCGGTGCCTGAGGGGAGGCGCCCCAGGTGCGAACCCATGCAACTGTGTGCGGGGCCGAACCTTCGGAGCTGGAGGAGGTGTTGATGGCGCTGTTCACGGTCGTTGCCCTTCGGCTGTCGGGTATGACGGGCGGTGCTTGAGGGTGTTGGTGTTCGACGAGTTCGATGTCAGGCGGCCTTACCTGATGCGGTGGAGGGGCCTGGGCCTCGTTCGCGGTCTTGCGCTTGCAGACCGATGCTCCGGCGCAGGGGAAGTCGATCCGCAGCGGGGTGAACGGCACCGCGTCTGGAACGGGCCGGGGAGCCGCTGGTCGTTCTAGCTCTGCGGCGCGCCGAACCACTGGGCAGTCGCCTGCTCGAACGCGTCGCGATCCGGGGCGGGCCCGCTCGCCCAGGCCACGACGCCGTCGGGCCGAATCAGCGCGGCACCCAGCCCGAGGTCGTTGCGCGCCGGGCCGGCCGCGTAGTGGATCCGGCCTGCCCACCCCTTGGCCGCGACCTGCAGTGCGCGGTCGGTGCTGAAGTCGAGCACAACTCCCTGCCCCTGACGCAGAAGTTCGCCGAGGCGGGTGCCGTCCTCGAAGCGGAAGTCCGGGGCGGTGCGGCCGATGAGGGGCTGTTCGCTGCCCAGGTCGCAGCGGTTGAACAGCCCCGACGTCTTTCGGTACACGTGGGTCGTTCCGTCGGTGGTGCGCATCAGATCGTGGACGAGTTGACGCAGTGCTGGGGCGTAGGGGCCCGGCTTCATGGTCGCGACCTGGGCTCGGGACCAGTCGAGCACGGCGGCGCCGACGGGGTGCCGCTCGGTGGTGTAGGTGTCGAGCAGGCCCTCGGGAGCGGAGCCGCGTACGGTGGCGGCGAGCTTCCAGCCGAGGTTGACGGCGTCGCCGATGCCGAGGTTGAGGCCCTGGCCGCCCAGGGGCGAGTGGATGTGTGCTGCGTCGCCGGCGAGCAGTACACGGCCCTCGCGATACGTCGTCGTCTGCATCGCGCGGTCGGTGAAGCTGGAGGCGAGATGGACCGCGCGCAGCGTCACGTCGGTGCCGCTGATGCGGCGTAGGACAGTCTGGAGGTGTTCGCGGGTCAGCGGCTGGGAGCGGTCGAAGGTGCCGCCGTCGAAGTCCATCATGCCCAGGTGCCCTTCGAGGGGCGTACGCAGATACATGCCGTGCGGCGTCAGGTTGAACCCGAGCGGCAGCTGCTCGGGGTCGGCGAAGGTGACCTTGGCGACGTAGCCGGTGAACAGCGGCTCGGTGCCGACGAATTCGAAGCCGGCGAGCTGACGTACGGCGCTGCGCCCGCCGTCGCAGCCCACCAGCCAGCGCCCCTCGTACTCCTGGCCGCCTGCCGTGACGAGGACAGATTCGGTGTCCTGCGCCACAGCCGTGACGGGAGCATTCCGGGTGATCTCGACTCCGAGCGCGGTGGCTCGCTCGGACAGCACCGATCCGGCCGCCTCCAGGCTTGTCATGAACCCCTCCATCGCCGGGCTGGGCAGCCGAGGGGGGAGGGCGGCTGTGTCGATGTCGGCCGCGTCGAGCGTCATGCCCGCGAAATGGCTCAGCTCACGAGGGTCGGGCGCCTCGACCGCTTCCGGATCCGCGCCCACCTTCTCCAGGTTGACTCCCGAAGCCTGCGTCATCGCTTCCAGCAGGCCGCGGCGGTAGAACGTCTCGGCCGACCCGGCGTTCAGGCCCCGCAGACCGAGCGGGAACGCCTTCAGGGGCGAGGTGAGTTCCGGGTCCCGCTCAAGGACCAGAACCGAGCAGCCGGACAGGGCCAGCTCGCCGGCCAGGAACAGACCGACCGGGCCGCCGCCCGCGATCACTACGTCATGCATGAGAGGTGTCCTTTTGAGAAACGAACGAGGGGGGCACCAGATCGGCCGGGTCAGCACAGATGGGTGAGGCCGTCGAGGATGACGGCGATGCCGGTGAGGAACTGCTCGCGGTCGTCGTGCTCGCGCATCTGGCCGACGATGGCGTGCATGAACGGGTAAGCCTCCGGGTCGAGGCCCTGCCATGCCGTCGATGCCGCGTCGAGGAACTCGTCGCGGTCCCCGTCGTGGTTGATCCCTGAGGTGTCCCCCTCGATGCGGGCGTTCTGGCTGACGGCTCCGAGGATGTAGTGCACGAGCGTCGAGGCCGCGTCGAACCAGGAGGCTCGCGGCACGCCCAAGGCGCCCATCTGCCCGCCGATCCGCTCGAAGATCCCCACCGTCACCGGGCCGACCGGATTTCGGATGATCTGGAGGGTCAGTCGCGTGGCGAGCCACTGATGTGCGGCGATCGCGTCGAACAGGGCCAGCGCGACGACACGGATCTCGTCCCCGGGCGTGGCCGCGGCCCCGGCGGGCCGGGTCGCCAGCGCCGCGCCGATCACGGTTTCCGTCGCCGTGTCGAGCAGCTCGTCACGGGTGCCCACGTGGTAGTAGATCGCCCCGGAACCGGTGGACAGCCGTTCGGTCAGTGCCCGGATGGTCAGCGCGCTCTCGCCGCCCGCATCGAGCATCTCGACCGCAGTGTTGATGATCTGCTCCCGGGAGAGCACCTGGTTGCGCCGCTGTGGTCGGCGTGCTCGCGTCGTCATACCAAGATGGTGGCATATTTGGTGCAGCGATCCAAATTGGTGCGCCGTACCAAAGTGCCGTACGGTCCCACTTTGGAATAGTGCACCAACGTGTTGGTCGGTCGACGCCGGCCGCAAGAACAAAGGGGCGTCATGTAACACGTCAGGATCACCGGAGCCGGGCTCGGCGGACTCACGCTGGCCCGCGTTCTGTACGTACACGGCATACCGGTAGAGGTCTACGAGGTGGAAGCATCGCCCGAGGCGCGGTGCAGGTGGGATGCTCGACATGCACGACTACAACGGGCAGCGCGCCATCGAGGCGGCCGGGCTGATGACGGAATTCCGCGCCAGCGTTTTGGAGGGGCGCCAGGCGATGCGCGCTCTGGGACAGGACGGCCGTGTCCTGTTCGAGAAAGGTGACGACGGCACCGGCGGCCGCCCGGAAGCACAGCGCGCGGACCTGCGACGGATGCTGCTCGACGCGCTCCCGCACGACACCGTCCACTGGGGTCGCAAGGTCACTGGCGCCCGCAGCCTCGGAGACGGCCGCATCAGACCCCGAGCGATGCCATCGCCAGTCCTCACTGTCAGTCGTTGCTGAACGCCGGGGGCGCCTGGTTCCGCCGGGCATCCTTGACGAACACGATCCCGTCGGTGCCGGCCAGGTGTGCCGGGTCGAGCGGGGAGTAGCCGTACCAGGGGGACTCTCGGTGGGCGGGTGTCGCGTCGGCGAGTGCTACGGCCAGTTGGCGGGCGTCGATCAGGCAGGGCTGCTGCGGGAGCGCGTACAGCAGCCCCTCAATGGTATCCGTGGGCGGGGAGTCCACCCCTTGATGGCGGATCGTGCCCAGGGCCGTGGCCAGGAAGGCGTATTCCTCGCCCAGGTGGGCGCTGACGATCGCGCCGGCGCTCCACCACTCCAGCAGCGGCTGGTCCCACATGCGCATCGTGCTCTTGGCCCGCTGCAGATGGCCGTTGTGGGCGGACACCAGCGTCGGGCCCCGTTCGGCGAGGGCGAGCAGGTTGGCGGACATCATCGAGTCCCGCAGGGCCAGCAGCCACGCCATGCGGCTCGGTGACGTGTCGGCCATCCAGAAGTGGTAGCGCAGCAGCCCGGTGGCGGTACGCCCGTACAGGCGTGCCCGGTGCCAGTCCTCCCGCGAGGACGCCGCGATCAGCTGTGGCGTCTGCGCGTCGAGCAGGGCCACCAGATCATCGGCGAGCAGCCGCAGTTGCTGGGCGTCGGGCGTCTGCCCCACGGACTGGGACGGATCCATCATCGCGGCAGGATTGGTCCAGCGGTCGTCAGCGCCGAGCAGGCGGTCGAGCGTTTCCGCGGTGCAGGGAAGCAGGTCGGCGGCGGCCCAGTCGGTGAGGTAGGCGTGGAGTTCGGTGAGGGCCTGCCGAGGGCTCGCGGCGCCGGTGATCTCCAGCGGGCCGTCGAAACCGGCGAAGCGGACCTGCTCGGAGGCGGGCCGGCCGTCGTTGTACGCGCGCATCCAGCGCACCAGCTCGCGGTTGCCCGCGAAGGCGCCCCACTCGTGGCTGAAGCCTCGCTCCATGACGTCGTCGAGGGTGCCGGTGCCCGAGGTGACGTAGTCGTCCAGGACCAGGCCCATCATGCAGTCGCTCTCGATTGCGATCGTGCGGAAGCCCTCCTGCTCGACGAGTTGCCGGAAGAGATCGTTTCGCAGCTCGAGCAGATCGTCCTCGCCATGGGTGGGCTCGCCCAGGGCGAGCAGCCGCGGCCTGGCCGGGAGCAATCCCATGACGGTTGCAGGGTCGACGACAAGGGCGGAGTCTGTGACATCAACAGTCATGCCCTCAACGGTATCGTTGAACCAACAGTGGAAACTTTTCGTCGATATTGGCAGGACAGTGAGGAAAAACCTTCAAACCGGTGGTCAGCTCAGGCCGGTTGACCTGGCGCGAGCGCACGGTCTGTCCACACAGGCGGTCAGGAACTACGAGGCGGCCGGCATCCTTCCGGCCGCCGAACGCACCTCGCACGGCTACCGCACCTACACACCGCTGCACGCGCAAGCCCTGCACGCGTTCCTCGCTCTGGTGCCCGGACACGGCCACCAGACGGCCACGGCGATCATGCAGGCGATCAACCAGGACGCCACCGAGGACGCGCTTCGGCTCATCGACGAAAGTCACGTCCAGCTACTCGAGGACCGTCGCACCCTCCAGGCCGTCGAGGCCGCGCTCGGCGACCTCGAGCCCGCACCCCAGGAACGCGGCGAGATGTTCGTCGGCCCCCTGGCGAGAAGGCTCGGCGTCCGCCCGGCCACCCTCCGCAAATGGGAACGCGCCGGCCTGGTCCAGCCGCGCCGCGACCCGCTGACGGGCTACCGGGTGTACAGCGCGGCCGACGTACGCGACGCCCTTCTGGCCCACCAGCTCAGACGAGGCGGCTACCTGCTCGAACAGGTCGCCCCGCTGATCGCCCAGGTCCGTTCTGCCGGAGGCATCGCGCCACTCGAGTCGACGCTGCGCGACTGGCACGCCCGCATCGCGGACCGAAGCCGCGCCATGCTCACCGGCGCCGCAGCACTGGACGCCTACCTCAACTGTCGACCGGCCGCGCCCAGGGACAGGCCGAGCGCCCCGCACCACCGTCTGGTCGACCACGGTTCCGATTCAGCCACCCAATAGCCCCCGAGCTCCCGCTGATCGTCGCCGTCGTCCCTCAAAGGGGCCCCTCCACCAACACCGCCAACGGCATCGAGCGCACCCGCACCGGCCCCGCCTGCACCACCTCGGCCTGGCCACCCACGAATCGCACCAAGTGGCCCTGCTCGACGAATCCGCCGTCCAGATCGGCGCCGACGGGCTCGGCTGACAAGTTCGTGGGCAGTCGGTGGTGGTGCGGGAAGTTCAGGAAGTGTGGGGGAGGTGTTGGGCGGGGATGACACCGAGACGGCCCGCCTGGTAGTCCTCGAACGCCTGCTGGACCTCTTCGGGGGTGTTCATCACAAACGGGCCGTACTGGACGACGGGTTCGCGGATGGGCCGACCGCCCAGCACGAAGAGCTCCAGCTTGGGGAGCGGGAGTCCTGCACGCGGTCGGCGGCCAGACGCAGTGCGTCACCGGCG
The DNA here is from genome assembly GCF_039532825.1 of Streptomyces vastus. Lineage (NCBI taxonomy): Bacteria > Bacillati > Actinomycetota > Actinomycetes > Kitasatosporales > Streptomycetaceae > Streptomyces > Streptomyces vastus. The sequence continues at coordinate 38,869 of NZ_BAAASJ010000106.1, forward strand.
CCGAAGGGGGCGAGCCGGCCCTCCCGGATCGGTCGGGCTTCGCCGCCGACCGTGCCGTGGCCCGCGAGGGCGTATACCAGCGCGCTGTATCCCTTGAGGAGCGCCTTGGGCGCACCCGCTGCCAGCGTCACAAGGGCGAGGAGGGCGCTGAGAATGGCGGCGGTGGCGTACGTGGAGTGGTTCCTTCCGTGCGGGCCACGCCGGGGGCGGGGTGGACGCAGGTTTTCGTGGTTGATTCGTCAAGAGGGGACTCTAGGCAGACGTAGATGATGTGTCAATCAAATGGTGGTCCCTGTGCCGGGCGGCCTCGCAGGTCGGCAACGCCGACCTCGCGGCGCCCCGCGTCTCGCGATGGCCGGAGAGGGAGCCGGGCTGACGGGGGAGCCGCTGTCGGCGGGGCGGAATAGGAAAGCTCCGGGGTGTGTTGGAGGGGTACGGTTGATCCATCAACAACATGAATGAAGGGCTGAGGACGATGCAGTTCGGCATCTTCACCGTCGGTGATGTGGCCACCGACCCCACGACCGGCCGTACGCCGACCGAGCATGAGCGGATCAAGGCAATGGTCGAGATCGCGCAGAAGGCGGAAGAGGTGGGGCTGGACGTATTCGCGACCGGCGAGCACCACAACCCGCCGTTCGTGCCGTCCTCGCCGACGACGCTGCTGGGCTGGATCGCCGCCCGGACCGAGCGGATCATCCTGTCCACGGCGACCACGCTGATCACCACCAACGACCCGGTGAAGATCGCCGAGGACTACGCGATGCTGCAGCACCTGGCGGACGGTCGCGTGGATCTGGTGATGGGCCGCGGCAACACCGGCCCGGTCTACCCCTGGTTCGGGCAGGACATCCGGCAGGGCATCAACCTCGCCATCGAGAACTACGCCCTGCTGCACCGGCTGTGGCGCGAGGACGTCGTCGACTGGGAGGGGCGGTTCCGCACCCCGCTTCAGGGCTTCACCTCCACGCCCCGGCCACTGGACGGCGTACCGCCGTTCGTCTGGCACGGCTCCATCCGTTCCCCGGAGATCGCCGAGCAGGCCGCGTACTACGGCGACGGCTTCTTCCACAACAACATCTTCTGGCCCAAGGAGCACACCAAGAAGCTGATCGACCTCTACCGGGAGCGGTACGCGTACTACGGCCATGGCAGCCCCGAACAGGCCATCGTCGGCCTGGGCGGTCACGTCTACATGCGCCACAACTCCCAGGACGCGATCCGCGAGTTCCGCCCGGTCTTCGACCACTCACCGGTGATGGGCGGCGGCGTCTCCATGGAGGAGTACATGGAGCAGACCCCGCTGACCGTCGGCACTCCCGAGCAGGTCATCGAGAAGACGCTCACCTTCCGCGAACACTTCGGCGACTACCAGCGCCAGCTGTTCATCGTGGACGGCGGCGGAGTCCCGCAGAAGGCCGTGCTGGAGCAGATCGACATGCTCGGCGAGGAGGTCGTACCGGTGCTGCGGAAGGAGTTCGCCAAGCACCGGCCGGCCGACGTGCCCGACGCCCCCACCCACGCCTCGCTGCTCGCCGCCCGCGACGCGGAGCGCGCACCCACCGCTGAAACGGCGGCCTGAGACCCGTACGACCTACGACCGCACGACCCCGATACCGTACGAAAGGACCTGACGATGAAGCCCCTGAAGCTGGCGGTTGTGTCTGCGGGCCTGCGCCAGCCCTCCTCCACCCGGCTGCTCGCGGACCGGCTCGCCGACGCCACCCGCGAGAGCCTGGCGGACGCCGGACGCAAGGTGGACGTGCACGTGGTCGAACTCCGCGACCTGGCCACGGACATCGCCCACAACCTGGTCAACGGCTTCCCGGGAGCTGCCCTGCGTGAGGAGCTGGAGGCGGTCAGGGAAGCAGACGGTGTCATCGCGGTCACGCCGGTGTTCTCGGCCTCGTACAGCGGGCTGTTCAAGTCGTTCTTCGACGTGCTGGACGAGGGCGCTCTCACCGGAAAGCCGGTGCTGATCGCCGCCACGGGTGGCAGCTCGCGGCATTCCCTTGTCCTCGAGCACGCGCTGCGTCCGCTCTTCGCCTACCTGCACGCGATCGTCGTACCCACTGCCGTGTACGGGGCGTCCGAGGACTGGGGAACGGCCGGTGACGGGCGTAACGGTGGTCTCGCGTCCCGGGTCGGCCGGGCCGGTGGCGAGCTGGCAGGGCTCATGGCCGGTGGCCGGGCCGTAACGCCGCCCACAGAGACCGTCGTGCCCTTCGAGCAACAGTTGGCCGCACTGCGGTCGGCGTGAGGAGAGTACTGATGAGCGACAACTTCAACGACACCTGGGCGAACGGCGGCGTCGCGCCCGACCGCTGGGCCAGCGCCCTGCACCTGTTCGACAACGGCGCCGGTGTGCCGCACGAGGAGACCACCGCCGAACGCTGGGAGCGGGCTCAGTTGCTGTTCGAGGCCAGGGACTACATCGGCGCGGCGAAGCTGCTCGCCGACGTCGTCGAGAAGGCCCCGGAGCAGACCGGCCCCCGGCTGCTGCTGGCCCGCGCCTACTACCACTCCGCACAACTCCGGCGCGCCGAGGAGCAGCTGCGCGTGATCGTCGAGCGCGATCCGGTGGAGCACTACGCCCACCTGATGCTGGGCCGCACCCTGGAGCGTCAGGGGCGCCATGACGAAGCGAAGCCTTGGTTGCGCGTGGCCGACGCGTTCTCGGGCGAGTTTCGGGACGACGTCTGACCTGAAGGCGCGGGCGGACGTTTGTGGGCGGCGGACACTGGTCAACCAGTGTCCGCCGCCGACGTGTTGCTGAGGTGGCCGGTCAGGCAACCGGCCGGTTCACGGATGGCCCCGCAAGATGTCGAGTGCCGTCAGCGCCACATGAAGCTCCGTGCGCTCTTCGCCGGACTCGAGGTCGCAGGCGAGCAGGCGCTCGATGGTGCGCAGGCGTTGGTAGACGGTCTCGCGGGACAGTGCGCCGCGGCGTGCGGTGGTGGTCTTGTTGCCGGACGCGTCCAGGTAGTGGCGCAGGGTCGTCAGCAGGTCGGTGCCGTGGCGGGTGTCGTGGTCGATGAGGGGGCTGAGCCGGCGTTCGGAGTACTCCTGGATGCGAGGGTCCTCGCGGAATGCGTACAGCAGGCGGCGCAGTCCGATGTCGGGCAGTTCGTGGAAGGGGCGGTCCGGGGGGAGGGGCTGGCCGGGCGGCGTGGCCTCGGCGACGCGGGCCGCCGCGCGGAAGGAGCGGGCGGTGTCGCGGAGGTCCGTGACCTCCGAGCCGACGCTCACGACCGCCGTCGAGGCGACGTCCAGCGCGGCGCGGCCGAGCAGCCCGGCGACAGGCCGCCAGGACTGGGACGGGCGCAGCGCCAGGAGGACGCCGAGACGACCGGGAGCCAGCTCGCCGACGAGCGCCGGGATCCCTGTGGTCCGCGCTTCTTCGGAGAGACGGGCCTCAAGGACCGCGGCCTCGTCCGAGTCCGATGTACGGAGGTCCGATGTACGGAGGTCGGCTGTATGGAGGTTGGCTGTACGGAGATCCACGAGGATCGCGAGGAACCGGCTGTCCTCGGTGGGCAGGCCCAGTGCGGCGAAGCGGGCGCGGGCGTCCTCGGGGGAGTGGTGGCGCTGTTCCGCCAGATCACGCAGGGCGTCTCGGTGCGCTGTGCGCTCCCAGGGCGTGGGGTGGATGAGGCGGGCGACGGCCAGGGCCATCGCCGTACGCTCCAGCACGGTGATGTGTTCCGGGCCGAAAGACGGCTCCACGGCCCGGACCGGGAGCATGGCCACGCGACCCCAGCGTTCGCCCTGGTACTCGACGGGTGCGGTGAGCCAGCCCTCCGGGCCGCCCACGCCCGGGTGGTCACCGGTCGGCGTCGCCCTGGAGCGCTGTTCCCAGTCGGTGAGCGCCTCCTCCAGCGTGCTGCCGGAGACCTCGTACGTCAGCGCCTGGTGAACCAGGTTCTCCAGTACGACCGTGTGGCCGCTCAGCTGCGCCGCCACGCGCACCACATCTTCCGGTCCCGCACCGCGCAGCGTCAGGGCGGTGAACGCCTCGTGGATGCGCTGGGTCCGGCGCATCGCGTCCGCCTGGCTGCCGAGGATGAGCGCGTGGACGACCTGGGTGACTTCCAGGAAGTTGACGTCCTTGGCGAGGGTGATCAGCGGGAGGCCGCGGGCCCGGCAGGCCTGGACGAGTGCGTCGGGCGGGCGGTGGTAGCGGCGTACGAGTTCGATGACCAGGGCCGCGGCGTCGACGCGGGCGAGTTCGTCGACGTACCGGCGTACGCCCGCCGGGTCCTCGGGCAGCGGCATGCCGGTGGTCAGGACGAGCTCGCCGCCCTTGAGGAAGGAGGCGGGATCCGTGAGCTCGGTGATGTGGACCCAGCGCACCGGCCGGTCGAGGTGCGCGACGCCGGTCACCACCTCAGGCCGTCCGGCGGACATGACGGGGAGAGCGAGGACGTCGGCGACGGTGGGCGCGTGGCCGGTCGCGGCGGTGTCCCGGTCGTCGGGGGCCGGCGGACGAACTGTCGGGTGCTTGACGTTCACGGTGTCTCCATAGGGGTACCCGCGCTCGAGAATCCGGGAGTGCGGGACGAGCCGAGCCCTCGGGGGAGTGGCCCGGTCACTGTCGCAAGCGGCGCTGACCTGCGCAAGAGCAGTGCGCCCGGCGTACGCCCCGTCGGTCGGCGGCTCCGTGGTTGACACAATGTCCGATCACCGCGCTCACGCCGGACAGATCGCGCGTTGTAGCGGTCCGCGCCCGCGGAAATACTCGGGTACAGGAGCAAGCAGACCACGCAGATCACGACGTACGGCCGGGAGACGAACATGACCGCACTGTCGCCGCACCTTCGCCAGGCCACCCCCGTGACGGCGGTCCGGGGGGAGGGCGTCCACCTGTACGGCGAGGACGGCCGCCGTTACCTCGACTTCACCGCCGGCATCGGCGTCACCAGCACCGGGCACTGCCACCCCAGGGTTGTGGCGGCGGCGCAGGAGCAGGTGGGCACGCTGGTCCACGGCCAGTACACGACCGTCATGCACCAGCCGCTGCAGCGACTTGTCGACAAGCTCGGCGAGGTGCTGCCGTCCGGCCTGGACAGTCTGTTCTTCACGAACTCCGGCAGCGAGGCGGTCGAGTCGGCGCTGCGGCTGGCCCGCCAGGCCACCGGCCGCCCCAACGTCGTTGTCTGCCACGGCGGTTTCCACGGCCGTACGGTGGCCGCCGCCTCCATGACCACCTCGGGAACCCGCTTCCGCTCCGGCTTCTCCCCGCTGATGAGCGGCGTGGTCGTCACCCCCTTCCCGAGCGCCTACCGCTACGGCTGGGACGAGGACACCGCCACCCGCTTCGCCCTCCAGGAGCTCGACTACACCCTCCAGACGATCTCCTCGCCCGCCGACACGGCCGCGATCATCGTCGAGCCGGTGCTCGGCGAAGGCGGCTACGTCCCCGCCACCCGCGCCTTCATGGAGGGCCTGCGGGAGCGCGCGGACCGGCACGGCTTCCTGCTCATCCTCGACGAGGTGCAGACCGGCGTCGGCCGCACCGGCCGGTTCTGGGGCCATGACCACTTCGGCGTCACCCCGGACATCCTGATCACCGCCAAGGGCCTGGCCAGCGGGTTCCCGATCTCCGGCATCGCCGCCTCCGAGGAGCTGATGACCAAGGCGTGGCCGGGCTCGCAGGGCGGCACGTACGGCGCCAACGCCGTCGCCTGCGCCGCGGCCTGCGCCACCCTCGATGTCGTACGCGACGAGAAGCTGGTCGAGAACGCCGACGCGATGGGCGCCCGGCTGCGCACCGGCCTGGAGGCGGTGGCCGAGCGGACGCCGGCCATCGGAGACGTACGCGGCATGGGGCTCATGCTGGCCAGCGAGTTCGTCACCGAGGACGGCAGCCCCGACCCCGAGACCGCCGCCCGTGTGCAGCGCGCCGCCATCGACGAGGGCCTGCTCCTGCTCCTGTGCGGCGCCTGGAACCAGGTCGTACGGATGATCCCGGCGCTCGTCATCGACGAGAAGGCGGTGGACGAGGGCCTCCAGGCGTGGACGGCCGCGGTGGAGGCCGGTACCTCAGGGGCGTCGCAGCGATGACGGACTCCCTCGCGCACCTGGTCGACGAGCTCGCCCGCACTGCTCCCGGCCTGCGGATCGAGACCGGTGCGGGAGGGACCGGCGCCTACGCCTACGACGCCTCGAACTACCGGGTCCCGCCGCAGGCGGTGGCCTTCCCCCGCAGCGCCGACGACGTGTGCGCGGTGCTGCGGGCCTGCCGGGAGGCGGGCGTCCCGCTCACCGCGCGAGGCGGCGGCACCAGCATGGCGGGCAACGCCGTCGGACCCGGCGTCGTCCTGGACTTCTCCCGGCACATGAACCGGATCCTGGATATCGACCAGGAGGCGCGGACTGCGCGCGTCGAGGCAGGAGTGGTCCTCGACGCGCTCCAGAGCGCGACGGGCCCGTACGGGCTGGCCTTCGGCCCCGACCCCTCCTCGCACAGCCGCTGCACCCTCGGCGGCATGATCGGCAACGACGCGTGCGGCAACCGGTCCGTGCGGCACGGCCGCACCAGCAGCCACATCGAGGCACTGGAGATCGTGACGGCCGACGGCGTACGCGCCATCGCCGACCACAACGGGCTGCACCCGGTCGACCCCGATGCCGCAGAACACATCTCCCGCCTGGAACAGGACATCCGGAGCCTGATCGCCGACAACCTGGCTCCGATCCGCACCGAGCTGGGCCGCATCCCCCGCCAGGTCTCCGGCTACCACCTGCACCGTCTGCTGCCCGAGAACGGCTTCGACATGGCCCGCGCGCTGGTCGGCTCGGAGGGCACCTGCGCGGTCGTCACGGCGGCGACGGTACGGCTCGTCGCGACGGCCCCCGCCACGGCGCTGCTCACCCTCGGCTACGACGACGTCGTCGATGCCGCCGAGGACGTGCCGGAGATCCTGCGCTGGACTCCGACCGCCGTCGAGGGCATGGACGAGGCGATCGTCGCCACCATGCGCGCCCGCCGCGGGCCGGACTCCGTCACCGGCCTGCCCGAAGGGCGTGCCTGGCTCTACGTCGAACTCGACGGCGACGACGAGGCCGCGGTGAACAACCGCGCCTCCGAACTGCTGGACGTGCTCAAGGCCCGGGGCCGGATGACCGGCGGACGGGTCGTGGAGAGCGCGGCCGAGCGGCGCTCGCTGTGGCGGGTGCGCGAGGACGGGGCCGGGCTCGCCGCCCGTCTCGTCGACGGCGGCGAGTCCTGGCCCGGCTGGGAGGACGCGGCGGTCGCGCCCGAGCAACTGGCCGCCTATCTACGGGACTTCCGCCGACTGCTGACCACCCACGGACTGACCGGAGTGCTGTACGGACACTTCGGTGCCGGCTGCGTCCACGTACGCATCGACTTCGACCTCGCCACGGACACCGGGCGCGCCGCCACCCGCCGCTTCCTCTCCGAAGCGGCCGCGCTGGTCGTCGAGCACGGCGGAACGCTGTCGGGGGAGCACGGCGACGGGCGGGCACGCGGTGAACTGCTGGAGGTCATGTACAGCCACCAGATGATCCGGACGTTCGCCGCGTTCAAGGAGACCTTCGACCCTCAAGGGCTTCTGAACCCCGGCGTCATCGTCGACCCGGCTCCCTTGGACGCCGATCTGGCGCTGCACACGCCCTCTGTCGTGCTGCCCGTGGAGACCCTCTTCTCCTTCCCGCACGACGAGGACGGCTTCGAGGGCGCCGTCCGCCGCTGCGTCGGAGTCGGCCGCTGCCGCAGCGACGCGGGCGGTGTGATGTGTCCCAGCTACCGGGCCACGGGCGAGGAGAACCACTCCACGCGGGGCCGGGCCCGGCTGCTCCAGGAGATGGTGCGGGTCGGGACCGTCCAGGACGGCTGGCGCTCGACCGAGGTCAAGGACGCCCTCGATCTGTGCCTGTCCTGCAAGGCGTGCTCCAGCGACTGCCCGGTCGGCGTCGACATGGCCACGTACAAGGCGGAGTTCCTGCACCACCACTACAAGGGCAGGCTCCGGCCCCGCTCCCACTACTCCCTGGGCTGGCTGCCCCTGACCTCGGCCCTGGCCGGATACGCCGCCCGGCCGGTCAACGCGCTGCTGCGCGGGCCGGTCGGCAGGGCGCTCGCCCGCCTCGGAGGCGTGACCACGAAGCGCAGGATCCCGGCCTTCGCCTCCCGGCGCGCCCTGCGCAAGACCCTGCGCGCCACGAAGACCGGCGAACCTCCCAGGGCCCTGCTCTTCGTCGACAGCTTCACGCGCGCCTTCCGCCCCGAGGTCGCGGGCGCCACGAGCCGCGTACTCGCCGACGCCGGAATCCCCTGCACGGCCAAGGACGACCTGTGCTGCGGCCTGACCTGGGTCAGCACCGGCCAGCTGTCCGTCGCCCGCCGCATCATGGCCCGTACGGTCGCCCGCCTGGACGACGGCGACGACCGGCCCATCATCGTGGCCGAGCCCAGCTGCGCGGCCGCGTTGAAGCGTGACGTGCCCGAACTCCTCGGCACCCGTGCTGCCCAGCGCGTCGCGGACCGCGTCCACACCCTCACCGGCGCCCTGACCGACCTGGCCGCCCCCGACTGGACGCCCCCCGACCTGCCGGACAACGTCGTCCTGCAGACGCACTGCCACGAATACGCCACCTTCACCGGCCGCCGCCCGCGCGACCTACTGCGCAGACTCGGCGTACGCAAGGTCGACGAGGCCGAGGGCTGCTGCGGACTCGCCGGCAACTTCGGCTTCGAGGAGCAGCACTACGACACCTCGATGGCCGTGGCCGACCTGGCACTGAAACCCCGCCTGGACGCCATCGACGAGGCCGCACGTTCCGTCGTCGTGGCCGACGGGTTCAGCTGCGCCACGCAGATCGACCACCTCGCCGGTGACCGGGACATCCGTGCCCTGCACCTCGCGGAACTGCTCGATCCCGCCGCCGATCGATCCGATCAACCAGGAGAGACCTCATGACCGACACACCCACGCAGTTGTTCATCGGCGGTGCCTGGGTGGACGCCGCGGACGGCGCCACCCTGCCCGTCGACGACCCGGCGACCGGCGAGATCATCGCTCACGTCGCCGACGCGGGCCCCAAGGACGCCCGGCTCGCGGAGGACGCGGCCGTGGCGGCACAGGAGGGGTGGGCTCGTACGGCACCAAGGGCGCGCAGTGAGATCCTGCGCCGCGCGTACGAGATCATCATCGACCGCACCGACGAGCTCGCCCACCTGATGACGGCCGAGATGGGCAAGCCGCTCGCCGAGGCCAGGGGAGAGGTGGCATACGCGGCGGAGTTCTTCCGCTGGTTCTCCGAGGAGGCCGTACGCATCGACGGCGGCGCCGGCATCCTGCCCGACGGCCGCAACCGCATGCTGCTCTCCCGCCGTCCGGTCGGCCCCTGCCTGCTGATCACCCCGTGGAACTTCCCGCTGGCCATGGGCACCCGCAAGATCGGCCCGGCGATCGCGGCGGGCTGCACCATGATCCTCAAGCCGGCCCCGCAGACCCCGCTGTCCAGCCTCGCGCTGGCTGGGATCCTCAAGGAGGCGGGCCTGCCGGACGGCGTGCTCAACGTCGTCCCCACCTCGCGGGCGGGGGAGGTCGTCGAGCCGCTCCTGCGCGGCGGCAAGATCCGCAAGCTGTCCTTCACCGGCTCCACGCAGGTCGGGCGGCTGCTGCTCGCGCAGTGCGCCGACACCGTCGTACGAACGTCGATGGAGCTGGGCGGCAACGCGCCGTTCGTCGTCTTCGAGGACGCCGACCTGGACAAGGCCGTGGACGGCGCGATGGTCGCCAAGATGCGCAACATGGGCGAGGCGTGCACGGCCGCGAACCGCTTCTTCGTGCACCGGTCGGTGGCGGAGGAGTTCGGACGGCGGCTCGCCGAGCGCATGGGCGCGCTGGTGGTGGGCCCCGGCACCCGGGACGGGGTCGATGTCGGCCCGCTGATCGACGCGAAGGGACGGGCCAAGGTCGAGGAGCTGGTCGCCGACGCGGTGGACCGCGGCGCCGAGGTCCTCGTCGGCGGCCGTACGCCGCAAGGGCCCGGCTGCTTCTACCCGCCGACCGTGCTCGCGGATGTCGACCCCGGGAGCCGCCTGATGGACACGGAGATCTTCGGCCCCGTGGCGGCGATCCTCACCTTCGACGACGAGAACGAGGTCGTACGCCGCGCCAACGACACACCGTGGGGCCTGGTCGGCTACGTCTTCACCGAGGGCCTCGACCGCGCCCTGCGGGTCAGCGAGCGCCTGGAGGTGGGCATGGTCGGCCTCAACACGGGCCTCGTCTCCAACCCGGCCGCGCCCTTCGGCGGCGTCAAGCAGTCCGGGCTGGGCCGCGAGGGCGGCAGGGTCGGGATCGACGAGTTCCTGGAGTACCAGTACTTGGCGGTGCCGGTGGGCTGAACGGGCCCCCTCTGAGGGACCAGCTCGCGTTCAGTGCAGTTCGGCCCGCGCCGGGCTGCCGTCGGTGGGGCTGTCGTCGAGGAAGCCGCCCGACTGGTGCTGCCACAGCTTCGCGTAGGCGCCGTCCGACGCGAGCAGTTCCTGGTGCGTGCCCTGCTCGACGATCCGTCCACGGTCGAGGACGACGAGCTGGTCCATGCCGGCGACGGTGCTCAGCCGGTGTGCCACCACGAGCGCCGTCCGCCCCTCCATGAGCCGCCACAGCGCCTCCTGGACGAGGACCTCGCTCTCGGAGTCCAGCGCGCTGGTCGCCTCGTCGAGCAGCAGGACCGGCGCGTCGCGCAGGACCGCCCTGGCGAGAGCGACGCGTTGGCGCTGTCCGCCGGACAGCTTGATGCCGCGCTCGCCCACCATGGTGTCGAAGCCGTCCGGCAGCGCGTCGGCGAACTCCGTGACGTGCGCCGCCTCGGCCGCGCGGCGGATCTCGGCGTCGGTGGCGCCCGGCCGGGCGAACGCGATGTTGTCCCGCAGCGTGCGGTGGAACATCGCCGGGTCCTGCGGCACGTAGGCGATCAGGCTGCGCAGGTCGGCCTGGCGCAGCCTGCTGATGTCCTGACCCCCGATCAGGATCCGGCCCGCGTCGATGTCCATCATCCGCAGCAGCAGCCGGCTGAGTGTGGTCTTGCCCCCGCCGGACCGGCCGACGAGACCGATCTTCGTCCCGCTGGGTACAGCCAGGTCGATGCCCTCGAAGAGCGGCTCCGCGCCCGCGTGGGCGAAGGTCACCCGCTCGAAGCGTACGTCGGCGGCCCCGGGCAGCAGCGGCTCCGGCGAGACGGGGTCGCGCACGGTCGGCGGCGTCAGCAGCAGTTCGGTGAACTGCGCGGCCTCCGTCATCGAGCTCTCCAGGCGGCGGTAGATCTGGTTGAACTCGAACATGATCCGCGTCGCGTTGCTGTAGTACGTGAAGGCGACCACGACCGCCTCCACGCCGTTCCCGCCCCCGCCGAGCGTGACCGCGAGCAGCAGGCCCAGCGCGTTGGTCAGCACTGACATCGGCGCGACCAGGGTGTCGATGCGCAGGTTGCCGTAGTCCCACGACCTCAACGTGAGCCGTCGCGACGCCGCGACGCGGGACCGGTGCTCGGCGGTCTCGCGTTCCTCGGCGGCGAAGGCCCGGACCGTGTCCATGTTCATCAGGCTGTCGGCGACGTGACCCGATACCCGGGCGATCGCCTCCTCGCGCTGGTCGACGAGGGCCTGACGGCGGCGGATGAGGGGCACCACACACAGCACCGTCAGTGCGATCATCGCCAGGAGTCCGACGACGAGCAGCGGTTCGTAGCGCCACAGCACCACCGACCCGAACAGCAGCGGCACGAACCTGCCCACGACCTGGAACGTCATCGTGTCGACGAACTCCTCGAAGCGGGAAGCGAAGCTCAGCACCCGCTTGGTGAGCGACCCCGCGAAGTTGTCGTGGAAGAACGCGGCGTCCTTGGCGAACAGCTCGTCCATGCCGATCACATACAGGTGCTCGATGCCGAGGGCGTCCACGCGGTTCAGGCAGTGCATGCCGATGCGCCACAGCGTCTCCGCGAGCAGCAGAATGCCGGCGAAGCCGAGTACGTACGGCAGTGTCGTGCCGATGCTGATGTCGGCGTCGTCGGCGATTCGGCCGACGAGCTTCGCGACCACCAGTGGTGCGATGTAGAAGATGCCGATGTTGCCCAGCGCCGGCAGCAGCATCCCGGGCACCGTCCACCGCCGGAGTCGGGCCAACTCCCGTCCGTAGTAACGAAGTGCGAGGAGCACCGGGCCCCTGCCCGGCAGCGCCCTGTGCGATACAGACTGCGATCCCATACTCACCCTGTGTTGTCGAAGGGTTCGCAGTGTCCCGCGGCGGAGCCCACGGAGTCCAAGCGTTTTTCTCAACACCCTGAGATATCAGAGGTGCACGGTTCGGACCGGCGTGCTGTCGTCACCCGGCGGTACGCGGCTGTTTCCGGCCCGGTCCGTCACCCTCAGCGCAGGTGTCGGGCGGTGATCTCCGCAGCGGTGTCGGTCACCAGTTGACCCAGCTCCGCAAGTCGGCCGGGCTCGAAGCGGGAGTCGGGCAGGGAGACGGCCACGGCGGCCAGTGGAACGCCGTCACCGTCCAGGACGGGCGCCGCGATGGCACAGACACCCTGGAGGTACTGGTTGTGGTTGACGGCGTATCCACGGTCTCTGACGCGCCGGAGCTCCGTGCGCAGCTCCACCGGGTCGGTGATGGTCTCCTCGCCGTAACCCTCGAGCGTGCCGGCCGCGACCTCGTCGACCTCGGACTTCGGCAGATGGGCGAGGACCGCGTGTCCGCCGGCCGTGGCGTGCAGGGGGGAGGTGTCGCCGATGGCGTGGTACGTCCGTACGGCGTGGTCGCAGTCGACGCGGTCCACCACGACCATGCACTGCAGGGCGTCGGGCACCGACAGGTGGATGGTCTCGTTCAGCATGTCGCGGAGCTGGGTCATGGGTTCGCGGGCGGCGGCGAACAGGCTGGATCCCTGCAGGGCGGCCGGCCGTACGGCGAGGATGCGGGCACCGATCTCCCAGCGGGTGGTGTCCTTGCGGTTGGCTCGCAGCCAGCCGGCCTCCGCCAGCGTGACCAGGGTGCGCTGCACGGTCGATTTCGGCAGGCCGAAGAGCTTCGTCAGCTCTCCCACGGTCACGGGCTGGTGCTTGGCGACCGCCTCCAGGATGCGCAGCGACCTGGTGACGCTCTTCATTTCCAATTCCGGTGCCCCCTTCAGTTATGTAGCTGCGTCGTGCTCACTTCCTGACTCCCTCCCCGGAGTCGTGGACATGTCGTGCCAGATTCTAGCATGGCGTTCCACATGCTGGCATACATGCTGATGAGGCCGGTGATGCGGCCGGTGTCGAGCTGTGGGAATCAGGTGATCCTCGCGGCGATGAACGGCGACAACGCCCGGACGGCGCTGTACCGCGCCGTGTGGGACAGCCGTCCTGTGCCCGGCCCCTCCTTCGGTGGGCGCTGGGCGGTGGGTGCCTCAAGATGCACTGAGTGCATCGAGGATGACGAGGAGCGGTTCGCGGCGGGCAAAACCCCGCCCGAGGGGCGGCCGCGCTGGTTCCTGCCCTTCGCGGGCGCCTACTACAAGTTCAAGGACCTCATCAAGTAGGCGTGAGACAGGGACTGGACAGATGGACGGTGGATGTATGACGGCCCCGTCCTCCGGCCCGGCCCGGGGTCCTGGCGCGGGGGACACCGCCGCCTTGCAGACGGCAGTCGCGGAGGAGCTTGCGGCTTGTCAGGCGAGCGAAGGCGTGCTCGACGCGGAGATCTTGTGTCGGGCTCGGCTGTGACGGTACGGCCACCGGGTGGTCATCGGTTGGTGTGTGGACGCTCAGCCCTCAACGCGACGAGCCGGAAGCGTCAGAAGGACGCATACCCATGCTGACCACCTCCAGCGCCACCAGGTTCAGAAACACGCACAGGGCCGGCCCCCACGCCTGCGCGTACGAGCCGGCCCTTGCCGGGTGCGGGGCTCTCGGGCCACCGCCTTCCGCTCAGGCGCCCGCCAGGCGTCCGGTGATCTCCGCGGCCGTGCCGGCGACGAGGCGGCCCCACTCGGGTGCCCGGTCCGCGTCGTACCGGGAGTCGGGCATCGAGATGGCCACGGCGGCCAGCGGTGTTCCGGCCTCGTCGAGTACGGGCGCGGCGAGAGCGCAGACGCCCGGGCGGAACTGGTTGGTGTTGATCGCGTACCCGTCGGTGCGGATGCGGTCCAGCTCGGCGCGCAGCGCGTCGGGGGCGGCTGGGGTCGTGTCACTGAACCGTTCCAGTCCCCGCGCGACGAGTTCGTCGACGTCCTGCTTCGGAAGGTGGGCGAGGATGGCACGCCCGACGGCGGTGGCGTGCAGTGGAGACGTGTCGCCGATGGTGTGGAAGGTCCGTACGGCGTGGTCGCAGTCGACGCGGTCCACCACGACCATGCACTGCAGGGCGTCGGGCACCGACAGGTGGATGGTCTCGTTCACCGCGCCCCGGAGGCGGATCATGGGCTCGCGGGCGGCGGCGAACAGGCTGGATCCCTGCAGGGCGGCCGGCCGTACGGCCAGCACCCGGGCGCCGATCTCCCAGCGGGTGGTGTCACTTCGGTTGGCTCGTAGCCAGCCGGCCTCCGCCAGCGTGACCAGGGTGCGCTGCACCGTGGACTTCGGGAGTCCGAAGAGCTTCGTCAACTCCCCGACGGTGACCGGCTGATGCTGGGCGACCGCCTCCAGGATGCGCAGTGACCTGGTGACGCTCTTCATTTCCATCCGATTTCCCCCTGTTAATCCGCGGAATTTCTGCTGGACACCCTCTTGACTCGCCTCCGAGCCGCTGTCATTCTCGTGCCAGATTCTAGCACAGCGTTCCACAATGTGGCACGGCTCCTCAGGGAGGAATCCCGGAGACATGAGCCGGAACTCCGAGACACGACGGTTGCGAGCTGTGGGCCTGACGAAGGGCCCGGCCCCCGCCTGAACGACCTCGAATCGATCAGCCTCACGTCGGGGGCTCAGCATGCGCCCCGGCGAAACGAAAGGAAAGTCCTGTGTCAGCTGCCAGGAAGCGCGTCGCCGTCGTCGGCGTCGGAACGATGGGCAGCCAGGCCGCCTGGCGCCTGGCCGCCCGCGGAGCCGAGGTGGTCGGATTCGACCGCTTCGCCCCCGGCCACGACCGCAGTGCCGCCGGCGGCGAGACCCGCATCTTCCGCAGCGCGCACTTCGAGGACTCCCGCTACGTCCCGTTGCTCAAGCATGCCGACGCCCTGTGGGAGCAGCTCCAGGAGGAGACCGGCCGTGAGCTGCGCCGTCTGACCGGGTGCCTCCTGATGGGGCCGACCGATCACCATCAGATGGCCACCGTCCTGCAGTCCATCGCGGAACACGACCTCGACCACGACGTGCTCGATGCCGAGTCTCTGGCGAAACGTTTTCCCCAGTACCGCATCGAGGACGGCGACGCGGCGGTGCTCGACCGCCGCGCCGGCTTCATCCGCCCGGAGCTGACCATCCAGAGCGCCGCTCGCCGCGCCGAGCAGCTGGGTGCCGTCATCCACCGGTACACCACGGTCCGCGAGATCGTGCCCGTCGCGAACGGTGTGGAGATCCGCACCGACGCCGGCAGCGAGCGCTTCGACACCGCCGTCGTCACCCCCGGCCCCTGGGTCAACGACCTGCTGCCCGGCCTGCCGTGGGAGGTGGACGTCCGCCGCCTGGTCAGCGCCTGGTACGTGCCCACCACTCCCGAGACGTGGTTCGGTGAGGAGCGCCCGGCGTTCATCCGTACGGCACCCACCCACTGCTACGGCCTGCCCTCCCCGGACGGCATCTCGGTCAAGCTCGGCCTCTCCCAGGCCCTGCACCGCCCCGCCGGCGACCCGAACCAGCTGGACCGGACGGTGCAGCCGGAGGAGCTGGAGATCTTCAGCGAGCTGATCGGCCGCTACCTGCCGGACCTCAACCCCGACCCGACCCGGCTGTCGGTCTACATGGAGGGCTACACCAAGAGCAGCCGCCCGCTGGTCGGCCCGCTGCCCGGCGCCGAGAACGTGATCCTGCTCGCCGGGTTCTCCGGCCACGGTTTCAAGCTCTCGCCCGCCTTCGGCGACATCGCCGCCGACCTCGCGCTGGACGGCTCCTCACCCCAGCCCATCGACTTCCTCTCCACCGTCGGCCGTACGGAGGCATGACCATGAACGACGCCACCCTCTCCGTCGGCTCCCTGCACGCCGAGCCCGGTACCAAAACCCGCGGCACCGTCGGGGCGGACCTGGGCACCCTCACCGCGGACATTCCGCTGACCCTGGTCAACGGCACCCGCCCGGGCCCCCGGGTCGTCATCACCGCGGGTGTGCACGGCGGCGAGTTCACGCCCATCGACGCCGTCGTGCGCCTGGCAGGCCTGCTGGAACCCGGTGAGGTGCGCGGGCAGGTGATCATCTGTCCGGTCGCCAACCCCAACGCCGTATACCAGGGCCGGCTCAACGTCTCCCCGGTCGACGGCGTGAACATCAACCGTGTCTTCCCCGGCGACCCGGACGGCGGCCCCACCGAGCGGCTGGCCGCCTGGCTCTTCGCCCACCTCGTCGACGGCGCCGACGTGTACGTCGACCTGCACTGCGGCGGCATCGATCAGGTCCTGCGGGACTTCGTCGGCTACCGCCTCACCGGTGACCCGGACCTCGACAAGGCGACGGCCGAGCTGGCAGGTTCCTTCGGCATCGAGGACGTCATGATCGGGCTGACGGCCGAGGGCGGCAACAGCCACGCGGCCGCCGCCCGCCGGGGCATCTCGGCGGTCCTCGTCGAGGTGGGTCAACGCGGCCAGCGTGACGGGGCCACGGCCCGCCGCCGCGTCGACGGGCTCCTCACGGCACTGCGCCACCTGGGCGTACTGGACCCGGATGGCACGACCGGTGCCGACGACCCCGCTCCAGCCACCGTTCGCGAGTGGGTCTGGTCCGCCGGAGTCACATCCGAGGCCACCGGCCTGTGGTACCCGGAGTTCTCCTTCGACGCCGACATCATCGGCGAAGTCGCCGAGGGCGACCTCCTCGGCCGCATCGTCGACCCGGCCGACGGCCGGGAGCACACGGTCCACGCCCCGGCCGGCGGCCGGATCATCTACGGCATGCACGGCCTCACCGTCCGCCCCGGCACCGAACTGGCCGCCCTGGCCATCCCGTGGGACCCCGACACGGCCACGCGACCCAACACCCTCCCGGTCCCCGGCATGGGCCGCGGATCCGACGAGGCGGACCCCCGCCCCTAGACCCCCATCCCCAGAGGCGGACCCCCGCCCCTAGACCCCCATCCCCAGCTGTCCCTCTTTCCCCGTAGCACCATCCCCAGGAGGCACACCATGAGAGACGCCCGTATAGACCGCAGGCTTTTCCTGCGCGGTGTCGGCGGAGCCACGGCGGGTCTCGCCGCCGCGACCGCCCTCAGCGCATGTGGCACCGGCACGAGCCGCACCCCTTCCGGCAGCGCCAAGGGCGGCGGTAAGACGGTGGTCGTCCGTGACAGCGGCGGTTCCTACGGTGCGGCCCTGCAGAAGGCGATCTACACGCCGTTCACGCAGGAGACCGGGGTCGCCGTCAAGGTGCTGAACCTGGACGACGCTCCGCTGCTCGCGCAGATCAAGCAGGGCCGCCCGCAGTGTGACCTCATCAACAACT
>NZ_BAAASJ010000107.1:0-23904 GCF_039532825.1 Streptomyces vastus
CTTGTGAGGGGGAGTGGGGGTTCGGGGAGGCTCGGGAGCCTGGGGGTGGGACTCGGATGTGGGCGGTTTTGCCTTGGCGGGGGGCTCGGGGTTATGCGGGGGTGGGGGGTGAGGTGGGGTGAGGTGCGGGCCGGGGCGCTACTGCTGCTCTTCGGCCCGCGTGCGGGCTTGGGTGGCTTCGGTGGGGGCGTTGGCGCGGGTGTAGGCGTCGGCGGACTGGAGCCAGCAGGCGCGGGCGTCGGAGGGATGGTGGGCGACCTCGTGGGCGAGGGCCAGGTTGTGGAGGGTTCTGCCTGCCCGGTACCAGTCCTCGAACTCCCGGCAGATCTCCAGGGCCCTGCCGTACGCCTCGACCGCCTCCCCCACCCGGCCCGCCTCCCGCAGGGCACCGCCGAGGTTGTTCCACGCGATGCCCTCGCCGTGGTGGTCCCCGGCCGCCTGGTACAGGTCGCGGGCGCGGGTGTGGGCGTCGACCGCCTCCTCAGCCCGGCCCGCCTCCGCCAGGGCGCTGCCGAGGTTGTTCCACGCGTGGGCCTCGCGGTGGTGGTCCCCGGCGGCCTGATACAGGTCGCGGGCGCGGGTGTGGGCGTCGATCGCCTCCTCAACGCGGCCCGCCTCCCGCAGCGCGCTGCCGAGGTTGTTCCACGCGTGGGGCTCGCGGTGGTGGTCCCCGGCGGCCTGGTACAGGTCGCGGGCGCGGGTGTGGGCGTCGATCGCCTCCTCAACGCGGCCCGCCTCCCGCAGCGCGCTGCCGAGGTTGTTCCACGCGATGGCCTCGCGGTGGGGGTCCCCGGCGCGGTGGGCGGCCTCCCGGGCGGCCCGGCCGACGGTGATCGAGTCGTCGAAGGACCGCCGCCAGTGCAGGTACCGCGCCAGGCATGCGGCCAGCCACACCGCCGCATCCGCGTACCTTTCCTCCTCCGCCCATTGCACCGCCGCCACCAGCCCGGCCCGCTCCCCGTCCAGCCAGCCCAGCGCCTGCGCCCGGTCCGCGAACCGCTCCGGCTCCGGCCTTCCCGGCAGCCACCGCAACCGGCCGTCGGCGGCATCCGCCCACCGGCAGTAGAACTCCAGCACCCGCCCCCGCGCCGCCTCCCCCTCCTCCACCAACTCCGCATCCCCTGCCACGACACGCACCCCGAACGCCCGCACCAGGTCATGCAACCGCCACCGCACACCGGAAGCCGGACCCCCACCGCCCTGGACCGGCGTAACCAGATGGGTGGCGGCGAGGTCCTCCAGCAGGCCCAGGGCGGCCCCCATGTCGAGGTCGGCCAGCGCGGCCACGGCCTCCGCGCCCGTCTCCGTACCGGGAGCGAGGGCGA
This sequence comes from Streptomyces vastus, assembly GCF_039532825.1. NCBI lineage: Bacteria > Bacillati > Actinomycetota > Actinomycetes > Kitasatosporales > Streptomycetaceae > Streptomyces > Streptomyces vastus. The sequence continues at coordinate 1,326 of NZ_BAAASJ010000107.1, forward strand.
GCAGGCGCAGCAGCCGGGCCTGGTCGGGTGGGAGGCGGCGGTACGAGGTCTCCAGGACCGGGCGGAGAACGAGCGAACGGCCGTACAGGTCGGTGCCGCGACTGCCGTTGTCGAGTACGGCGGTGGGGTCGGCGGCCTCCTTGATCTCGGTCACCAGCGAGGCGATGTCGCGGTGGCGGCGCCGGCGCAGCATGGCGGCGGCGATCTGGAGGGCGAGGGGCAAGTGGCCGCAGAGGGAGGTCAGTTCGCGGAGGGCGTCCGGTTCCCGGGACGGGCGGTCGTCACGTTCGTCGGCATCGTGGAGGGCGCGGGTCACGAGGGCGGCGGAGTCGTCCGGGGCGAGTGTTTCGAGGTCGATGAGGCGTACGGAGAGGGTGTCCGGGCGGTCTCGGGAGGTGATCAACACCCGGTGGTGGTCCGTCCCGGGCAGCAGGGGGAGGAACTGGGACGGGTCCGAGGTGTTGTCCAGGATCAGCAGCGTCCGGTCCTGTCGCTCGGCTAGGAGGGTGCGGTACGTGTCGTACTGGCGCGCCGTCGTCTGTGGCAGATCCGGGCCACGTACGCCGAGGGCGTCGAGGAGGGCGAGGACGGCTTGGTCGGCGGTGACGGGGGCGTCGTCGTAGCCGCGCAGGTCGACGAAGAGCGTGCCGCCGGGAAACCAGCCCTTCGCGCAGGCCTGGTGCGCCGCCTCCACCGCCAGCGCCGTCTTGCCGATGCCGCCCATGCCGGTGACGGCGAAGATGAGGAGAGGGAGCGCGGCGGCTCCGTCCGGGGCGGGTTCGAGGCGGGGGAGCAGGCGGCCCATTTCTGCCGATCGGCCGGTGAAGCCGAGGGGGCGGGGCGGGAGGGTGGTGGTCGCGGTGGGTACCGGGCCGTGGGACTGCTGCGGCGTACCGGTTCCGTGGTGCGGGCCTTCGCCTGGGCTACTGTCCGTCGTCGTGCGGTGGTTGGCCGACCGACTTGGCGGTGAAGGGGCCGGGGAGGGTGCTTCCCCGGAAGTCGAGGTGGTCTCCGCCGTACGTGGGGGCGTCCGTGGAGCTGCGAAAAGGACCCTCCCGGAGGTCGGAGTCACGAGGCTGCGGGGCAGTCGGCTTCGGTTCCAGCTCGTGGAGTACGGCGACCGCCGCCCTGGCCGCGTTCGCGGCGGCCAGGGGCTGTGAACCCCCGGCGTCCGCACGGGACTTGTCCGCGTTGGCCTTGTCGCTGATGCCCCGGATGATCAACGCGCCCGCCTCACCGGCGAGGTGGACGGCGTGGGCGACGCCGGAGCTTTCCATCTCGATGGCGACGGCGTCGTTGAAGCTCGCCCTGATGCCTTGGGCGAGTTTGGAGTCGCTGTCCGCGAGGACGACGTCCCCGACCGCGATCGGCTTGAAGTGGGCCTTCCCGCGCAACGCCTCCTTGGCCGCCTGCTCCAGGCGGTGCGAGGCGCGCCAGGCTTCGGGGCGGTTCAGGAGACCGTCGGGGGTCTGCTTGCCGCCGTGGATGGCGTACACCTTGGTCGCGACCACGACGTCGCCGATCTCGATGTCGTCCTTCAGGCCGCCCGCGACGCCGACGAAGAGCACGGCCTCGGGGTCGAGCCATGACAGCACGCGCTCGGTGAGGGTGGCCGCCGTGAGGGTTCCCTCGCCCATGTCCACCAGGGCGACCTGCCACGGGGTGCCGGGGAGGCCGCCCCGCCTGGCCCGCGTGCCGTAGCGCGGATGCGTGAGCTTCTCGACATCCGTGAGGTGGTCGAGTACGGCGTCGTATTCGAGGGACAGCGCGGTCAGAACCGCCACGGTGGGTTTTGTCTCCGGCACGCTCTTACGGTACTGCCAAGTGGCCTGTCCAGACTGGGTGTTGGGTGGGATGTGGCGGCGTACCGTGATTTCAAACGATGTTCGGAGGCGACACGGGGGACGGGGCGATGACGAACGGGTACGGCGGGGACCACCTCGACTTCCGGGGAGGGGAGTTCACCGGGTCCTTCACCGCCAAGGCGGAGTACCACAGCACGGGCCCGCGCCCACCGCGTTGGATGCCCTGCCCGCGAAGGCGGTCGGCTTCACCGGCCGGGACGACGAACTCCGTGCGCTGCTGGACGCGTTCGACCCGTCCGCGCCCGAGAGACCGGCCGCCGTGCTGGTCGCGGCGGTGTCCGGGCTCGGCGGCATCGGCAAGACGGCGCTCGCGGTGGAGGCGGCGCACGAGGCGTGCGGGAGGGGCTGGTTTCCGGGCGGCGTGCTCTTCGTCGACCTGCACGGGTACGACGACGATCCCGTTACGGCGGACCAGGCGCTGGAGGCCTTGCTGAGGGCGTTGGGTACGGCGCCGGAGCACATCCCGGCCACTGCGGACGAACGGGCCGCGCTCTACCGTTCGACCCTTGCCGAGCGTGCTCGGGAGCGGGGCGCGGTGCTGATCCTGGCGGACAATGCGTCCTCACCGGAGCAGGTGCGCCCTCTGCTTCCCGGCGACACGCGGCACCGTCTTCTTGTCACCTCTCGCAACAAGTTGCCCCAACTGGGCGCACGGCTCCTGCCGTTGAACGAGCTGACGCCGCAGGAGGCGTACGCCCTCCTCGACCGCGCCCTGTGGATCGCCGACCCGTCCGACAGCCGCGTCGCGGACGGGGCCGAGGCAGCCGCGGAACTCGCCTCCCGCTGTGGGCATCTGCCGCTGGCCCTCCAGATCGCGGCTGCTCTGCTGGTGCTGGACCGGGACAAGCCCATCGCCGAACTCGCCGCCGAACTCACCGAGTTCCGCGACCGGCTCACCCACCTCGACGATGGCGAGCGGAGTGTCCGCGCCGCCTTCGACCTGTCATACCGACGTCTGCCACCCGAGCAGGCCCGTCTGCTCCGCCTGCTGTCTCTTGCCCCAGGGCCTGACGTGGGCACCGAGGTCGTCACCGTCCTGACCGAGGCAGACGCTCCGCCGACCCGTGCCCTGGACGCGCTGACGCGCACGCATCTCGTCGAGCGGGGGAACGGGCGGGGGAGGTGGCGGTTGCATGACCTGGTGCGGGCGTTCGGGGTGGGTGTGGTGGCAGGGGACGCGGCGTTGGTGGAGGAAGGGAAGGCGGCCCGGGGGCGGGTGCTGGAGTTCTACTACCGGTGGGCGAAGGCCGCCGATGACCGATTGCGCTGGCTGCCGGGGATGCCGGAGCCGGAGCGGTTCGTGGACCGGGCGCAGGCGCTGGGGTGGCTGGACGGGGAGCGGGCGGGGCTGGTGGCGGCGGTGCAGTGGGCGGGGGAGGAGCGGTACGCGGACACGGCGGTGCGGTTGGCCGAATGCCTGGCGGAGTACCTGGAGTGGCGGCGGTCCTTCGACGACTGGATCACCGTCGGCCGGGCCGCCCGGGAGGCCGCCCACCGCGCCGGGAACCGCCTTGGCGAGGGCATCGCGTGGAACAACCTCGGCGGCGCCCTGCGGCAGGCGGGCCGGGCGGGGGAGGCGATCGACGCCCACACCCGCGCCCGCGACCTGCACCGGGCCGCCGGGGACCGCCACCGCGAGGGCATCGCGTGGGGCAACCTCGGCCTCGCCCTGGAGGAGGCGGGCCGGGCGGGGGAGGCGGTCGACGCCCTCACCCGCGCCCGCGACCTGATCCAGGCGGCCGGGGACCACCACGGCGAGGGCATCGCGTGGAACAACCTCGGCCTCGCCCTGCGGCAGGCGGGCCGGGCGGGGGAGGCGGTCGACGCCCACACCCGCGCCCGCGACCTGCACCGGGCGGCCGGGGATCACCATGGCGAGGGCACCGCGTGGACCAACCTCGGCAACGCCCTGTGGCAGGCGGGCCGGGCGGGGGAGGCGGTCGAGGCGTACGGCAAGGCCCTGGAGACCTACCGGGAGTTCGAGGACTGGTACCGGGCAGGCAGAACCCTCCACAACCTGGCCCTCGCCCACGAGGTCGCCCACCGTCCCTCCGACGCCCGCGCCTGCTGGCTCCAGGCCGCCGAAGCCTTCACCCGCGCCGACGCCCCCACCGAAGCCGCCCAAGCCCGCGACTCCGCCGACAGAACGAACAAGGGTCCGGACCCCACCCCGCCACCCACCCCCATCACCCCTTAACAGCCCCACCCAAAGCAAACCCCCCACCCAACCGCCGCGCCACCAGCACATACAACAAAATCACCGGCGTCGAGTAAATAACCGAGAACGCGGCCAACTGCCCATAAACCACCGTCCCCCGATTCCCGAAGAAGTCATTGATGCTCACCGAAGCCGGCATCTGATCCGGACTCAGCAGCAGCATGAACGGCACAAAGAAGTTTCCCCACATCATCACGAACGAGAAGACCGTCACCACCCCCACACCCGGCCCCATCAGCGGCAGCACGATCCGCAGCAGCGACTGGAACGACGACGCGCCGTCCGTCCAGGCAGCCTCTTCCAACTCCTTCGGCACGCCGTCCATGAAATTCTTCATCAGCCAAATGGCAAAAGGCAGTTGAGAAGCCGCGAAGAAGAAGATCGTGCCCTGCATGGTGTCGATCAGGTCCACCTGCACGAACAACGCGTACACCGGAACCATGATCGCCGTGATCGGCAGACTCGTGGCGAAGAGAATCGTCAGCAGGAACGGCCGGTTGAGCCGGGACCGGAACCGTGACAGCGGGTAGGCCGCCAGAGCCGCGCAGACGACCGTCAGCAGGGTCGCTCCGCCGCACAGGATCAGGCTGTTGAGCAGGGGCGTGAAGGTGATGTCGGGTTCGAGTACGGCGTCGAAGTTGTCCAGGGTGAGGCCGTCGGGGATCTTCACCTGCAGGTTGGCGTCCGGGTCCAGGGCGGAGAGGACCACCCAGGCCAGCGGCAGGACGAAGGCGGCCGCTACGACGAGGAGGCCGGCGTCGGCGGCGTAACGGCGGTTGGCGCGGCGGGACTTGAGGGTCGGAGCTACGGGCATCTCAGACCTCCGTCCGCAGCAGTCGCAGATAGACGACCGAGAACAGCGAACCGACCACTAGAAGCAAGAGCGCCACTGCAGTCCCGTACCCGATCATGCTTTTCTGGAAGGCCTGCTCGTACATGAAGAGGGGGAGGGTCTGGCTGCGGTTTCCCGGGCCGCCTCTCGTCATGACCCAGATCAGGCCGAAGACCGACAGCGTCTGGAGCGTGTTGAGCATCAGGTTCGTACCGATGGAACGTCTGATCATCGGCAGCGTGATGTGCCACATGCGGCGCCAGCCGCCCGCCCCGTCGACCTCCGCGGCTTCCGTGATCTCCTTCGGGATCTCATTCAGCGCCGCCGAGTACACCAGCATCGAGAAAGCCGTGCCCCGCCATACGTTGGCGAAGGAGACGGCCAGGATCGGAAGCGTGAACAGCCAGTTCTGGGACGGGAGATGCAGCCAGTCCAGAATGGCGTTCAACGTGCCTTCGCGGCGGAAGAAGGCGTACAGGAGGAAACCTGCCACGACTTCAGGTAGTACCCAGGCCGTGATCACGATGCCGCCCGTGAGTGTGCGAACGGGCTTTGACGCGCGCTGCATCAGCGAGGCGAGGGCCAGGCCCAGGGTGTTCTGGCCGATGAGGGAGCTGAGGAAGGTGAACACCAGCGTCAGCCATACGGCGTTGAGGAACGCCGCGTCCTGGAAAGCGTCGCGGAAGTTGTCGAAGCCGACGAAGGACGACTCGGCCTGGCCGGTGAGTTGGAGGTCCGTGAAGGCGATGTAGGCGCAGTACGCGATGGGGCCCGCGAGGAAGAGGAGCAGGAGGACGACGGCGGGGGAGACGGGGAGGGCACGGGTGAGAGCGCGGCGCAGGGAGCGGCTCTTCGGCGTGGGCGGTGGGGCGGTCGGTCCCTGCGCGGTCTTGACGACGCCGGGACCGGCCGGGGGCGCGGCGGTCATGAACGGCTGCTCACTTCTCGCTCAAGCTTCTCGCTCAACTCCCGCTTCTCGCTCACTTTTTGATCACTTGGTTGTCCGTGGCCGACTTGAGTTCCTCGTCGTAGCCGCTCGCCGCCTCCTCGACCGAGCTGTCGCCCGTCGTCACGCCCTCCATGGCCTCCTGGATCGCCGTCGAGACCTTCGGATAAGCGGGGTAGGCGGGACGGTAGTGCGTACTGGACACCAGGTCCGTGAAGAACTTGATGCCGGGCTGCGCCTTCACGTACTCCGGGTCCTCGGCGACGTCCTTCCGCACCGAGATACCGGAGTTGGAGATGTACCACTTCTGGGCGTTCGCCTTCGTCTGCATCGTCTCGATGAACTTGAAGGCGAGGTCGGGGTTGGCTGCCTTGGACGGGATCGACCAGGTCCAGCCGCCCGACATGCTCACCTTGCCGGGGGCCTGGCCGTTCTGAGTCGGCATGGCCGCGAGGCCCAACTTCTCCGACCACTCGGGCCATTCGTGGCCGCTGCCCTCCAGCCAGTCCTGCGGGAGCCAGGAGCCGTCGAGGTTGATGCCGAGCTTGCCCTCGGGGAGGAACTCGCCGCGGACCCGGGTCGCGATGTTGGGGTCGAGGGCGTCCGACACGTTGGGGCCGAGCTTCTCCTTGTAGACGGTCTCCACGAAGGTGAGGGCGTCCTTGAAGGCCTGGCTGCCGGTGATCCACTTCTTGGACGCGGTGTCGTAGAGGGGGTCTTCGTCTTTGCTCGCTGAGTTGCCCGTCCCGTACAGGAGCATTTCGAAGCCCTGCATGGCGGAGGCTTCGCCTGCCGGTTTGCCCGTGTAGACGTTGAGCGGGATGACGCCGGGGACCTTCTGCTTGATGGTCCGGGCGGCTTCGAGGACGTCGTCCCACGTCTTCGGCTGCCAGTTCTCCGGCAGGCCCGCCTTCTTGAAGATTCCCTTGTCGAACCAGAGGCCCCGGGTGTCGGTCCCGTCCGGTACGCCATACGTCTTGCCGTCCTCGGCCTTGGCCGCCGCCTTGGCCGTGTCGATGAACTGGTCCCAGTCCTTCCACTTCTCCAGGTACGGGTCCAGGGGCTTCAAGTACCCGCTCGTGATGTCCGAGTTGATGAGGAACGTGTCCTCGTACACCAGGTCCGGGGCCGTCTTGGGGGAGCGGAGCATCTGCTGGAGCTTCGTGTAGTACTCGGAGTCCGGCGCCTTGATCGGGACGAGCTTGACCTTCTTGCCCGGGTTCGCCTTCTCGAACTGCTTCTTCATGTCGGCCAGGTAGGTGTCCAGGACCTTGATCGAGTTGTCCGTGGACTGTTTGAAGGAGACCTCGATGGTGTCCGGGTCGCTTCCGGAGCCGCCGCCGCAGGCTGAGAGAGTGGTGGCGGCGAGCAGAGTTGCGAGGAGGAGAGGAGCGGCTGTGGGGCGCACGGGCACGACCTCCTACTGGCCGACGTCGTTGTGGCCGAGTTTGGCTGCATCGTGAACGTAAGAGCGGTGGTCTAGTCAGGTCAATGACCTTGCAGTGGCTTGGGCTTGGGCTTGGCACCAACATCCCCCGCGGTGTCTCCAGCCTGCGGCACCCGCTTAAGGTACTGCCGAGTCGCCTGACCAGCAGGGACGTTGGGCGCCGAGAAGGGGGACAGAGACGTGCCGGGACAAGACGTCACCACAGGTCAGTTGCTGCTTGCCGAGTACGAGAGCGTGAAGGACGAGCAGAAGGCGCGGATCGGGTTCCGGGACAACCTGCTGTACGTCACCCTCGCGGTCGTGGCCGCCGTGGTTGCTGCCGCCGCGCAGGCCGAGCAGGCCTCGATGCTGCTCGCCTTGCCGCCGGTGTGTGTCGTTCTCGGGTGGACCTACCTCGTGAACGACGAGAAGATCTCGGCGATCGGGGCCTACGTGCGGGGCGAGTTGGGGCCTCGGCTGGCCCAACTTGCCGGTACTGAGGGCGCCTTCGGCTGGGAGACCTCCCACCGCGGTGACTCCCGAAGGGCCTCCCGCAAAGCCATCCAGTGCGGGATCGATCTACTCGCCTTCTGTGTTGTGCCGTTGGCGGGGCTCGTCGTGTACTGGGCCGGTGGTCAGGTCACCGGGGGCCTGCTGGCGGTGTCCGTGATGGAGGCGCTCGCTGTCGCGGGGCTGGGTGCCCAATTCCTGGTGTACGCCGGGGTGTTCACATCCCCTTGACGGGACGCCGATGGCATTCGAGCCGATCCGGACCGGAGGCCGCAGCCGTGCCAACTGCCCCTCACCGTCTACCCCTTGATCCACCGATACTGCAACTCCGGCCTCCCCACTTGCCCGTACTGAGGACTCCGTCCCGCCCGACCCGCGTCCACCAGATGCTCCAGATACCGCCGGGCAGTGATCCGCGATATCCCCACCGCCTCCGCCACCCCCGCTGCGGTCAACCCCTCCGTGGAGTCCCGCAGCGCCCGGGTCACCCGCTCCAGCGTCGGCGCGCTCAGTCCTTTGGGCAGTTCCGCGGGCCCCGGTGCGCGCAAGGTCGCCAGCGCCCGGTCCACCTCGTCCTGGCCGCTGGCCTCGCCGGCCGCCGCGTGGAACTCCGCGTACCGTACGAGGCGGTCCCGCAGGGTCGCGAAGGTGAACGGCTTCAGGACGTACTGCACGACGCCCAGCGAGACGCCCTCCCGTACGACCGTGAGGTCCCGCGCGGAGGTGACCGCGATGACGTCCGCGTGATAGCCGGCGGCGCGGAGCGAGCGCGCGAGCTGCAGGCCGTGGCCGTCCGGGAGATGGAGGTCGAGGAGCAGCAGATCCACCGGCATCCGGTCCAGCGCCCGCCGTGCCTCCGCCCCGGTGTGCGCCTTGCCCACCGCCGTGAAACCGGGCACGCGCCCCACGTACATGACATGCGCGTCCGCCGCGACGGGGTCGTCCTCGACGACCAGGACGCGGATGTCCTTGGAGGGCGTGCTCATACGGTGCCTCCGTGCGGGGTGGGCTGCGGAGCCGGCTCGAGCTCGGACTCGGGCTCGGCGTGGACCTTAGTCCCCTTGGCCGAAAACCGCCCCGTCGAAGCTTCCTCCGAAGTAGCCCGCCTCGCCCCTGGCAGCGGCAACCGCGCCTCGAACGACGCCCCGCCCCCTGCGGCATCCGCCACGGTCAGCGTCCCGTCGTGACGGCTGACGGCCTGCCGTACGAGCGCCAGTCCGAGCCCCCGGCCTCCCGGACCCGCCGGCTTGGTCGACCAGCCGCGCTCGAAAACCGCCTCCGTGTGGGCCGGGTCCACGCCGTCCCCGGTGTCGGTGACCCGCAGGACCAGGCCCGACTCGTCGGCGAGTGCGGTGACCGTGACGCGGGCGCCGACCGAGCCCTGGGCCGCGTCCACCGCGTTGTCGATCAGGTTGCCGAGCACCGTCACCAGGTCGCGTGCGGGGAGCGAGTCCGGGAGCAGGCCGTCGTCGATGCTGCTGTCCCCGGAGACGACCAGCTCGACGCCCCGCTCGTTCGCCTGGGCCGCCTTGCCCAGCAACAGGGCCGCGAGTACAGGTTCGCTCACCGCCGCGACCACCTGGTCCGTCAGCGCCTGGGCCAGTTCCAGCTCGGCCGTGGCGAAGTCGACCGCCTCGTCCGCGCGGCCCAGCTCGATCAGGGAGACCACCGTGTGAAGGCGGTTCGCGGCCTCGTGCGCCTGCGAGCGGAGCGCCTGTGTGAAGCCGCGCTCCGAGTCCAACTCGCCCATCAGGGACTGGAGTTCGGTCACATCGCGCAGGGTCACGACCGTGCCCCGGCGTTCGCCGCCCGACACCGGCGAGGTGTTCACCACGAGCACCCGGGAGGCGGTGAGATGCAGGTCGTCCACGCGCGGCTCCGCCGACAGCAGTGCCCCCGTCAGCGGGGAGGGCAGCCCGAGGTCCGCCACCGAGCGGCCGACCACATCGCCGGTCACCCCGAGCAGTTCACGCCCGCCGTCGTTGATCAACGCCACCTTGAACTGCCCGTCCAGCATCAGCAGCCCCTCGCGCACGGCGTGCAGCGCGGCCTGGTGATAGTCGTGCATCCGGCTGAGCTCGCCCGCGTTCATCCCGTGGGTGGAGCGCCGCAGCCGGGCGTTGATGACGTACGTGCCGACGGCGCCCAGCGCCAGCGCGCCCACCGCGACGCCGAACAGGGCCGTCACCTGCCCCTGCACCCGCTCGCTTATGGCCTCGACCCGTATGCCCGCGCTGACCAGGCCGACGATGCGGCCTTCGTCGTAGATCGGCGTGACGGCCCGTACGGACGGGCCGAGTGTGCCGGTGTACGTCTCCGTGAACGGCTGGCCCTTGAGGGCGCGTTCGGTGTGGCCGAGGAAGGGCCGCCCTATCTGGTTCTTGTCGGGGTGGGTCCAGCGGATGGCCTTCGTGTTCATGATCGTGACAAAGTCGACCTCCGCGTGGCGCCGCACCTGGTTCGCGTACGGCTGGAGGGTCTTCGTCGGATCGGGGGTGCGTATGGCCTGCCGTACGGAAGGGGAGTCCGCGACGGAACTGGCCACGCCCATGGCCTGACGGCGGGCCGCGTCCTCGGCCTGGCTGCGGTCGCTGACATAGGTGAACAGGGCGCAACCGGCCACCACGACGGCGACGAGAACTGCCTGCATGGCGAAGAGCTGGCCCGCCAGGCTGCGGGGCCGGGGGATACGCATGGAATCAGTCTGCATCGTTGCGTCCACGTGAACTAAATGAACGGAAGGGTGACCGGCCTCACAGGCCACGGGATAGTCACCGCAACCCCCGGACGTGAGCCGCACGCCGGTGATGCGACGATGACGTCAAGGAGGCAGCCGTGACGAATACGTCAAAAACGGCAGCTACCGCACCCGCTGGCAAGCGGGATCGCACCCACTACCTCTACATCGCGGTGATCATCGCGGTGGTGCTCGGCATCACCGTCGGTCTGGCCGCCCCCGACTTCGCGGTCGAGCTGAAGCCGATCGGTACCGGCTTCGTGAACCTGATCAAGATGATGATCTCGCCGATCATCTTCTGCACCATCGTGCTGGGCATCGGCTCGGTGCGGAAGGCCGCGAAGGTCGGCGCGGTGGGTGGCATCGCACTCGGCTACTTCACGGTGATGTCGCTGGTCGCGCTCGGCATCGGCCTGGTCGTCGGCAACATCGTCGAGCCGGGTACGGGCCTCGCGGTCACCGAGGCGGTCAAGGAGACCGGCCAGGCGCAGATCACGGAGGCCAAGAGCACCGAGGAGTTCCTGCTCGGCATCATCCCGACCACGATCGTCTCCGCGTTCACCGGCGGCGAGGTCCTGCAGACCCTCCTGGTCGCCCTGCTCGCCGGCTTCGCGCTGCAGGCCATGGGCGACGCCGGCCAGCCGATCCTGCGCGGTGTCGAGCACATCCAGCGCCTCGTCTTCCGCATCCTCGCGATGGTGATGTGGGCCGCCCCGATCGGTGCCTTCGGTGCCATCGCCGCGGTCACCGGCTCCGCGGGCCTTGACGCGCTCAAGAGCCTCGCCGTGCTGATGCTCGGCTTCTACATCACCTGCTTCCTCTTCGTCTTCATCGTGCTGGCCACGCTGCTGCGTGTGGTGGCGGGCCTGAACATCCTCACGTTCTTCAAGTACCTGGGCCGTGAGTTCCTGCTGATCCTGTCCACCTCCTCCTCCGAGTCCGCGCTGCCGCGGCTCATCGCGAAGATGGAGCACCTGGGCGTCAGCAAGCCGGTGGTGGGCATCACCGTCCCGACCGGCTACTCCTTCAACCTCGACGGCACCATGATCTACATGACCATGGCGTCCCTCTTCATCGCCGACGCCATGGGCACGCCGATGTCGGTGGGCGAGCAGATTCCGCTGCTGCTGTTCCTGCTGGTCGCCTCGAAGGGTGCGGCGGGTGTCACCGGTGCGGGTCTTGCCACCCTGGCGGGCGGCCTCCAGTCGCACAAGCCCGCCCTGGTCGACGGCATCGGCCTCATCGTCGGCATCGACCGCTTCATGAGCGAGGCGCGTGCTCTGACGAACTTCGCGGGCAACGCGGTCGCCACGGTGCTGATCGGTACGTGGACGAAGGAGATCGACCGTGAGCGGGTCGATCAGGTGCTGGCGGGGCAGCTGCCGTTCGACGAGAAGACGCTTCTCGACGATGACGCTGCCGCTGAGGGGAACGGGGCAGCTGCTTCTCGCGAGGGCGAGGACAAGGAGCTCGCCAAGGCGTAGTGCTCCGCGGGTAGCGCGGTTCTTCGTCTGCAGGTCCGTCGTGGCTGGTCGCGCAGTTCCCCGCGCCCCTTAGGGGCTGCGCCGCCTTACGGGGCGCGGGGGGCCCTCCGAAAAACCCATAGGGCCCCGAAACTCCGGGCGGCTGAGTGGATCCCCCGTCGCTCAGCCGCCCGGTTGAATTGCTCAGCCCGGTCACCAGCTCGGTGGCCGGGCTGAGTCTTTGCCGTCACCTCCCAACTCCCGCTGCCGGAAAAGCCTTTGACCGGTCCGTGCGCGGGGCCCAGGCTGGAGAGCCGTAAGTGGGACGGAACGGTATGGAGGTGCGCATGGGGGACGACTCGGTGGTCACAGGCACGGAGGAGAGGTCGGCGGGCGACGGGGTGCCGTATTCGTTGGACGAGGTCGGCGGTCTCTTCCACGAGTTCCTCCTGGCGGTCGCCCGGCCCAAGCGCAGGGACGGCGGTCGTGATCTCACCGAGCGGCTTCGTGCGCATCTGGGCACGGCGCCCGGGGATCAGCCGGTGGTCAAGGCCGCCTACCCCCCGTACGACCTGCCGAATGTCCATCTGGCCCTGGAGCGCTGGTTCGCCGTCGAGGGGCGGGCGCACGAGCTGATCGGGATGACCGGTTCGGAGAGCCGCGGCGACCTCACGCTGGGCGAGATCCTCGAATCGGCGAACCTGTACGACCGGTTCGTGCTCGGAGCCGTCGACTACGCGCATCTGCCGGTCTCCCCGGACGACGAACTCGCCTGTGTCTCCTTCGGGTTGTACCTCGGGCAGGAGGGCGAGGAGCGGTTCGCGCTGCTGCTGCGCGGACCGGCGGACGAGTACGGACGCAACAAGGTCGAGCTCGAAGTCCTCGCCCCCGACAAGGCGTTCGCGGACCGGCTGCTCGCCGACATCGACGCGCTGATGCTCGAGCACAACATCTTCCGCGGGCAGATCCTCTCCTTCGACGGCTCGGAGTTCGACGAGGGCCTCGGACCGTTCCGCTTCCACCGCCGGCCCGCGCTGACGCGCGAGGAGATCGTGCTGCCGCCCGGTCTTCTGGAGCGGGTGGAGCGGCAGGTCGTCGGGGTGGCCCGGCGCCGCGAGCGGCTGCGCGCCGCGGGCCAGCATCTGCGCCGCGGACTGCTCCTGTACGGGCCGCCGGGCACCGGCAAGACCCACACCGTCCGCTACCTGCTCTCCCACCTCCCGGAGTTCACGGTCGTCGTCCTCTCCGGTACGAGCATGGGTGCGATCGGCCCCGCGTGCCGGCTCGCCCGTATGCTCCAGCCCGCGCTCGTGGTCCTCGAGGACGTCGACCTGGTCGCCGAGGCGCGCGACTTCGACGGCGGCGCACAGCCTCTGCTCTTCCAGGTGCTGAACGAGATGGACGGCCTCGGCGACGACGCCGACGTGGCCTTCCTCCTCACCACCAACCGGGCCGACCTCCTCGAACCGGCTCTCGTCCAGCGCCCCGGCCGCGTCGACCTCGCCGTCGAGATCCCCCTCCCGGACGCCGACGGCCGCGCCCGCCTCCTCGGCCTGTACGGAGCCGGCCTCGACCTCGGCAAGGACATCACCGAGGAGATCGTCACCCGCACCGAGGGCGTGACGGCCTCCTTCACCAAGGAGCTGGTACGCCGGGCCGTACTGATCTCCGCCGAACGCGAGGCGGACCGCACGGAAACGGCCGACCTCCGGGCAGCGGTCGACGAGCTGCTGTCGGACCGCGACCGCCTGACCCGCCGCCTCCTGGGCGTGAAGCACCCCGACGACGAGGACGACCAGGACGAGGCCGACGAGGACTGGCTGGTCGAGGAGGACTAGGGCCTGTATCGAAAGCGGCTGGTTGTGACTCTGTGGCCTGAGTTTCTATGCCGGAGTGAACATCGAGAGCTCCGGGACCGTCAGGCCGCGTCGGCTGCCGCAGCCAGGATCCGGGCCAGCTCGGCAGGCTTGGTGACCATGGGCCAGTGGCCCGAGTCGATGTCGGCAAAGTCGACGTGCTTGGCCCGGGCGAGCTCCGGGGCGTCGCCGGCGTTGATCCACTCCTGAGCCTGCGCGGGCGTGAACTCCGGGCATACGACCACGACCGGGACGTCGAACCGCCGGTCGTCCGCCAGCCGCACCACGCCCTTGGCCACGCCTTGGGGCACGGGGATCGCGGCAGCCGCCAGCTCTCGCCTGGCCTCGTCGTCGAGGTCGGCGGCGTCCGGCCCTTCGTACGGGCTCCAGCCCGGGAAGGGCATGACACCGTCCCTCACCTCAAAGAAGTCGGCGTACAGCTGACCGTGGGGGGACGGGAAGCCGCCGATGAGGGCGACCTTGGCCAGCCGCCCCGGCCGCCGGTCGGCGGCCAGCCAGGCCAGCGAGCAGGCGGCGGAATGCCCCACCACCATGAGCTTGCCGGGCGCCGCGTCCACAGCGGCGAGCACCGCCTCCACCTGGTCGTCGAGCGTGGCGGATGCGGAGCCGTCCCCCTGGCCCGGGAGGGTGAGTGGCACAGGGCGATGGCCGAGCGCCTCCAGCGCGGAGGCGACACGGCCCCACACGGATCCGTTCAGCCACAGGCCGCCGATGAGCAGGATGTTCATGGTCAGTTCCCCTTCTTCTGCTTCACGGATGTCACCGTAGAAGGAGATCCGGACAATCCACTGCCGGTTTGTCCGGCGACCACCCAAGCGCCCTGGGCGAAGTCCGGTGGCGGCCAAGTCTGGGAACCAGCCCCGGCCACCCTCGCCCCACGGGGCTGGGGAATCCCGCGGACTCTTTTGACCCTGGAGCTCAGCGGAGCGGATTAGCCTGCTCCCGTGCCGAACGATCTCAGCCCCACCGCGCGAGCACTGCGCGCCCTGGAGATCATCCAGGCCCGCCCCGGTACGACGGCCGGTGAACTCGCCATCCGGCTGGGCGTCACGGAGCGAGCCGCGCGCCGATACGTCGGGATACTCCGAGAGGCCGGCATCCCCGTGGAGTCGGCCCGGGGGCCGCATGGCGGATATCGGCTGGGGCGCGGGACGAGGCTGCCCCCTGTGCATTTCACGCAGGCCGAGGCCCTCGGCCTGGTGATGGCCGTACTCAGCGGCCAGCCGAGCGCGGCCGGTGCCGAAGACCTGGTCAGCACCGCCCTGGGCAAGGTCGTCAAGGCGCTGCCGGAGAGCGTCGGCCAACATGCGGCAATGCTGCGGGAGTACGCGTCGGCCGCACCGGACCCGAACTCGGCCCGCCCGGATCCGGCCATCACCAGCGAGCTCGTCGGTGCCGTCGCGGCCCGGCACCGCGTGTTGGTCACGTACCGCAGCGAGGTCGGCAACGAGTGGGAGGCGGAGGTGGATCCCTGGTCCCTCGTCGTCCGTTACGGGCGCTGGTACCTGCTGTGCCACTCCCATCGCGCGGACGCAATCCGCACTTACCGGGTCGACCGGGTCCGCGCGGTCCGGCGGACCGGGCACGGGTTCGAACTACCCGAAGGTCTCGACCCGGTGGCGGTGCTGGAGGAGAACCTGGGCCTCGGATGGGAGTTCTCCACCCGCGTGGTGTTCGACCTTCCCCTGACCGAGGTGGCCCCCTGGATCCGGCCGCCCATGGGACGGCTTGAACCCTTGGCGGACGGATGCGTTCTGGTCGGCAGCACTCGCAACCCAGCCATGTACGCGCAGGAATGGCTGGCGAGGCTGCCGTTCGCCTTCCGCGTCGAGGGCGGAGAAGAGCTGCGTGCCGCGGTCGTGGCACTCCTGGCGCGTTTCACCGCCGCCGTGGCCGACCAGCCCTGACAGGGCGCTCCGCTGGAAGGGCGGCTCGAAGCCCTGGGACCCGTTCCGGGGGCCAGCCCCCCGGACCCGCGGTCCTCAATCGCCGGACGGGCTGAAAATCAGCCCGTCCGGCGATTGAGGACGAGGCCGTTCAGGCCGATGGGGGTCTGAGGGCGCAGCCCCCAGCGGGGTCCAGGGGCGGAGCCCCCCAGCGGGGTCCAGGGGCGGAGCGCCTGGCGGGGCTTCGGGGCGAAGCCCCGGGGACGGGACGGACAGGGGCGGCGGGGGCGAAACCAACCCCTCAACCCCCCTTTCGTGTCCCCCACATCAGATGCCGCAGCGCCGCCAGCAACCCCCTCGCATGGCGCCTGGACGCGTGCGAGGAGTCCGGCGCCCCGTTCGCGGCAGCACGCGGCGGCGGCCCCTGACCGACGATGGGATGGCCCGCGCCGAGTTCGTAGCGGACGGGAAGCAGCCGCAGCCCCCGCACGACCGGCCCCGACCGCCACGGCAACTGGTCGGCGGGCAGCGTGAGTTCGACCTTCGTGAAGTGGTCGAAGATTCGGCCGACCGCCGTGGCCACCACCGCGCCCGCCAGTTCGCGGGCAGCGGTGGGGCACTGGTGCGGCCCCGCGCCCCACCCCAGATGCGCCCGCGTACTCACCGTGGAGTCCACGAGGTGGGACCCGATCGCCATCAGATCCTGATGGGCCGCCGCCGCGGACGGCGAGACCGCATCGCCCGCCCGGATCCAGAAGTTGCCGAGCCGCACATCACGCGCCGCGAAGCGGAAGCACATGTTGGCCACGGGCGCGTTGGCCAGCGCGGCACGGTTGACGGTCTCGCCGATGAGGCCGGCCGACAGGCTCCGCCGGACGGTGGCGTTGCCGCGCAGCACCTCCAGCAGCGTGTTGCACACCATGTTGCCGGTGATGTCGTTGAGATACACCGCGTTCATGAACAGCTCCCGGCCGAGCTGCTCGTCGGACAGGGAGGGATCGGCGAGGAGCAGGTAGGACGTGAGGTCGTCGCCGGGCACGGCCCGCCGATGCGCGGCCAGCCGTGTCATGGCCGCGAGCGCCCGTCCGGTGGCGGGCCCCGCGTCGGGGCCGCCGTCGAGCATCCGCCACAGGTCCATGACCATCTCGTCGCCGAGTTCGACGGGACAGCCGAACAGCCGGGTCGTGACCATCAGCAGCAGGGGTCTGGTGTACTGCGCGGCCAGGTCCATGAACCCCGCGGTACCGGACTCCGCCGCCAGCATGGCGACGAGCTCGTCCGCGTACGACACGACGGCCGAGCGAAGCTCCCAGCCCTGCGGCGTACGGGCGTCCTGGAACGGACCGAGCGCCGAGTGATACGTCTGCCGGGCGGCCAGATGCTCCTCGTCGTCCATGAACATCGTCTGCCGGACCTCGTACCCGGCGAGCAGCGGCCAGTCCTGCGGCAGCCGCCCCTCCGCCCGCGCCCGCCAGTACCGGATGTCCCGCCGCCACACGCTCTCCTTGCGGAGCACCTCCAGGACCTCGCGGTAGTCGAGGACCAGCCACACCGGTACGCCCATGAGACCGACCGGCGCCACCGGACCGTACGTACGCCGCAGTTGCGCGTACACGCCGGCCGGATCCGTGTCGAACGCCGACGTCAGCAGTGGCTCGACGCGCAACGACTCGAGCGGGGGCGCCCCGTCCGGGGCCACGGCGGATGGTTGAGGGTTCATGCGAACACGCATACCGCACCGCGCGTGCACAAGCTGTGACCATGACGCCAACTGTTACGACTCGGTGATGTATGCGGCAGATGCCGGAATACACCCGCAAAGCCGGGTCGTTCAGAAGGCCGTCGCCAGCGCCTGCGGCAGCTCCCCCGTGTGTACGACTCCGAGCGTCTGCGTGGCCCGGGTCAGCGCCACGTACAGATCGCTCGTGCCGTACCGCGACGGCTCCACCACCAGCACCGAGTCGAACTCCAGGCCCTTGGCCTGCCGGGGGTCGAGGAGTACGACGGACCGCGTCAGGTCGGGTTCCCCGCCCGCCGTGACGCCGTCAAGACGTGCGGCCAGCGCCCGGTGCAGATCGCGGGGCGCGATCACCGCCAGCCGTCCCTCCTCCGGGGTCAGTTCCGCGACCGCCTTCGCCACGGCTCCCGGCAGGTCGTCGGTCGCCCGCGCCCAGGGCCGTACGCCCGTCGACCGCACCGAACTCGGCGGCTCGAAGCCGGGATCCTCGGCGCGCACCACGGCCGCGGCGACGTCCATGACCTCGGACGGAGTGCGGTAGTTGACGGCGAGGCGGGTGTGCTCCCAGCGGTCCTGGACGTACGGGTGGAGGATGCCCGACCAGGAGCCGACGCCCGCCGCGTCGGCCGTCTGGGCCGGATCCCCGACCAGCGTCATCGAACGCGTCGGACTGCGCCGCATCAGCAGCCGCCAAGCCATCGGCGACAACTCCTGCGCCTCGTCCACGATGATGTGCCCGAACGCCCAGGTACGGTCGGCCGCGGCACGCTCGGCGGCGCTGCGGTGGTCGTCCTCCTCGTGCCGCTCGGCCATCCGCTCGGCGTCGATGATGTCGTGCGCGGAGAGGACCTCGGCCCCCTCGGGATCGCCCTCCTCCTTGTCCTCGAACTCGTAGGTCCGTGACGCGTACGAGATGTCCAGCACGCTCTGCGCGTACGCCACTTGCTGCTCGCGTTCCCTCTCGGCCGCGGCCCGCGCCGGCCGGTCGTCCTCGCCGAGGAGTTCGGCGGCCTCATCGAGCAGGGGAACGTCGGCGGTGGTCCAGGCGCGCGTCACCGGGCGCCGGATGGCGTCGGCGTCCGCCTCGGGGACGTGGCCGTCGGGCTCGGCGAGGAAGTCCGCGACGAGCCGCCGCGGGGTGACGCGCGGCCACAACTGGTCGATGGCCGACCAGACTTCGGGATTCTCGGCCAGTTCGTCGCGGATCTGCGTGATGTCGCTGGCGTCGAGCAGGTTCGAGCCGTCGTACGGATCCGTGCCGATCCGCTCGGCGACCATGTCGGTGAGGATGTTGAGGATGTGGCCCTCGAAGACCTCGCGGGCGGCGTTGTGCGGCAGCCGTGCCTCACGGGTGCGCTCACGGGCGACGCGTACGAGATCGTCGTCGAGCAGCAGGATGTCCCGGTCGTGCTCGATGCCGATCACCGGGTCGGGCAGGGCCTCACGGTCGCGTACGACGGCGGCCAGGACGTCCGCCATGTCGGCGCGGCCCTTCACGGCGGCGGCCTCGGGGGTGTCGCTCGCGGTCGCGTGCACGCCGGGGAACAGCTCGCCGACGGTCGAGAGCAGCACGCCCGTCTCGCCGAGCGAGGGCAGGACCTCGCCGATGTAGCCGAGGAACGCCGGGTTCGGGCCGACGATCAGGACGGCCCGCTTGGCGAGCAACTCCCGGTGTTCGTACAGGAGATACGCGGCGCGGTGCAGGGCCACGGCCGTCTTGCCGGTTCCCGGGCCGCCCTCCACGACCAGTACGCCGCGGTGCGGGGCGCGGATGATGCGGTCCTGCTCGGCCTGGATGGTCCGCACGATGTCGCCCATACGGCCGGTGCGCGCGGAGTTGAGGGCGGCGAGCAGCACGGCGTCGCCGCTGGGGTCCTCGTGGCCGGTGCGTTCCTGGTCGCCCAGGTCGAGGATCTCGTCGTGCAGGGCGGTGACGGCGCGGCCCTCGGTGGTGATGTGCCGACGGCGGCGCAGGCCCATGGGCGTATGGCCGGTGGCGAGATAGAACGGGCGGGCGACCGGGGCCCGCCAGTCGATCAGGATCGGGGTGTGCTCGGTGTTGTCGGCACGGATTCCGATACGGCCGATGTGGTGGGTGGTCCCGTTGGTGAGGTCGATCCGGCCGAAGCAGAGGGAACCGTCCACCGCGTTCAGCGCGGCGAGCAGCCCCGAGCGCTCGGCGACGAGGATGTCCCGCTCCAGGCGGGCCTGCTGCGGCGTGTGGCCCTGCGCGAGCGCGTCCGCCACGGAGGCCTCGGTGCCGCCGCGCAGGGCGTCGACGCGCGCGTACAACCCGTCGATGAATTCCTGCTCCCGGCGGAATTCATCGTCCGGAAAATCGCTGTTTGACAATTCCACTCCCGGCCCGATATACTGTGCCTACTGAACTTCTCCGCGACCCAATTTCCGTGAAGTCGCGAACCATTAAATATACGCAAAGAAATCCTCCGCAGGCAATTGCCTGCGGAGGATTTCTTCGTTGGTGAGTTTCGTGACGTCCGTGAGGTCAGAGCACGTCGGACAGTTCCTCCAGGAGCCGACGCTTCGACCTGGCTCCCACCATGGACTTCACGGGCTCGCCGCCCCGGAACACCATGAGCGTGGGCATCGACAGCACCCCGTACGCGTTCGTGATCTCCGGATTCGTGTCCACGTCCAGCTGAACCACCTTGAGCCGGTCGCGCTCCTCGGAGGCGACGGCGCTCAGCACCGGCGCGATCTGCCGGCACGGCGGGCACCAGTCCGCCGTGAACTCCACCAGCACGGGCAGCTTGGCCCCGATCACCTCTGCCTCGAAGTCCGCGTCCGTCACTTCGGCCACACCCTCTGTCTTGATCACCGCGTCCGCCCTCCCAGCTCGCATACGGGTTCCGGGCCGCCCGGAACCTCCGCCCCGGCCGCCAGCTCGTCGCGCGCCGCCTCCGCCTTCACCAGCTGCTCGCAGACCTGCGCGCGTACGGCCTGCAACTCGCCGATCAGCGCATCCAGTTCACCGAGCTTGCGCCGGTACACGG
Organism: Streptomyces vastus; assembly: GCF_039532825.1. Classification (NCBI taxonomy): domain Bacteria; kingdom Bacillati; phylum Actinomycetota; class Actinomycetes; order Kitasatosporales; family Streptomycetaceae; genus Streptomyces; species Streptomyces vastus. Next base: position 21,838 of record NZ_BAAASJ010000107.1, read on the forward strand.
CGAGCGACGCAGGACACAGGTCGCCCTCCGGGTGGCCGGCCCGCAGGCACTCCACGAAGGGCCGCGTCTCCTCCAGCTCGAAGCCGAAGTCCTGCAACGTCCGGATCTGCCGGAGCAGCTTCAGGTCGTCCTCGTCGTACGTCCGGTATCCGTTGCTGCCGCGTCGCGTGGGCAGCAGCCCCCGCGACTCGTAGTAACGCAGCGTCCGCGTCGTGGTCCCGGCCCGTGCGGCCAGCTCGCCGATTCGCATGCAGCGACGGTAATCCTTGACGCCGGCGTCAAGGCAACGCGTCCACGCTCCGCTGGTTGTGCGGTTTCCGGGTGCGGGTGCGTTGTGGTTGCTCGCGCAGTCCCCCGCGCCCCTGGCACCCGCTCGGGGCTCCGCCCCGGACCCCGTTTCGGGGGCCAGCCCCCGGACCCCCGGTCCTCAATCGCCGGACGGGCTCAATTTTGCGCCGACCCGGTTGATTTGTTGCCGGACCAGCTGATTTGTTGCCGGTCAGGCTGATTTTGCGCGGCCGGGCTGATTTTCGCTGCCGGGCTGGTTTTCGCAGCGGGGCTGAGTCTCTGCAGCGGGGCTGAGTCTTTGCAGCCGAGGCCGGCATCAATCAGCCCGTCTGGGGGTACCTCCCAGCGGTAGCTGGGGGAGTTTGAGGACGAGGCCGTTCAGGCCGATGGGGGTCTGGGGGCGCAAGCCCCCAGTGGGGTTCCGGGGCAGCGCCCCGGGGCGGGACGGGTAGGGGCGGCGGGGGCGAAACCAACCGTCCTATGCCGGCCGCAGCCACACCGTAGAAAGCGGCGGCAGCGTAAGCCGGATGCTCGCCGGGCGCCCGTGCCAGCCCTGCGCGTCCGGCTTGAGCGGGTCGGGACTGGTGACGTCGCTGCCGCCATAGCGGGCGGAGTCCGTGTTCAGGCACTCGTGCCAGGCGGGGATGTCGGCCGGAACCCCGACCCGGTATTCGTGCCGGACCGCCGGCGAGAAGTGGGACACCACCAGCAGCGGCGAGCCCGCCGCGTCGAAGCGCAGGAACGCGAAGACGTTGTCCTCCGCCGCGTCACCGGTGACCCAGGAGAACCCGGAGGGATCCGTATCGCGCTCCCAGAGCGCCGGAGCCCGGCGGTAGACGGAGTTCAGGTCGCCGACCAGGTCGCGTACTCCCCGGTGATCCGCCTCCGCGCCGTACGCCGGATCGAGCAGCCACCAGTCCGGCCCGTGACTCTCCGACCATTCCGCTCCTTGCGCGAACTCCTGTCCCATGAAGAGGAGTTGCTTACCGGGATGCGCCCACATGAAGCCCAGATATGCCCGGAGATTCGCCCGCTGCTGCCACCAGTCACCCGGCATCTTCGACACCAACGACCGCTTGCCGTGGACGACTTCGTCGTGCGAGATCGGAAGGACGTAGTTCTCGCTGTACGCGTACACCATCGAGAACGTCATCTCGTTGTGGTGGTACTTCCGGTGCACGGGCTCCTTCGAGACATAGCCGAGCGAGTCGTGCATCCAGCCCATGTTCCACTTCAGTCCGAAGCCGAGGCCGCCGAAGCCTCCGGGTCCGATGTGGTCGGTGGCGCGTGTGACTCCGTCCCAGGCGGTGGACTCCTCGGCGATCGTGACGACGCCCGGCACGCGCCGGTACACGGTCGCGTTCATCTCCTGGAGGAAGGCGACGGCGTCGAGGTTCTCGCGTCCGCCGTGCACGTTCGGGGTCCACTGGCCTTGTTCGCGTGAGTAGTCGAGGTAGAGCATCGAGGCGACGGCGTCGACCCGCAGGCCGTCGATGTGGAACTCCTCGCACCAGTACACGGCGTTGGCGACCAGGAAGTTGCGTACCTCGCGGCGGCCGTAGTCGAATTCCAGGGTGCCCCAGTCGGGGTGCGCGGCGCGGAGCGGGTCCTCGTGTTCGTACAGCGGGCGGCCGTCGAATTCGGCCAGTGCCCAGTCGTCGCGGGGGAAGTGGGCGGGCACCCAGTCCATGATCACGCCGATGCCGGCCTGGTGGAGGGTGTCGACGAGGTACTTGAAGTCGTCGGGGGTGCCGAGGCGGGCGGTGGGTGCGTAGAAGC
>NZ_BAAASJ010000107.1:24049-26901 GCF_039532825.1 Streptomyces vastus
GGAGACGTAGGCGGGGAGTTGCTCGGCGAGCTGGCGGTACGTCAGCCCGGGGCGCCAGGACGCGAGATGGACCTCGTACACCGACATCGGCGCCTCATGGGCGGGCCTGTCCGCCCGGCGGGACAGCCACTCCTCGTCCTGCCACTCGTGGTGCGAGGCGGTCACGATGGAGGACGTCTTGGGCGGTTCCTCGGTACGCCGCGCCATGGGATCGGCACGCATCGTCTTGGAGCCGTCGGGCCGCGTGATCTCGAACTTGTAGAGCTCACCCTCGCCGAGCCCCGGCACGAACAGCTCCCACACCCCGGAGGAGCCCAGCGACCGCATCGGAAAAGCGGTGCCGTCCCAGAAATTGAACGAGCCCGCCAGCCGCACCCCGCGTGCGTTCGGCGCCCAGACCGTGAAGCGGGTGCCGGTCACCCCCTGGTGCTCCATCGGCTCCGCACCGAGCGCCTTCCACAAGTGCTCATGGCGCCCCTCGCCGAACAGATGCAGATCAAGGTCGCCGATGGCGGGCAGGAATCGGTACGCGTCCTCGACGTCCTGGACGGTCCCCTCGTACTCCACCACCAGTCGGTACGCCGGCACCTCCCGCAGCGGCAGCACGGCGGAGAAGAATCCCTCCCCGTCGTCGTGCAGCTCAGCCTGCAGCTCCTCCGCGACCACGGTGACGGCCCGCGCGTACGGCCGCAGCGTCCGGAAGACCACACCGCCCGGCACCGGATGCGCCCCGAGTACGGAATGCGGATCGTGATGTGCCCCGCCCAGCAGACGCTCCCGGTCACCGCGATCGAGTACGGCCAGGGAGCGCACCTCGGCACCGGGCGGCACCTCGGCCGCCGCTCCGGGCGGCACCGCTGCCGCCGCCCCGGACGGCTCTGTCGCGGCCCCCGTGGGCCGCGCGTCCTCCACCGGCCCTTCCACCGGCCGGGACTCCGGATTGACACCTGGCTTGGGTACCTCGTTCATGGCCTTGGCCTTCGCACTCTTCGGCTGCTGGGCGGCTGGATTCGGGCGGGATGTCACAGGTGAGGTCTCCTCGGCGGGGTGAGGTGGGGCGGATCAGGGTGCCGCGAGTCCGCCGGCCAGTCGTTGGACCGCGGCCAGCGGTACGGGCAGCCAGTCGGGCCGGTGCCGGGCCTCGTACACGACCTCGTAGATCGCCTTGTCCGTCTCGTACGCCCGCAGCAGTACCGGCTCGGAGCGCGGGTCACGGCCGCTGACCTCGGCGTATCCGGAGCAGTACGCGGACCGGCAGGCTTCGGCCCAGTCGGACACGAGCGGCATGGGGGTCCCCCCGCTCATGGGGGTCCCCCCGCTCGAGCGAAGCCGAGAGTGGGGGAGAAGCCGAGAGTCGGGGAGGGAGTGCGCCGCGTAGTCGAAGGACCGGAGCATGCCCGCGATGTCCCGTGCGGTCGGCTGCGGCAGCCGGCGCTCGGCGAGCGGCTTCGACGGCTCGCCCTCGAAGTCGATCAGCGACCAGTCTCCCGCCGGGGCCCGCAGGCACTGCCCGAGGTGTAGATCGCCGTGTATCCGCTGCGCGGTCCAGGTCTCGCCCTCCGCCGCCAGCTCGGTGAGCGCGTCGAAGGCGGACCGCAGGCCGGGTGCGTACGGACGCAGTGCGGGCACCGCCTGGACCGCCGCTTCCAGCCGCTCGATCATGCCGTCGACGAGCGTGTCCATCTGGAGGTGGCCCAGCGTGACCGTCGGCAGCGCACGGGCGAGCGCCGTGTGCACCTCGGCGGTGGCCCGCCCCAGCGCCCGTGCTTCGCCGGTGAAGTCCTCGCCCTTGGCCAGCTCGCGCAGCGCCAGGTCCCAGCCGTCCGTGGCCCCGCGCACAAAGCGCTGCAGCACACCCAGGACGTACGTGTCGCCGTCCAGGTCCCCGACCATCCAGCCGGCCGGCGCGGGCACCCGCGGGCAGTGCTCGCGGGCCAGCGCCAGTGGCAGCTCCAGATCAGGGTTGACGCCCGGCAGGATCCGGCGCAACAGCTTCAGAATGAACGTATCTCCGTAGACGATCGAGGAATTCGACTGCTCGGCCGTCACCACCCGTGGCACCAGATCGTCTCGGAGCTCCTGTCGGGTGTCGCGCTCGAAGCGCAGCGCGCCGACCTGCGTCCTCGTCCGCAGCGCCTCCAGGAGCAGATCGGCGGCGCGCGGGTCGTGCAGCGCCTCGTACACCGTCCGTCCGGCCAGTGGCCCCTCTTCGGGGTGGCCGATCAGCGCGGGCGCCAGCCGTGGCGGGAGCGTCTCGCGCACACCGATCAGGAGCTGGTAGCAGTCGCCGGGATGCGGCAGTGCGCCGTGCGCGGCGGAGAGCGGCTGATGGGCCCGTACCAGCAGATGCAGCAGCCCCAGCTTCGCGTTCCACGGCAGCAGCTCGACCGCCGCGACCAGCGAGAAACCGCTCACCGGGCGCCCTTTCCCCGCGAACCACCGCTGCCTCGGCAGCCACTCACGCAACAGCGGATCTAGGGACGCGAGGAGGCCCGGGCTGGTGGTGGCGGGGCTGGTGACGGCTTCCGACATGGCGTCGCGTCCTTTCCCCTTTTTCGGTTCGCCTTCGGGGCGCTCCGGCTCACGCGGGTGGGCGGGGTGTTACTGATGCGTGCCCAGGGCGGGGCGGTGAAAACCGCCCCCGCCTGTCGTTTTTGCGCAGTTCCCCGCGCCCCTCGCGGACTCCGTCGGCGGGATCCTCGCGGGGCGCGAGGCCAACTATCCATGCCATCTGTTTCTACGCCATGTCCTTGCGCAGGCGGAACCAGTAGAAGCCGTGGCCTGCGAGGGTGAGGAGGTAGGGCAGGTCGCCGATGGCGGGGAAGCGGACGCCGCCGATGAGTTCGACGGGG
>NZ_BAAASJ010000108.1:0-654 GCF_039532825.1 Streptomyces vastus
GGCATCCGCCACCAGGACCGGCGGCGCAAGGCGCCAGGTGGCCAGTTCGTCCAGGGCGTCCAGTGCCAGCCGCCACTTCTCCCGGTGCCCGACGTCCTTGGGGACGCCGGTCCGTCGGCGCCGGACGGTGTCATCCGCCCACTCCTGGGGCAGGAACAGCCGCCAGTTCAGCGGGCACGAGGCGGTGTCGGAGACCGCGTGCACGCTGACCGCGACCTGGCAGTTGGCCTGCTTACCCAAAGCGCCGCAGTACTGGGGAGCGACCGCCACCGACATCCTTCCGTCCTTGGGGAACGACACGTCATCGACCGCCCAGGCGTCCGGGCCGATTCTCGGCACCATCCGCTCACAGATGCGCCGACGCACCGGCACCGGATCCCAGGTGGACTGGTTCACGAACTGCTGCAGGTTCTGCTCGTTGCCGTCCGGCAGCCGCTCCGCCATCGCCTGGATGGACTTGCGGCGACCGTCCATCATCAGTCCCCGCAGATAGCAGTCGCCCTTCGCCCGCTGGTCCTTCCGCGGCACCGAGGCGAACACATCCGCAACGAATAACGCCAACTTCGCCCGAACACGATTGACTTCATGTGCGTCCACTCACTCAGCATGCCCCTGAAGACGGTCGACACACAGACCTAACGGAGTCCTACTAGT
>NZ_BAAASJ010000109.1:0-4117 GCF_039532825.1 Streptomyces vastus
CCCCTGGCGCACGGGCAGACCCACGACCGACTCCGCCAGTCATCACAACGCCCGCCAACTCGGCGCCAAAGCACGAAAGTTGGAATTAACCACCAAGATCGCGCAGGGCCAGCTGCAGGCACATAATTATCACTTTGTCGAACTGGGTGACGGCCGTAACGGCCTGCACTACGAACCGCCCCCCCGATGTCGTCGCAGGACTCGCCGCCGAGAATGCAGAACTCGCACGAGGCCAGCAAGCGACTCGGCTGCTGATGACGTACGCCGTCAACGAAGACAGGTCAGTCCCGCTCGACACCCTCGCCCCAGATCTGGAACTGGCCCGGACTCTTGCCGCCGATCCGCCCGCGCAGGGCTCGTTGTATCCCATGGACCCCATGGTGGGAACCGCTACAGCGGCCATGGTCGCGCATGCCGACGGACACATTGACCTTGCCGAAGATGTCATCGACTGGGTGCCGGCCGGGAACTGCGGGGCAGGCCCGTCGCGCGAGGGCCGTGGTCCGGCGGAGGTACCGCGACGACGGGCCGACGGTGCCGTGGGTCAGTTCTCGGGTTTCCAGGTGATTTTCACCTTGCCATTGGCGCCGTGGAACGCCCTGCCGAAGGTACCGCCGAGGCCGCCGGCGCCGCCGATGCCGCCCAGCTCGCTGGGACCGCCGAGGCCGGGAACAGCCGAGCTGCCGCTGCCGCCCTGCCCGCCGGATTCGGGCGACTCGTCCACGTTGCACGCGTCGTCGCTGGTGCTCGCGCCGCCGCCGGCACCGACGCGACCGTCACCGGTCGGATGGCAGTTGTCGACATGGTGGACCAGGAGAAGCCGCGGCCAGGATTTCACTACACGCCGCACGGCGTGTACGTGCACGGGCTCGGGGGTGAGCCGGATGTCCACAGTGGAGTTCGACGGCCCGCCGCGGCAGGTCGAGCCGCTCACCGTCGAGGAGCTGCAGGACAGCATCCGGCGGGTGAGCGGCACCGATGTCACGATCACCACGATGTTGTCCGGGACCCTCTGGATCGACACCGCGCGGCAGGCGACCACGTACCGGGCCGGCCGGGTCCTGCTGGCCGGGGACGCGGCCCCCCGTGTACGCGCCGGTCGGCGGCCAGGGCCTCAACGTCGGTATCGTCGACGCGGCGAACCTCGGCAGGAAGCTCGCGGCCGTGGTACACGGCTGGGTCGGCGAGGACATCCTCGACACGTACACCACCGAACGGCATCCGGTCGCGGCGCGCCTGCTGCAGAACACCCTGGCCCAGATCGCCCTGATGCGCCCCGACCCGCAGACGAGGGCGCTGTGGAAGATGTTCTCCGACCTGATGGACCTCGACGACGCCCACCGGTACGTCGCCGGCATGGACGTCCGGTACGACCTGGGCGACGACCACCGGCTCGTCGGCACCCTGTGCCCGGACATGAAGCTGACGCTGGAGCGGCCCGACCCGGACGTCGTCACCACGATGACCCGGTCGGCGGACCTGCTGCGTGAGAGGCGTGGGCTCCTGCTCGACCTCGTCGACCGCGCGCAGGTCCGCGACGCCGCAGCCGCGTGGACCGGACGGGTCAACACCGTCACCGCCCGCACGGACCGGGTGGACGTCGACGCGTTGCTCATCCGGCCCGACGGCTGTGTCGCCCGGGCCTTGCCCACCGGGCAGGACCTCGACGCCACCACGCTGATGCGTGCGCTGGGCACATGGTTCGGCCAACCGGCCTGAGCACCGTATTAACAGTGGTCTCAGGTTCGCTCGGTAGGAAGCAGGCATCCAGATAAGCGATGCAACCCGTATGTAGGAGGCTAGTGATGGCAGTCAACGCAGCGCCGTCCGGGGAAGCGCCGGCCGGTCGGTTGGCAGGCCGGTGGGTGCCATGGTTGGTGATTGGCTTGTGGCTGGTGCTGGCGGCGGGCATGGTGCCGCTGAGCGGAAAGTTGAGCTCGGTCACCACCGACAGCGCCGTGGACACCCTGCCGGCCAATGCCGAGTCCACCAAGGTGGCGGCGCTGGACGACAAGCTCCCCGGTGGTGAGGACAACACGTTCGTCTTCGTGTACCACCGCTCCGGCGGCATGACCGACGCCGACCGCGCGACGGTCGAGCGCCACTACGACACCCTTACCAAGAAGTACCCGTCGAAGGGGACAGCGGAGGTCGGCGAGGACGACGAGGGCTCACCGATGAGCCGCTCCGCCGACCGCGAGGCGATGGTGTTCACCCTCGATGTGAACATGTCCTACGGCCCACCGGAGGACCTCGTCGGCCCGGTACGTGACGCCGCGAAGGACCGCCCCTCCGGCCTGGAACTCGACGTGACCGGCCCGGGCGCGATCGACGGCGACATGGATGCCGTCTTCGACGGCATCGACACGCAGGTCCTCCTCACCACCATGATCGTCGTCACGCTCCTGCTCATCATCACCTACCGCAGCCCGGTGTTGTGGATCATCCCCCTGCTGGCTGTCGGCGCGGCCGCACTGACCTCGATGGGCACCGTCTACCTGCTCGTCAAGGGCTTCAACATCGTGGTCAACGACCAGAACTCGGCGCTGCTGACGATCCTGGTGTTCGGCGTCGGCACGGACTACGCGCTGTTGCTCATCGCTCGATATCGGGAGGCACTGCACCACCATGAGAACGTCCGGGTCGCGATGGTCCACGCGCTACGCGGCGCGGCGCCGGCCATCATCGCGTCCGCGGCCACCGTGGTCGCCGGCCTGCTCTGCCTGCTCGTCGCGGACCTGAACAGCACCAGCGGGCTGGGCCCGATCGGTGCGGCCGGCATCCTGTGCGCGCTGGTGGCCATGTTGACGCTGTTCCCGGCGGTGCTCGTGGTGCTCGGCAGGCGGGTCTTCTGGCCGGCCGTCCCGCGGTTCAGCACGGCCGTGGAGGAGAAGCCGGGGCTGTGGGGACGGCTCGGCACCGCCATCAGCCGCCGCCGGTGGGTGGCGACGCTCGGCTCGCTCGGAGTCCTCGGCGTGCTCGCCCTCGGGCTGGCGGGCAACACCGGCGCCCTGCGGGAGCAGGACCAGTTCCTGAACACGCCGGAGTCGGTCAACGGCTTCACCGTTCTCCGCGAGCACTTCCCGGAGCTCGGCGGCCAGCCGATGACGATCTTCACGCGGCCGGCGCACCAGGAGCGGGTGCTCGACGTCGTCAAGGACACTCGCGGTGTGGCCGAGGCCGTCCCGGAGCAGACCAGCGGTGGCTGGGCCAACATCTCCGTGACCCCGAAGGACGCGCCGGACACCACCGCGGAGTACGACACGATCAAGCGGGTACGCACCGCCGTGCACGCGGTGAGCGGGGCTGAGGCGATCGTCGGCGGGCCGAGTGCGGAGAACCTCGACACCGAGGTGACCACCGTGCGCGACGAGAAGCTGGTGATCCCGCTGGTGCTCGTCGTCGTCCTGATCATCCTCGGGCTGCTGCTGCGTGCGATCCTGGCCCCGCTGGTCCTGATGACCACCGTGGTCATCTCATTCGCCGCGGCCTTCGGCGGCAGCGTGTTCTTCTTCGACACGATTCTCGGGTTCAAGGGCATCGACTCTTCGGTGCCGCTGCTGGCATTCCTGTTCCTGGTGGCGCTCGGCGTCGACTACAACATCTTCCTGGCCAGCCGGGCCCGGGAGGAGACCCTGCGTCTCGGCACCAGAGAGGGCATGCTCAAAGCCCTCTCGGCCACCGGTGGCGTCATCACTTCGGCAGGCCTGGTCCTGGCGGCCACGTTCGGGGTCCTCGCCACACTTCCGCTGGTGATGCTGGTCGAGGTCGGATTCCTGGTCGCCTTCGGCGTGCTGCTCGACGCCCTGCTGGTGCGGTCGGTCCTGGTGCCCGCCCTCACCTTGCTGATCGGCCGGCGGATGTGGTGGCCGAGCCGGCTGTCCCGTCCAGCGGCGGAGCTGCCGGACGGTCCACAGCCGCTCGCCGACGACCAGGAGCCCGCGCTGCAACGGTGAGCGCGGCGGCACGGACGAGATCCGGGACGGGGCCCCAGGCCCGTCCCGGATTTTTTCATGGGCCCGACGGTCGCCGCCCTTTGGTCCTGCGCCACGCGCCGGGGCTGGGGTCGGCGCACCGTGTCCTGCCCGGTGGCGGGCCGCGCGGGCCATTGCCCGAC
>NZ_BAAASJ010000110.1:0-767 GCF_039532825.1 Streptomyces vastus
GGGTCGCGTTCGCCGGCGATGAGGGCTTCGAGCATGGCCCGGCCGGAGACGCCCATGATGTCGGAGGCGACCGCGGCGAGTTTGATGCCGGTGTCCTCAAGCAGTTTCTCCAGCCGCTGGACGACTTGGCCGCGCTCGCGGGTCATCTGGGTGCGGGCCCGGGTCAGGTCCCGCAGCTCGCGCACGGGCTGCGGCGGGACAAACGAGGCGCGGACCAGGCCGTGGGCGCCGAGCTGGGCCAGCCAGGCCGCATCCGAGACGTCGGTTTTGCGGCCGGGCAGGTTCTTGACCTGCCGAGCGTTGACCAGGATCACGTTCAGATCCTCGGCCAGCACGTAGTAGAACGGCTTCCAGTAGTCCGAGGTTGCCTCGATCACCACCAACGTGACCGCGGCGGCCAGCAGATGCTCCCGCAGAGCAAGCACCGCGTTCGTCGTCGAGCCCCAGGTCGTGGTCTCGTTGGTGAACGAGCCACGGCGCTTCGTACTCGGAGTGCGGACGCACGCCTTGGCGTCCTTCTTGCTGATGTCCAGACCGGCGCAGCGTTCGTGCAGCACGTCCACGGCCTTGCTCCCTCCCTCGCCAACGGCCGAGTGGTCCGCCGTTCCGGGAGGGCCAGGGTGGAACAGGAATTCTGACGCGCGTGCTCACAGCAACACTCCACGGTGCCCGTGGACGGCCCCCAGCACCATGCTGACCTGCGAGCTCACCGGCATCACAGAAGCCTCGGTTTCGGCCGGAACGAACCTCTCCAGCGTCCCGGACCG
>NZ_BAAASJ010000111.1:0-6831 GCF_039532825.1 Streptomyces vastus
GGGCGGCGATGCCCTTCGGTGCGTACATCTTGTGGCCGACGACGGTCAGCAGGTCGACGTCCAACTCTCGTACGTCCAGGGGGAATTTTCCGGCTGCCTGGGCGGCGTCGCAGTGGAAGAGCACCCCGTGGGCGCGGGTGATGCGGGCCAGTTCGGCGATGGGCTGGAGGGTGCCGGTCTCGTTGTTCGCGGCCATGACCGAGACCAGAACGGTGTGCTCGGTGAGGGCAGCGGCGAGTGCCGCCGGGTCGACCAGGCCGTTGCCGTCAACGGGCAGGTACGTCACTTCGGCGCCGTGGAGGCGTTCCAGGGCGCGGCAGGTCTCCAGGATGGCCGGGTGCTCGGTGACCTGGGTGATCACATGCGGGCGGTCGGTCCTGCCGGACAGCACGGCGCCGCGCAGGGCGAGGTTGTCGGCCTCCGAGCCGGAGCCGGTGAAGACGATCTCTCCCGCGTCCGCGCCGATGAGTGCGGCGACCTGGGCACGCGCGCAGGCGAGGGCCCTCTTCGGTGCTGCCGCGTACGGATGACCGCTGGAGGGGTTGCCGAACCAGTCCGCCAGATATGGGTGCATGGCCTCAGCCACCCGTGGGTCCACCGGGGTGGTGGCGTTGTAGTCCAGATAGACCGGCCCGCCCCGCAGCCCCGGGTGCGCGGGGATCACGCGGCTTCTCCGGTGGCCACGGGCAGGTCGGCGAGGCGCCACTCCAGCATGCCGTCGGACAATCGCACGGCTCGGTGGCCACGGTCGTTGAGCAGCCGTACGGCATCGTGGGCCAGGACGCAGTACTCGCCGCGGCAGTAGGCGACGACCTCGGTGTCGGCGGGCAACTCGGCGATGCGGTCGGCGAGTTCCTCGACCGGGATGGAGATGGCGCCGGGGATGTGCCCGGCGGCGTACTCCTCGGCCGGACGCACGTCCAGGACGACGACCTCGCCCGCCTGCGCGCGAGCCAGCAGCTCCTCGCGCCCGACTCCCTGCGGCTGGTCGTCGCCGAGGTAGGCGGTGCGGGCGGCCTCGACGCCTGCCTGGTGGGTCTGAGCGACTCGGCGCAGCAGGGCGTACAGGGCGGCTACGTCGTCTCCGGCCAGCCGGTAGTGAATGCGTACGCCCTCGCGGCGGGTGGCCACCAGCCCGGCCTGCTTGAGGGTCTGCAGATGCGCGGAGGCGGTGGTCAGGTTCAGCCCGGCCGCCTTGGCGAGGGCGTCGACGGTGCGCTCGCCCTGGGCCAGCAGATCAAGCAGTTCCAGACGCTTGCCGCTGCTCAGCGCCTTACCGGTGTGGGCGAAGGCGTCGTACAGCGCCGATTTGCGTGCGGGGTCTCCCATGGCATCCTCCATAAATCCATGGAATATTGTATCCGTGGGCGGGCGCCATGACCACCCGGCGCCTACCGTGACACCAGGAGGACCCGATGGGCTTCGCCGACGATCACCTCACACCACTGGTTGACGAGGGTCTGGGCAACAGCGCCTACCTCGTCGACCTGGGCGACGGACGTGCCCTGGCGGTGGACGCGAGCCGGGATCTGCGCGCTCTGCGCGCTGCCGCCGGGCGGCGCGGGCTGAGGATCGCGTACGCCGCCGACACCCACCTGCACGCCGACTTCCTCACCGGCGCGCTCCAGCTCGCCGCCGACGAGGGTGCGACCGTCCTGGCCTCCGCCGCCGGACACCGCGCGTTCCCGCACACGGCGCTCGCCGACGGCGACGAGACCGACCTGGGCGGGCTGACACTGCGCGCGCTGGCCACCCCCGGACACACCGACGAGCACCTGTCCTTCCTCCTGCTGGACGGCACCCGCGAGTTGGGCGTCTTCACCGGCGGATCCCTCATTGTCGGCTCCGCCGCCCGCACCGACCTGCTCGGCGCCGAGCGGGCGGACGAACTCGCCCGCGCCCAGTACCACTCCCTGCGGCGCCTGGCCCATCTGCCGGACGCGACCGCGGTGTGGCCCACCCACGGCGCCGGATCCTTCTGCTCCGCCCCGCCCGGCGCCGACCGCACCACCACCATCGGCGCCCAGAAGCAGGCCAACGCAATGCTCGCCGCGCCGGACGCGGACACCTTCGTACGGCAACTGCTCGGCAGCCTCGGCTCCTACCCCGCCTACTTCGACCGCCTGGGCGAGATCAACCGGCGCGGCCCCGCGGTCCTCGGCACCGCCCCCACGCTCGCCCCGCTCTCGGCGGCCCAGACGCGCCAGCTGCTGGGCGAAGGCGCTCAGATCATCGACGTACGCCCTGTCGCGGACTTCGCCCACGGCCACATCCCCGGCGCCATCTCCATCCCGCTGCGCGACCAGTTCGCCACCTGGCTCGGCTGGCTGCTGCCCGACGACGCCCCCCTCGTCTTCGTCACTGCTCCCGGCCAGGACCTCGCCGAACTCACCTGGCAGGCCCTGAAGATCGGATACGAGCGGCTGGCCGGACACCTGGACATGGCCGCCTGGCAGGCAGGCGGCGGAGAGCAGCAGAGCATCGACCTACTCACCGCCGACCGCATCGCCGAGCGTCCGGTCCTCGACATCCGTCAGCGGGCCGAGCACGCCGCCGGGCACATCGCGGACGCAGTCCACATCGAACTCGGCGACCTCGCCGGACACGCCGACCAAGCACCGGCCGAGGCCGTCGTCGCCTGCGGACACGGCGAGCGCGCCATGACCGCCGCCAGCCTCCTCCAGCGCGCCGGACACGGCGGCCTCACCGTCCTCGACGGCGGACCGGACGACTGGGCCAAGGCCACCGGCCGCACGCTGGAGGCAGGCGAGTGACCGCCACTGCCACCCCTGGCGGCATACGGCTCGGACTACGCGCCAACCTCGCCCAGTTCACCCTGCTCGTCGCCGTCAACGCCCTGGTCGGCGGCATGCTCGGCCAGGAACGCACCGTGCTGCCGCTGCTCGCCGACGACGTCTTCCACCTGTCCGCCTACACCGCCGCCCTCACCTACATCCTGGCCTTCGGCGCCACCAAGGCCATCACCAACTTCTTCGCCGGCACCTGGTCGGACCGCTACGGCCGTAAGCCGGTCCTGATCGCCGGCTGGCTGATCGCCCTGCCCGTGCCCGCCATGCTGGCCTGGGGCCCGACCTGGGCCTGGATCATCGCCGCCAACGTCCTGCTCGGCATGAACCAGGGCCTGACCTGGTCCACCACCGTCATCATGAAGATCGACCTGGTGGGACCGGAACGTCGTGGCCTGGCCATGGGCTTCAACGAGGCCGCCGGGTACGGAGCGGTCGCCGCCACCGCCATGGCCACCGGCGCCATCGCCGAACACGCCGGGCTGCGGCCGGAGCCGTTCCTCCTCGGGGCCGCCTATGTCGTCCTGGCCCTGGGCCTGTCCACCCTCGCGGTCCGCGAGACCCGCGAGCACGCCCGCGCCGAGGCCGCCCAGCACCCCCAACAACCAGGTTCGGAAGCCGAGTTGACCACCGGCCAGATCGCCCGCCTCACCAGCCTGAGCGACAAGGCCCTGTCCGCCGCCAGCCAGGCCGGCCTGGTCAACAACCTCAACGATGCCCTCGCCTGGGGCATCTTCCCCCTGCTCTTCGCCGCCCACGGCCTGTCCATCGCCCAGATCGGCGTCCTCGCCGCCCTCTACCCCGCCGTATGGGGCGCGGGCCAGATGCTCACCGGCTGGTGGTCCGACCACATCGGCCGCAAACACCTCATCACCGCGGGCATGCTGCTGCAGGCCGCCGCCATCGCCCTCGTCGCCGCCGGAACGACCTTCTCCGCGTGGGCCGCCGCCCAGATCCTGCTCGGCATCGGCACCGCGCTGGTCTACCCGACCCTCCTCGCCGTCATCGGCGACGTCGCCCACCCCGCCTGGCGCGCCCGCGCCGTCGGCGTCTACCGGCTCTGGCGCGACAGCGGCTTCGCCGTCGGCGCACTGGTCGCCGGAGTCCTCGCCGACGCCTACAGCCTCACCACCGCCATCTGGACCGTCGCCGCCCTCACCGGCGCCTCCGGCCTCGTCGTCGCGGTACGCATGTACGAGACGCATCCGCGCACCTGACCGCCCCTGAGGTTGCCGTGCCAGGGGCCCGGCTCAACGCTGTGGGCATCGTCGCCGACACGGACGCAGCCCGCGCCTTCTACGCCCGGCTCGGACTCGACCTCCGAACGCGACGACCGTATCCCCGCCCAGGGTGGGCACGGCACGTCGACGAGCGGCCGACCGCGGCCGGCCGGACCTCGTTCAGGCCGGGACGGAACTGGAATCCGCACCGGAGGAAGGCTGACGCCGCCCGCTGGCCCTGGTACCTCGTCCTCGCGGGTGAGGCGGCTGCCGACAGCGGGCCACAACCGCAGGCTGGCGGGGTCGATGGCGGCGTGCGGGCCGCAGCGATCGAATGTCCTGGCCTGGTCAGCGTGGCTGATGGTTCGCGACCAGGCTGTCTCGGGGTGTGTGGTCTGTGCCGCATAATCCTCGCGTGTCCGAAACTCCCGTCCCGATACCGTCGGGATCCGTTCCGGCGGGTACGCCCGCCTGGTCGTCCGCCGACGCCGCCCAGTGGCTGCAGACCCGGCCCGCAAACTGGGCCAGGCCGATGTGGTCCGTGCTGGCGCTGCTGGTCACCGTCGCGTGGGCCATCGCGGTGGAGCCGGAACCGCCGTGCAGTGATGCGGTGCCGTGTGGGCCGGACTGGGGCGGCATGGTACAGATGGGCCTGGCCGTGGGCCTGTTGTACTGGCTCGCCCGGCTGCCGGAACTCACGCTGATCGCCGCTCCCGCCCTGGCGGCCGTCGTGGCATGGGGAGAACTGCCGGGCGCCGACTCGATGTCCTTGGCCGCGAACGTCGCCGTGATCGCGGCTCTCGCCTTCGGCTGGGCCGCGGCCCGCGAGCGACTGGCCACCCGCTCCAGGCAGCGCCGGCTCACGGAGCGGGCCGCCGGCACAGGGCATCCGCTGCCGGGACCCGTCGGCCCGCTCACGCGAGGGACGCTCCCGCTCGCCGCCGCGCTGATCTTGTGCGCCGTGGCCGCCGGTGCGGTCCTGCTGGGGCTGAGAGGCATCCATGCAGACGAGCAGCGCGCGGCCCGGGCCGTGCGCACCACAGCGAAAGTGATCAGCCATGGCGAGGAGTCAGTGCAGCTCCGGACCGACAATGCACGGCGCATCACCGTCGACTCGTACTACCCGGAGGACTACGGCGTCGGCGACAGGGTGACCGTGCTGGAGGACGGCTCGTGGCGGCGCCTGGTGGCCGAGCCGTACGACGCCTTTGGCTGGCAGCTGCTGGTCCTTGCTACCGCACTGCCCGGTCTGTCCCTGCTCACCGTGGGTGTCCTCGCCCGCCGCCGTGCCGCGGCGCTGCGCCGCGCACCGGTGCCGGCTTTGCGCGTGCTGGAGTGCACCGATCATGAAGGCCGGACCTGGGTCTACGCGGCCGACGACAGCTCAGGCCGCACCCCGCTCTTCGCCTGCTTCTTCGCAGCGACGCTCCCGGACGGCGACGGGTCCGCAAGCCGCATCGATTTCGATGACGAGGAGGAGGAAGACCCCGCCGTCGACACACGACTGCACGAAGCAGTCATGCTCGGTGCCCCGTACGACGGCGCTGAACTGCTCCTTGTCACGACAGACCGGGACGGGCATCCGATCGTGATCCGCACCGCCGGCCGGGTCCGACTCCCTCGAACCGGCAAAGACCCACGCCTGGATCCCCATGCCCTCATGGCAGCCCGCTCCGATATCGCAGAGCCACGCCACCAGGCCCAGGCGGACCACATCGCCACCACCTTGACACCCACCAGCCGCCCCCTGCGCTGGGGACCAGGCTCTGTGGCCCGAACGGCAGGACTGGCCTTCACCGCAGGCGTGGCAGCCGGCACCGCCTACTTCACGCATTCCCTCGTGACCGACGGCTTCGGCTGGGAGATCCTCCCCCTGCTCGGGCTGCTCATGTGGATCAACCTGGCGGCCGTCCTCCTCAACTGGCGCGTCACCGCGGACAGCACCGGCCTGTGGCTGGCCGGAGCCTGGACGGTACGACACGTCCCCTGGGAACGGCTGCGGGCCGCCCAGTACACCGCTGAGGGCAGCGTGGAGATACGCCTGTCGGACGGCAGCACCTGGCATCTGACGGGCCTGGGTGAGCCGCGGCTCGAGCGACGTCTGCGGCTGCGTCCGTCGTACGTCCGCATGGCCGAGGAGGTCACCACGCTGCGCCTCCACCCGGATCTGCGCCCCACCGACCGCAGCTCACCGCGCGACCACGGCCTGCCGCTCGGCCCCGTTCTGCTCCTCCTCATCGCCCTCACCACGGCAGCCGCGCTCTTCGTATGAGCAGGCACAGGTTCAACCACGGATCGGGGTAGCCGGCATCTTCGCGATTCATCGGTAGCCGGTCATGCTTCGTCCGCAGTCAACCCGGGCGTCTTCGCAACGGCCTTACGAGGACAGGCCCGTGAAAGGGGCAGGGGCGACGCCGTGGACCGCCATCACACGTTGCGGCTGACGCACTGGGCGACCTCGGCAGGGTCGGCGGGGTAGTTCCGGAAGAGCGCCGGCCAACTCCCCGACCAAGTTGTCGCGCTCACTGCTCGAATACGCCTCTGTGTGCCTGTGCCGAGCACCGTTCTTCCGCCCTGTCGCAATCCCAGCGCACCCGTACCGCGCGCTGCTGCGGCCGATGGCTCATCGGGGCACCTCGCATGTCAGGACGCCGATCTGATCGCCGCCATAATGGCCCGTCCGCAGGGAAAGGCCCGGCCCCGGAGGGATGCTGTTGGTTAATTCGGGCCTGGTTGCTTCGCCCCGTCGTTATGCGGCGGGGCGAAGTGCTGTCAGGGGGCTGGTGCGAGTTCGTGCGTGGGGT
>NZ_BAAASJ010000112.1:0-25184 GCF_039532825.1 Streptomyces vastus
CAACCCCACGCACGAACTCGCACCAGCCCCCTGACAGCACTTCGCCCCGCCGCATAACGACGGGGCGAAGCAACCAGGCCCGAATTAACCAACAGCATCCGCTGCCTTCCGGTGCCGGGCCCCTTCTGTGTGTCGGCTTGGTCCGGACCCTCAACCGGAGAAGCCGACGCGCGCGAGCCGCACCCGGCCGCGCAGCTTGATGTGCAGGTCGTGGACCCCGGTGACGTGCGCCGTCGGGCCGGTCACGGTGGTGTAGTCGTACGGGCCTGTCGTCGCCGGGATGTCGATCCGCGCGAGCACCGGGCCGTCTGGGAGTGCGAGTTCGGCCGAGCCCTCGCCCGCCGCCTCAATGGAGGCCATGGTCGTACCTCCGGCGAAGTCGCAGGCCAGGAAGACCAGTTCGGCCTCACCATCGCCCGCCGGCGTTACCGCGTCGCCCGACACCTTCGTACGGTCGACGATCTCGGCATCCCGCTGATCGTCGAAGTCGGCCGCGTCCAGGCCGAGTTCGAGGGCGGGGCGGGGAGGTGTGGGAGTGCCGTCGAGATCGATGGTGCAGCGCAGGCGGATGTCCTCGCTGGCTGCGCCCACGAGAACCTCGTACGCTCCCGGCTCCAGCCGCCACCTGCCGTGTGCCACATCCCAGAACTCGAAGGTGTGCAGTGGGAGTTCGAAGGAGAGCTCGGCGGAGGCGCCGGGGGCCAGGTGGACTCGGCGGTGTGCCGCCAGTTCCCGGCGCGGGCGCGGGACCGAGGGGTGTACCGCGCGCGTGTAGAGCTGGACGACCTCGTCGGCGGCCACCCCGCTCGCGTTGGTGACCGTGACGGAGACCTTCAACCCGCCGTTGCCCGGCTCGACTTGAAGGCCGTCGTAGGTGAAGGACGCATACGACAGGCCGTGGCCGAACGGAAAGAGCGGGGTGCCCTCGAAGTACAGATACGTCTGGCGGCTGCCGATCACGTCGTAGTCGAGGAGATCGGGGAGGTCCGTGTCGGAGGCGTACCAGGTCTGCGGGAGGCGGCCGGCCGGGGAGACGTCGCCCGCCAGGACGCGGGCCAGGGCGGTGCCGGCCGCCTGGCCGCCGTGGGCCGTCCACAGCAGGGCCGGGATGTCCCCGGGATCCACCGCGTACGGGTAGGCGGAGACGAGAGCCAGCGCCGTGTTCGGGTTCGCGGCACGGGCTGCCCGCAGCAGGCGCTCCTGATGCTGGGGGAGGCGGAGTGTCGTGCGGTCCTCCGTCTCGCGGCCGTTGATGTGGGGGTCGTTGCCCGCGACCACGACCACCACGTCCGCGGTCGCGGCGGCCCGGGTCACCGCGACCTCGCCACGCTCCGTGACGATCAGCTCGAAGACCTCGGCGTTCCGCGGGTCCTCGGCGGCAACCTTTGCGCCGTCGGCGGTGACAGACACGTACCGACCCGTCCCTGCGTGCTTCAGGAGGTGCCCGTTCGCGTGGGAATCACTGGGTTCCAGGCGGAATGTCTCCTGGACGACCCAGCCGCCGGGCTGGTCCGCCGACGCGCGTACGCAGCCGTCGTCGGCGACGGAGAGGTAGCGGCCGTCGGGTGCGCGGAGGGTGAGGATGCCCTCGCCCCAGTCGATCAGCGCGAGGTCCGTACCGGTGACGTCGGTGGTCAGCGGGGGCAGGTCGGTTCGGCCCGCGACGAGGGCCGGGTCCAGGGCGCCCTCGGCGCCGCGGACTTCGTCGCTCGCGTCGTCGGCCGGGGGCACCCTCAGATACGTACCGGCCGAGGTCTTCAGGCGGACCCGGTCCACGCCCTCGGCGAAGTCGACGTGTTCGGCGCCGAAGCGCTCGTACAGGCCCTCCAGAGGTGTGGAGCGGTGGATGAGCGTGCCGCTGTACCAGTCGAGTTTGCACTCGTCGGCGAGGAGGCCGACCACGGCGATGCGGGTGCCTTCGGCGAGGGGCAGCAGGTCGTCGTTCTTGAGGAGCACGATCGCCTGTTCCGCGGCCTCCTGGGCGAGTGCGCGGTGGGCGGGAGTGTCGAAGTGCTTGGTGTCCGCGTACGGGTCCAGATGCGGGTCGAACTCGCCGAGCCGGAAGCGGACCGCGAGCTGGCGGCGGACCGCCGCGTCGATGTCCGCCTCGGTCAGCAGGCCCTGGTCCAGGGCACCCTGGACGCGTTCGACGATCTTCGAGCTGTCCGTGCCGTGGTCCGTGAAGCTGTCCACGCCGGCGCGCAGGGCCGCGGCCGTCGCCTCCTCGTGGGTGTCGAAGTAGTGCTCGGAGTCCACCAGGTTGGACGGCGCGCCCGCGTCCGAGCAGACCAGGAGTTCCTGGTCCGTCCAGGTGCGCAGATGCTCGCGCAGATACGGCGATACGTGGTTGGGGCGGCCGTTGACCAGGTTGTACGCGGGCATCACGCCGGCCACCGTGCCCGCCTCGACGCTCGCGCGGAAGGCGCGCAGGTCGTACTCGTGCAGGACGCGGGGGCGGACGGACGACGACGTGATGTCCCGCTTGGTCTCGTTGTTGTGCGCGAGCCAGTGCTTGAGGACGGGGGCGGTGCGCCAGTACGCCGGGTGGTCGCCGCGCAGGCCGCGGGTGTACGCCGTCGCGATCGCCGAGGTCAGTTTCGGATCCTCGGAGTAGCCCTCCTCGTTGCGGCCCCAGAGGGGGTGGCGCAGGAGGTTGACCGTGGGCGCCCAGACGTTGAGGCCGACGCGGTCGTCGCGGGCGCGCATCGCGCGGGTTTCGGTGGAGACGGCCTCGCCGACGCGGCGTACGAGCTCCTCGTTCCAGGTCGCGCCGAGGCCCACCGCCTGCGGGAACACCGTCGCCGGGCCCATCCAGGCCACGCCGTGCAGCGCCTCCTGGCCGGTGCGGAACGCGGCGACGCCGAGCCGCTCCACCGCGGGCGCGAACTGGTGCAGCAGCGCGATGCGTTCGGCCACGGTGAGCCGCGACAGGAGATCGTCGACGCGCTTCGCGAACGGCAGCTGCGAGTCGCGGAAAGGCGGCGTTTGTGCGGGCACGCTGGGATCCCTTTGTGGAGGAGCGATGAAGAGATTTCGAAGCGCTTCGATGCTCATTCGACCGGAGGGTGGGTGTCAAGACATCTCGAGGCAACATCTCCGTATCCTCTCCGGCGTTTCAAGGCCCAGACCAGACAGGTTCAGTCCTTTACACCTCGGAGGAATGTTGCGAACGACTCTTGTGCACCCTCGGGTGTTCACTTAACCTCGCAGCAACATCGAAGCGCTTCGACTATCGAACGGGCCGCACTGCAGGTCACATTCCTCCGAGGTCCGCTTCAGCTCAGCCAGTTCCACTCAAGACACCACAGCCGACGGCCCTACCGCCGGGTGTCCTGTTGTGCGCCATGAAGGGTTGACGCAATGACGCCGAACACCTCCGCCCCCAGCCGGAGAAGCTTCCTCGCCTCCACGGCGGTCGCCGCCGCCGCGGTGGCCGGAGGCATGCCGCTGCTGTCCGCCTGCGGCGGCTCGCAGGAGGGCCGCAAGGACGGCACCACGTCGGGGAAGGACGCCGCGAAGATCCTCCCGGCGTACGTGGCGTCGGATGTGGTGGCGCCCGACATCCCGGCGAAGAACGGCTCGGCGGCCGGTTTCACCAAGGCGATCCCCACGGCCGAACTGAAGACGTCGGTGGCCAAGAAGATGGGCAGCGGCGGCAAACTCACGATCTTGTCGCCCTTCTTCGGCACCCCGCCGAAGACCGGCAACCCGTACTACAAGGCCATGAACGAGGCCATCGGTGTCGAGGTCACATGGCAGAACCAGGACGGCGTCACCTACGACCAGAAGCTCGGCGCGGTCCTCGCCGGCAGCAACATCCCCGACGTGGTCACCGTGCCGGGCTGGAACCTGATGGGCCGGATACCCAGCGCCCTCAACGCCAAGTTCGCGGACCTCGGCCCGTACCTGTCCGGCGACAAGGTCAAGGACTACCCGAACCTCGCGGCCGTCCCCACCGAGGCCTGGCAGCGCGGCATCTTCGGCGGTCAGCTGCGGGCGATCCCGATGCCCGCCCCGAACGTCACCGACATCGCGCCCATGTACCGCGTGGACCTGTTCAAGGAGAAGGGCTACAGCGTCCCCACCAGCCCCGACGAGTTCCTGTCCTGGGCCAAGGAAGCGACCGACGCCAAGTCGAAGTTGTGGGCCTGCGACGACATGAAGTGGTCGGCGTTCCACATCTTCGGGTGCCTGTCGGGCAGCGACAAGGCGCTGTGGTGGAACATGGACGGCGGCAAGCTGATCAACCGCATCGAGACCGAGGAGTACCTCGAAGCCCTGGAGTGGACGCGCAAGCTCTACGCGGCGAAGGTGGTCCACCCGGAGGCGGTCCAGGGCAAGGCCACCGGCAGCTCGGGCAACCGCTTCACCGCCGGGCAGGTGCTGGTCTACAACAACAACATCTCCGACTGGTGGGGCAAGACCGCCGAACAGGCCACCCAGAACCCGGACTTCGAGATGGGCGCGTTCGACTTCTTCGGCCCGGACGGCGGCGACCCGACGCTGTGGGCGGGCCAGCCCGCCAATATCTTCACCTTCATCAGCAAGAAGGCGACCGAGGCGCAGATCAAGGACTTCCTGGCCCTCTGCAACTTCTGCGCGGCGCCCTACGGCACCAAGGAGTTCATGCTCACCGCCTACGGCGTCGAGGGCATCGACTACGAGATCAAGGACGGCCTGCCGGTCAAGACGACCCAGGGCGTCAACGAGGTCAACGGCGCCTACGACTACACCGGCAACCCCGCCCCGTACGTCGCCTACCCCGACTTCCCCGAGGTCACCAAGGGCATCGTCGAGTGGCAGCAGCGCATGGGCGCCTTCACCAAGAAGTCCTCCTTCTTCGGCCTGACCGTCACCGAGCCCAACCGCTGGGCCAACCTCGCCGACGACTTCGAGCAGCTCGAGGATGACGCGGTGCGCGGCCGCAAGAAGATCAGCGACGTGCAGCAGGCGGTCGCCGACTGGAAGAGCAAGGGCGGCGACGACCTGCGCGACTGGTACAAGAAGCTGCTCGACGACAACGGGTCGGCGAACTGACCCGGGGCTGAGGCGAGGAGAAGGCCGTGTCCCACAGCACGGTGCCCCGGTCCAGGGCCGAGGCGAAGACGCCCGCGGAGGATCCGGCGACGCCCGACGGCGCCGGGCGCCGCTTCCGGTCTCGGTCCCGGTCCCGGTCGCGGGATGAACAGCGCCGCGGGAAGCTGAGCCTCCGGCTCCGGTTCAAGCGCGACCGCACGCTGATCCTGATGACCTTGCCGGCGGTGCTGCTGCTCCTGGTCTTCAACTACGTACCGATCCTCGGCAACGTGGTCGCCTTCCAGGACTACGACCCGTACCTCAGCGAGAACGGCTTCGTCGCCATCTTCCAGAGCCCCTGGATCGGCTTCGAGCAGTTCGAGCGGATCTTCGCTGACTCGGCCTTCTGGCACGCGGTGCAGAACACGTTCGTGCTGTTCTTCCTACAACTGGTGCTGTTCTTCCCGATCCCGATCCTTCTCGCGCTGCTCATCAACAGCGTGGTCAGGCCCCGGGTCCGGGCGCTCGCCCAGGCGATCATGTACCTGCCGCACTTCTTCTCCTGGGTCCTCGTCGTCACCGTCTTCATGCAGATCTTCGGCGGCGCGGGCATCATCGCGCAGACCCTCCGCCGGCACGGCTACGAGGGCTTCGACCTGATGACCAACCCCGAGACCTTCAAGTACCTGGTCACACTCGAGATGGTCTGGAAGGACGCGGGCTGGGGCATCATCGTCTTCCTCGCCGCGCTGTCGTCCGTCTCCAACGACCTGTACGAGGCCGCCGCCATGGACGGCGCCGGACGCTGGCGGCGCATGTGGCACATCACGCTGCCCGCCCTGCGCCCGGTGATCGCTCTGCTTCTGGTGCTGCGCGTCGGCGACGCCCTCACCGTCGGCTTCGAGCAACTGCTGCTTCAACGGCAGGCGGTGGGCGTCGCCGCCTCCGATGTGCTGGACACCTATGTGTGGTGGAACGGCATCCGCAACCAGGACTTCAGCTATGCCGCCGCCGCAGGCCTCATCAAGGGCTTCGTCGGCCTGGCACTGGTGCTGACCGCCAACAAGGTCGCCCATCTCATGGGTGAGCAGGGGGTGTACAAGAAATGAGCGCTGTCCTCGACAAGCCGGCCGACGAGAGGCCGACGGCGAAGAAGCCCAGCCCCTGGGCGGCCCCTCCCCGCCCGGTCTGGGAGGAGGAGCCGGCCAAGGCCGGCCTTGCGGGCAAGGGTCTCGTCCTGAGCCTCGCCTGCCTGGCGATCCTGTTCCCGCTCTGGATCGTTATCGTCACCAGCCTCCAGTCGAAGAAGACCATCGACGAAGCCGGCGGTCTGGTGGTGATCCCCAAGGGCATCACCTTCGTCGCCTACCAGGAACTCCTCAGCGGCGGCCAGGTCCAGCGCGCCACACTGGTCAGCATCGGAGTGACCCTGGTCGGCACGCTGTTCAGCATGGCCGTGTCCGTGCTGTGCGCGTACGGTCTCTCGCGCAGCGGCTCGCTCGGTCATCGCTGGATCCTGATGACGCTGCTGGCGACCATGTTCTTCGGTGCGGGCCTGATCCCGACATACCTGCTGGTGCAGGGGCTCGGACTGACCGACACCTACCTGGCGCTGATCCTTCCCAGCGCTGTGAGCGTCTTCAACATCCTCGTCCTGCGGGCGTTCTTCATGGGTATCTCCCAGGAGCTGATCGACAGCGCCCGGATCGACGGGGCCGGAGACTGGCGCATCCTGTGGAAGATCGTGATGCCGCTGTCGCGGGCGGTCCTCGCGGTGATCGCTCTCTTCTACGCGGTGGGCTACTGGAGCGCCTGGTTCAACGCGTCGATCTATCTGACCGACCAGGACAAGATGCCGCTGCAGAACGTGATGATCCAGCTGGTGCAGAAGCAGGAACGGCCGGTCGGGCTCTCCGCTCAGGTCAACACCGGTGAGCTGTCCGCTCTTGCTCTTCAGATGGCCGTGATGGTGCTGGCGCTCATCCCGGTCGCCGTCCTTTCACCCTTTGTGCAGCGGCACTTCAAGAAGGGCATGCTGACCGGCGCCGTCAAAGGCTGACTCCGGTCAGCCCGCTCCGTTTGGGTCAGCTGAAAGCTGCGGGTTGTTCGTGACCGGTCGCGCAGTTCCCCGCGCCCCTAGAAGGCGCGCCCACCCCCCGCTCGTACCGGGGGGGGGCGCCGTCCGCCGCTGGTAACGAGGCAGCCGTCCCCCCCATTCCACCCCTCTCTTGCAGAACGAGGTATGTCATGCGCACGCCCCGCCTGAGCAGACGCGCCGTCCTTGCCGGGACTGCCTCCGCCGCCGCATTCTCCGCTGTCGGCAGCCTGGCGCACGCGGCCCCGGCCGACGCCGAACCGAACGCGACCCGCTACCGCTGGCGCAACGTCGTCATAGGCGGTACCGGCTTCATCACCGGCGTGCTGCTCCACCCCTCCGTGCGCGGGCTCGCCTACGCCCGTACCGACATCGGTGGCGCCTACCGCTGGGACGACCGGACCGCCCGCTGGACGCCGCTCACCGATCACCTCGGCTGGGACGACTGGAACCTCCTCGGTGTGGAGGCGATGGCGGTCGACCCTGCGCGCCCCAATCGGGTGTACCTCGCCCTCGGCACCTACGCCCAGCCCTGGGCCGGCAACGGCGCCGTCCTGCGCTCCGACGACCGCGGCGCCACATGGTTCCGCACCGACCTGACCGTGAAGCTCGGCGCCAACGAGGACGGCCGCGGCACGGGTGAACGTCTCCTCGTCGACCCGCGCGACAGCGACACCCTGTGGCTGGGCACCCGGCACGACGGGCTGCTCAAGTCGACTGACCGGGGAGCCACTTGGGCAGCCGTGACCGGCTTCCCGGCGAAGGCGAGCGCCTCCGGGCAGGGTGTGACCTTCCTCGTCGCTGCAGGGCGTACCGTCTACGCCGGCTGGGGCGACGGCGACGGCACGTCCGGCACGGCGAACCTGTACTGCACCGCCGACGGCACGACGTGGGAGGCCGTGCCCGGGCAACCCTCCGGCGCCTCCGCCAAGGTCCCGATCCGGGCCGCGTACGACAGACACACCCGCGAGCTGTACGTGACGTACGCCGACGCTCCCGGGCCCAACGGCCAGTCCGACGGCAGCGTGCACAAGCTGCGCACGGCGATCGGCAAGTGGAGCGAGGTGACCCCCGTGAAGCCGGGCGGCACCACCGATGGGGGCACCGCCCACACGTTTAGTAGTGGGGGAGGCTCGGCGGACAACTTCGGCTACGGCGGAGTCGCCGTCGACGCCCGGCGCGCGGGCACCGTCGTCGTGTCCACCAACAACCGCTGGGCGGCCATCGACACGCTGTTCCGGACCACCGACGGCGGCCGTACCTGGACGTCCCTCAAGGACGCTGCCATGTTCGACGTATCCGAGACTCCCTTCCTCAACTGGGGTGCTGACAAGCCGAAGTTCGGCTGGTGGATCCAGGCGCTCGCCCTGGACCCGTACGACTCGAAGCACATCGTGTACGGGACCGGGGCGACCCTCTACGGCACCCGCGACCTCAAGCGCTGGGCGCCGCAGATCCGCGGCCTCGAGGAGACGTCCGTGCGCCAGCTGATCTCGCCCCCGGTCGGGGAGGCGCATTTGCTGAGCGGGCTCGGGGACATCGGCGTGATGTACCACGAGCGGCTCACGGCGTCTCCGTCGCGCGGCATGGCGGCGAACCCCGTGTTCGGGTCGGCGACGGGACTCGCGCAGGCCGCGGCCAAGCCGTCGTACGTCGTCCGGGCGGGCTGGGGCGACAACGGCAACGGCGCGTACTCGAACGACGGCGGCCGGACCTGGGCGCCCTTCGAGGCCCAGCCGGACATCGCCAAGAGCGCACCGGGGCCGATCGCCACCAGCGCCGACGGCAGTACGCTGCTGTGGTCCTTCGTGCACTGGGACGGCACGAAGTACGCAGCCCACCGCTCCACCGACAACGGCGCGACCTGGTCCGAGGTCTCCTCCTTCCCGAAGGGCGCCACGCCGGTCGCCGACCCGGCCGACCCGACGCTCTTCTACGCATACGACACCGACACAGGAACGCTATACGCCAGCACTGACAGTGGCCGTTCCTTCACGGCCCGTGCAGATGAACTGCCCTCAGGCGACAGCCAGTTCAAGGTGGTGGCCGCCCCGGGGCGCTCCGGTGACCTGTGGCTTTCCGCCAAGGAGAACGGTCTCTTCCGGTCCTCCGACGGCGGCGCCGTCTTCTCGAAGGTCACCAGCTGCCGGTCCTCCCACTGCCTCGGCTTCGGCAAGGCCGCCGCCGGCGCCGACTACCCCGCGATCTACCAGGTCGGCGCGACCGGGACAGGGGCCGTCACCGGCGTCCTCCGCTCCGACGACAGGGCCAGGACCTGGGTCCGTATCAACGACGACGCCCACCAGTGGGGCTGGATCGGCGAGACGATCACCGGCGATCCGCGCGTCCACGGCCGCGTCTACCTCGCCACCAACGGACGCGGCATCCAGTACGGGGACCCGGCCTGATGCCCCCGCACAAGCGGCCCGGCCTCGCCGACGCCACTCGTGGCCGCATCCTCTTCGGCGGCGACTACAACCCCGAGCAGTGGCCCGAGGAGACCTGGCACGAGGACGTACGCCTCATGAAGGCGGCCGGGGTCAACTCCGTCACCCTCGGCGTCTTCTCCTGGGCGAAGCTCGAACCCCGGCCCGGGGCAAGGGAGTTCGGCTGGCTCGACCGGCTGATGGACCTCATGCACGACAACGGCATCGGCGTCGTCCTCGCCACGCCCACCTCTTCGCCCCCGCCCTGGATGGGCCGTCTGCACCCCGACACCCTGCCCCGCGACGAGGACGGCCGCACCGAATGGTGGGGCGGCCGCCAGCACTTCTCGCACTCCAGCGCCACCTACCGCCGCTACGCCGCCGCCATCACCGAGGACCTGGCCACCCGTTACGGCAGCCACCCCGCGCTCACGATGTGGCACATCAACAACGAGTACTGCACCTACGACTGGGGCGACGAGGCCGCCGCCACCTTCCGTCGCTGGCTCAAGGACAAGTACGGCACGCTCGACGCGCTCAACACCGCCTGGGGAACGGCCTTCTGGAGCCAGGGCTACGGCGACTGGGACGAGGTCCTTCCGCCCCGCCACGCCCACTACCTCAAGAACCCCACACAGGTACTGGACTTCAAGCGCTACACCTCCGACATGCTCCTGGAGTGCTACGTCGCCGAGCGCGACATCGTCCGCAGCCACACCCCGCACATCCCGGTGACCACCAACTTCATGCCGCTGTGGGTGGGACAGGACGCCTGGAGATGGGCCGAGGAGGAGGATCTCGTCTCCGTCGACATGTACCCGGACCCGCGCGACCCCTTCGGCGCCCAGAACGGCGCCCTCATCCAGGACCTGACGCGCTCCCAGGCCCGCGGCGGCCCGTGGATGCTCATGGAGCAGGCGGCCGGTCCCGTCAACTGGCGGGGCGTCAACCACCCCAAGCCACGCGGCCTCAACCGCCTCTGGTCCCTCCAGGCCGTCGCCCGCGGCGCCGACGCCGTCTGCTACTTCCAGTGGCGGCAGTCCCGGCAGGGCGCCGAGAAGTTCCACTCGGGGATGGTCAGCCACGCAGGCGAGGAAGGCCGTACGTATCAGGAGGTCAAGCGGCTCGGGGCCGAACTCGCCGCACTCGGCCACCAAGTGACTGACAGCCACATGGAGTCCGACGTTGCGATCCTGCACGAGTGGAACGCCTGGTGGGCGGGCGCGCAGGACGGCCGCCTGTCCTCCGAGATCCACTATCCGCAGGTCGTACGCGCCTGGCACCGCGCCCTGTGGGAGGCCCACCTCGCCACCGACTTCGCCCATCCCGAGCACGACCTGTCCCCGTACAAGCTGGTCGTCGTTCCGCAGTTGTACCTGCTCACGGACGCCGCGATCGACAATCTCCTGTCGTACGTACGAGCCGGGGGCACCCTCGTCTGCGGATTCCTGACCGGTGTCGCGGACGAGGACGACCGGGTGCGCCCCGGCGGCATGGACGCGCGGCTGCGGGAGCTCTTCGGGATCCGCACGCTGCACGAGTGGTGGCCGCTCGATGCGGAGGAGAGCGTCGAATGCGACGGCTTCCGCGGGACGTTGTGGTCCGAGGAACTCGAGGCGGCGAGTGACGTCGATCTTGTCGTCCCGTACAAGGGCGGTGAGTTGGACGGATTGCCCGCGCTGCTCCGCAAGGAGCGCGCCTGGTACCTCTCCACGCTGCCCGAACGGCCCGCGCTGCGCGACCTGTTGGCGGATGTGGCGGCCGGCACGGGGGTCCGGCCACCTCTTGACGGCCTCCCCCCGCAGGTGGAGGCCGTCCGCCGGGGCGAGCTGCTCTTCGTGTTCAACCACGGGCGCGAGACGGTCACCGTGGAGCTGCCGGGCACGTACCGGGATGTCCTCACCGGCGAACAAGCCACCGGCTGCGTGGAGTTGGCGCGCTACGGAGCGGCGGTGCTCGCGCCGTGAACACCCGATCCCAGGACTTCCTCCCGAGCGCGCGACCGTTCTCCCCACGCGCCGGAGAAGACCGCGTCCTCCTCCTGGAGCCGCGGTAGTTCCACAGCATCTCCCCCCACCCATGGAAAGGGACAGCCATGGCAACACGCACACGCAGGAGGGTCGCCAAGGCCCTCATCGCCCCCGCACTGGCACTCGGCGCCACCATCGGACTCGCCTCCGCGCCGGCCTCGGCCGCCGTATGGAACTCCTGCGACCAGTGGGGCAACACCAGCCTCAACGGCTACACGCTCTACAACAACATCTGGGGCTCCGGCGCCGGCAGCCAGTGCATCTGGGCCAACTCCGGCACCAACTGGGGTGCCTGGGCGAACCACCCCAACACCGGCGGCATCAAGTCCTACCCCAACTCCAAGAAGGTGATCAACAAGTCGATCACCTCGCTCGGTTCGCTCAGCAGCAGCTACAACGTCACGGTCCCGTCCTCGGGCGCGTACAACTCCTCGTACGACATCTGGGACACCGACTACGACTACGAGATCATGCTCTGGATGAACTACAACGGAGCCGTCGGCCCGATCGGCACCTCGCAGGGCAGCGTCACCCTCGGCGGCCACAGCTGGAACGTCTACAAGGGCAACAACGGCGCCAACGAGGTGTTCTCGTTCCTGCGCACCTCGGACTCGAACTCCGGCAACGTCAACATGCTCCCGATCCTCAAGTGGATCAAGGACACCAAGGGCTGGATGGGCAACGAAACCATCGGTGACGTCCAGTTCGGCTTCGAGATCACCTCGTCGTCCGGCGGCCTGGACTTCCGCACCAACAACCTGACCGTCAGCAGCAGTTGATCCAGGCACAAGTCCAGGCATGAAGAGTGCGGCCGGTCCTCCCCAGGTCCGGCCGCACTCCTGTGTACGCGGCTACTCCGCTACGGGCAGCCGCGCTCCGTCCCGCAGGAACAGCGGGATGCGGTCCAGCGGGGCGTCGACGGTCACGGCCGCGCCACCCTCGTACGTCTCGCCGGTCCACGCGTCCATCCAGCGCGCGCCCGCCGGGAGATAGGCCGTACGGGCCGTCGCACCCGCCGTCAGCACCGGCGCGACCAGCAGATCGGGGCCGAAGAGGTACGCGTCGTCCACCGACCAGGTCGCCTGGTCCTCCGGGAACTCGAGGAACAGCGGGCGCATCACCGGCAGACCCTCCTCGTGCGCGGCGCGCATGACGTCCAGGACGTACGGCTTCAGGCGTTCGCGCAGCCGCAGGTACTTCTCCATGATCGCGGCAGCCTTCTCGCCGTACGACCAGACCTCGTTCGGACCGCCCGTCATGGCCGGGCCGAGCGGCATGCCCGGGACGCGGAAGCCGTGCAGGCGCATCAGCGGGGACAGTGCGCCGAACTGGAACCAGCGGACCATGACTTCCTGGTACGCCGGGTCGTTCGGGTCACCGCCGTGGAAGCCGCCGATGTCGGTGTTCCACCAAGGGATGCCGGACAGCGCGGTGTTGAGGCCCGCCGCGATCTGGCGGCGCAGGGTCGCGAAGTCGGTGCCGATGTCGCCGGACCACAGGGCGGCGCCGTAGCGCTGACTGCCCGCCCACGCCGAGCGGTTGAGGGTGACGACCTCGCTCTCGCCGGCGGCCACCATGCCCTCGTAGAAGGCACGGGCGTTCTCGCGCGGGTAGAGATTTCCGACCTCCAGGCCGGGGCCCGCCCAATAGCGCAGGTTCTCCTGGAAGCCCGGCTTGATCTCCGGCTCGCAGGCGTCCAGCCAGAAGGACTGAATGCCGTACGGCGTGAGGTAGTTGTCGCGGACCTTCGACCACATGAACTCGCGTGCTTCGGGATTCGTGGCGTCGTAGAAGGCGACCTGGACCGTGGAGGCGACCTGCTTGTCGGGCCAGTCGGCGTGCGCCATCGGGCCGTACTGCGTGCCGATGAAGTAGCCGCGCTGCTCCATGAGGTCGTGGTTCTCGGAGAGCGGGGACACCGACGGCCACACCGACACGACCAGCTTGACGCCGAGCTCGTCCAGCTCCCGCACCATCGCCGCCGGATCCGGCCACTCCGCCGGGTCGAACTTCCACTCGCCCAGATGCGTCCAGTGGAAGAAATCGCAGACGATGACGTCCAGGGGCAGCCCGCGGCGCTTGTACTCCCTTGCCACGGTGAGGAGTTCGTCCTGCGTGCGGTAGCGCAGCTTGCACTGCCAGAAACCCGCGGCCCACTCGGGCAGCATCGGCGTACGGCCGGTCACCGCGCTGTAGCGGCGCTGGGCGTCCGCCGGGTGGCCCGCCGTGATCCAGTAGTCGATCTGCCGGGCCGAGTCCGCCACCCAGCGCGTGCCGTTGCCCGCCAGCTCCACGCGGCCGATCGCCGGGCTGTTCCACAGCAGGGTGTAACCGCGGCTGGAGGTGAGCACCGGGATGCTGACCTCGGCATTGCGCTGCACGAGGTCGAGGACGGCGCCCTTCTGGTCGAGCATCCCGTGCTGGTGCTGGCCGAGACCGAACAGCTTCTCGCCCTCGTACGCGGCGAAACGCTGCTCCAGGCGGTGGTAGCCGTTACCGACGGGGGTGTACAGGCGCGGACCCGGCCACCAGAAGTGGGCGCGCTCCTCGGTGAGGAGTTCCGAGCTGTCGTCGGTGCGGGTGAAGCGCAGGAGGCCCTCGGAGCCGACCTCGACCGTGAGCGCGCCGACGGTCAGCAGACCGCGCCCGTCCTCGATCTTGACGCTGGCCTCGGTGGCCGGCGCCTCGTCGAGCAGCGCACCCGGCAGGCCGTCGACGACCGGGCCGCCGAGCCGCGCCCGGACCCGTACCGCGTCCGGGCCCCAGGGCTCGACGCGCACGGTCTCCTGGCGGCCGCTCCACTCCAGGGCGCCGTCGGGCTCGCGGAACGTGCCGATGGTGGGGGAGGACTGGGCGAGGCTGACCGCCCCTTGCCGGGGCTGGTTCTCGGCAGGCTGATTCACTGAGGTGCTCCCTGCAGGAGTGAAGGCGGGGTGGGGGTGCCTTACGAGGGCCGGGGGCCGAGGCCGGGGGTTCGTCGCCTACGACTTGCCGGGCGCGGGCCCCGTGCTGGCCCGTGTCGTCAACTCCGGTGCGATCAGGACGACTTCATCGGTGCCGCCGCCGTCGAGCTTGGCGACCAGCAGTTCCACGGCGTTCCGTCCCATCTCCTGGGCGGGGATGGCGACGGAGGTGAGCCGCACCGAGGCCTGGGTGGCGACCTGATCCGGGCACACCGCGACCACCGACACGTCCTCGGGAACGGCCCGGCCCTGCTGGCGCAGCAGCCCGAGCAGCGGCTCCACCGCGGACTCGTTCTGCACGACGAACCCCGTGGTGTCCGGGCGCTCGTCGAAGATCCGGGCCAGGGTCACGGCCATCGCGTCGTAACCGCCCTCGCAGGGCCGGTGCAGCAGCCGCAGTCCCAGTTCGCGGCTGCGGGAACGCAGTCCGTCGAGGGTGCGCTCGGCGAAGCCAGTATGCCGCTCGTAGACCGCGGGTGCCTCACCGATGACAGCGATGTCGCGGTGCCCGAGCATGGCCAGATGCTCGACGCACAGTGCGCCCGTCGCACCGAAGTCGAGGTCGACGCAGGTCAGGCCACTGGTGTCGGCGGGCAGCCCGATGAGTACGGACGGCTGGTCTGTGCCGCGCAGCAACGGCAGCCGCTCGTCGTCGAGTTCGACGTCCATCAGGATCATCGCGTCGGCGAGCCCGCTGCCGGTGACCCGGCGCACGGCGTCGGGTCCCTCCTCGCCCGTGAGCAGCAGCACGTCGTATCCGTGCGTACGGGCGGTGGTCGCCACCGCGATGGCGATCTCCATCATCACGGGTACGTACATGTCCGTACGGAGCGGGACCATCAGCGCGATGATGTTGGAGCGGTTGCTCGCCAGTGCCCGGGCCCCGGCGTTGGGGTGGTAGCCGAGCTCCTGGATGCTCCGCTCGACCCGCTGCCGGGTGCCCACGGAGATGGACCGCTTGCCGCTGAGGACATAGCTCACCGTGCTGGCCGAGACTCCGGCGTGCTGGGCGACCTCGGCGAGGGTGACCATCCAGCTCTCCAAGGTGTGTGAAGCGCTTCGACAGCGCGGGTGTGCGGTTGCTTTCGAGCGGGGGTGGCTCGACAGTAGCTTGATGGACGGTGGGTGTCCATAGGTTGTCGAAGCGCTTCGACTCCGTCGGTTGAGCAGGGCGCCTACGGGGGTGGTTCGTTGGGGTTTGTGGGCGGGTGCGGGCTGTGGTGGGTCGCTCGCGCCCGCGCGGCGGAGCCGCAAATCCACACAGCCCCGCGCTCCTGGCGTAGCCCAGCGGCCCCTTAAAACTCTTGCGTGCCGCCCCAACGGGGGCTGCTCGGCCCAGCCTAAGGATTCCGCGGCAACCTTCAAGGTCTTCGGTGGCGACCAGGAGCCGTACGGACCGCCCCTGCACTGGGGGTGGACTGGGGGTGGAGGGTGGACAAGGCGTCCACCGAGCTGCCCATCAGGCAGCAAGAACACCGCCGACTGGCAGGACCAGCCCACCGACGAGATCATGGTGTGGCTCAACCGACAGGGCGGCGCCGGGCCCTCGGCTCCAGGTGGGCCGGGTCAGCCTCGGTGGCGCAATGTGGGACATCTGCGAGGGCGACATCGGGTGGAAGGTGCACTCCTTCGTCCGGGTCGCCGGCACAACCAAGGCCACCTCAATCTCGACGACTTCACCCAGGCACTCGTACGGCGCAAGCTGCTGAGCAACGACAAGTACGTCTCCGGCACCGAGGCCGGTACCGAGGTCTTCCGCGGCTCCGGCCGGCTGGACACCAGGGCGTTCTCGGTGGACATCGGCTGAAACCGGGGCTCGTACGGAAGGGCTCATCCGGCGGGGCGGTGCGCGAGGACTGGTGAGGTTGCCCGGGATCGGGTACATACGATCCAGTAGCACCGGCCAGTAACCAACTGTTCCGAAGATCCCGACTCGCGGCGAGGTGAAGCCCCTCATGTCCGCACCAACCAAGAAGCCCGCCGTCACCGAGCGCGAGGCGCGCCAGGTGGCGGAGGCCGCACGTGAGCAGGACTGGCGCAAGCCCAGCTTCGCCAAGGAGCTGTTCCTCGGCCGATTCCGGCTCGATCTGATCCATCCGCACCCGATGCCCGCCGACGAGGACGCGCAGCGCGGCGAGGAGTTCCTCGCCAAGCTGCGCGACTTCTGCGAGACGAAGATCGACGGGGCGCGTATCGAGCGCGACGCGCAGATCCCGGACGAGACGATCAACGGGCTCAAGGAGCTCGGCGCCCTCGGCATGAAGATCGACACCAAGTACGGCGGCCTCGGCCTCACCCAGGTGTACTACAACAAGGCGCTCGCTCTGGTGGGCTCCGCGAACCCGGCGGTCGGCGCGCTGCTCTCCGCGCATCAGTCGATCGGCGTACCGCAGCCGCTGAAGCTCTTCGGCACGCAGGAGCAGAAGGACACCTTCCTGCCGCGCTGCGCCCGCACCGACATCTCGGCCTTCCTGCTGACCGAGCCGGACGTGGGCTCCGACCCGGCACGGCTCGCCACCACGGCGGTCCCGGACGGCGACTCGTACATCCTCGACGGCGTGAAGCTCTGGACGACCAACGGCGTCGTCGCGGACCTCCTCGTCGTCATGGCGCGGGTGCCGAAGTCCGAGGGCCACAAGGGCGGCATCACCGCCTTCGTCGTGGAGTCCGCCTCGGAGGGCGTCACCGTCGAGAACCGCAACGCCTTCATGGGCCTGCGCGGCCTGGAGAACGGCGTCACGCGCTTCCACCAGGTCCGCGTCCCGGCCGCCAACCGCATCGGCCCGGAGGGTGCGGGCCTCAAGATCGCGTTGACGACGCTGAACACCGGGCGGCTGTCCCTGCCCGCCATGTGCGTGGGGGCGGGCAAGTGGTGTCTGAAGATCGCCCGCGAATGGTCCGCCGCACGTGAGCAGTGGGGCAAGCCGGTGGCCTTCCACGAGGCCGTGGGCTCCAAGATCTCCTTCATCGCGGCGACGACGTTCGCCATGGAGGCCGTCCTCGACCTGTGCTCGCAGATGGCCGACGAGGAGCGCAACGACATCCGTATCGAGGCGGCCCTGGCGAAGCTGTACGGCTCCGAGATGGCCTGGCTGATGGCGGACGATCTGGTCCAGATCCGCGGCGGACGCGGCTTCGAGACCGCCGAGTCCCTCGCGGCCCGCGGCGAACGGGCCGTTCCGGCCGAGCAGATCCTGCGCGACCTGCGCATCAACCGCATCTTCGAGGGCTCGACCGAGATCATGCACCTGCTGATCGCACGCGAGGCCGTCGACGCCCATCTGAAGGTCGCGGGCGACCTCATCGACCCGGAGAAGACTCTCCAGGACAAGGCGAAGGCGGGCGCGAACGCCGGTGTGTTCTACGCCAAGTGGTTGCCCAAGCTCGTGGCGGGGCCCGGCCAACTTCCGCGCTCCTACGCGGACTTCCACCCGGCGGGACACGTCGACCTGTCCGGCCACCTCCGTTACGTGGAGCGGTCGGCGCGCAAGCTCGCCCGGTCCACCTTCTACGCCATGTCGCGCTGGCAGGGCCGGATGGAGACCAAGCAGGGCTTCCTCGGCCGGATCGTCGACATCGGCGCCGAACTGTTCGCAATGAGCGCGGCCTGCGTGCGCGCCGAACTCCTGCGCTCCACCGGGGACCACGGCCGCGAGGCCTACCAGCTCGCCGACGCCTTCTGCCGCCAGGCCCGCATCCGCGTCGAGGAACTCTTCGACCGGCTGTGGACCAACACCGACGACCTCGACCGCAAGGTGGTCAAGGGC
The DNA here is from genome assembly GCF_039532825.1 of Streptomyces vastus. Lineage (NCBI taxonomy): Bacteria > Bacillati > Actinomycetota > Actinomycetes > Kitasatosporales > Streptomycetaceae > Streptomyces > Streptomyces vastus. Next base: position 18,298 of record NZ_BAAASJ010000112.1, read on the forward strand.
GTCCTCGGCGGTACGTATACCTGGCTGGAGGAGGGCGTCATCGACCCCTCCGGTGACGGCGCCTGGATCGCGGACGCGACGCCCGGGCCGGCGAAACGGGACAACGTCCACCGCCCCATTCGCTGACCTTTTCCCCAGGAATGCACTGTCGTCCCCGTGGTCATTCTGTTGCTTGCCGCACAGAAGGCGAGCGACACAGAATCGACCTCGGGGACGTCAAAGCCCCCCAAGGGCCGAGGGGGAATTGCAGTGGCCACTCTCGAGCGGATCACCGGCCGGATCATGCGGGCCGGCGAGGGACGCATGCTGCGCAGGCTGCAGCGTATCGCCGAACAGGTCAATTCCCTGGAAGAGGAATTCGAGGGGATGACCGACGACGAACTACGGGATCTCACCCCCGAGTTCAAAAAGCGTCACGCCGACGGTGAAAGCCTCGACGATCTGCTGCCCGAAGCCTTCGCCGCGATGCGCGAGGCCTCCCGCCGCACCCTCGGAATGCGCCATTTCGACGTACAGATCATGGGCGGCGCGGCACTCCACTTCGGCAATATCGCCGAAATGCACACCGGCGAGGGCAAGACCCTCGTCGCGACGCTGCCCGTGTATCTGAACGCCCTGACCGGCAAGGGCGTCCACCTCGTCACGGTGAACGACTACCTCGCCCAGCGCGACGCCGAATGGATGGGCCGCGCATACCGCTTCCTGGGCCTTACCGTCGGCGTCATCAAGTCGCAGTCGACACCGGCCGAGCGGCGCGAGCAGTACGCCTGCGACATCACCTACGGCACCAACACCGAGTTCGGCTTCGACTACCTGCGCGACAACATGGCCTGGTCGCAGAACGAACTCGTGCAGCGCGGCCACCACTTCGCGATCGTCGACGAGGCCGACTCGATCCTCATCGACGAGGCCCGTACGCCGCTGATCATCTCCGGGCCCGCCGATCAGCCGACGCACTGGTACGAGGCGTTCGCCAAGATGGTCACGCGGATGAAGGGCGTCTCCATTCAGGAGGAGCACTTCACCTCGCCGATGGACAAGGAACGCCTCGCCGGGCTGCGGGCCACGCACGACTACGAGTACGACCCGAAGAAACGCACGGTGGCGATCCTGGACAGCGGGGTCGAGTACCTCCAGGACCAGCTCGGCATCGACAGCCTCTACGAGTCCGACCACACGCAGCTCATCGGCCACCTGAACAACGCCCTCAAGGCCAAGGAGCACTTCAAGAAGGACAAGGACTACGTCGTCATCGACGGCGAGGTCCTCATCGTCGACGAGCACACCGGCCGCATCCTGGCGGGCCGCCGCTACAACGAGGGCCTGCACCAGGCGATCGAGGCCAAGGAGGGTGTGACCGTCAAGGACGAGAACCAGACCCTCGCGACGATCACCCTGCAGAACTTCTTCCGGCTGTACGAGAAGCTCGCCGGGATGACCGGCACGGCGATGACCGAGGCCGCCGAGTTCCACCAGATCTACAAGTTGCACGTGGTGCCGATCCCCACGAACCGGCCGATGATCCGCGCGGACGACGCCGACCAGATCTACCGCACCGAGGACGCGAAATTCGGGGCGATCGTCGACGACATCGCCGAGCGGCACGCGAAGGGCCAGCCGATCCTGGTGGGCACCACCTCCGTCGAGAAGTCGGAGCTGCTGTCCGTGCAGCTCAAGAGGCGGGGCATCCGGCACGAGGTGCTCAACGCCAAGAACCACCAGCGCGAGGCACAGATCGTCGCGCAGGCCGGCCGCAAGGGCGCGGTCACCGTGGCCACGAACATGGCGGGCCGCGGCACCGACATCATGCTCGGCGGCAACCCCGAGGCGATGGCGCGCGCGGAACTGGCCCGGCGGGGGCTCACTCCGGAGGGCGACCAGGAGGAGTACCGCGCCGCGCTCGACCGGATGACGGCGTCCGTCGCAGCCGAGCACGACGAGGTGATCGACCTCGGCGGGCTCTATGTGCTCGGCACCGAACGCCACGAATCCCGGCGTATCGACAACCAACTGCGTGGACGGGCCGGCCGGCAGGGCGACCCCGGCGCCTCCCGCTTCTACCTCGCCCTGGAAGACGACCTGATGCGGCTGTTCCGGGCCCAGGTCGTCGACCGCGTGATGGCCATGGCGAACGTCCCCGACGACGTCCCCATCGAGAACAAGATGGTCACGCGTGCCATCGCCTCCGCCCAGTCCCAGCTCGAGCAGCAGCACTTCGAGTCCCGCAAGGACGTCCTGAAGTTCGACGAGGTGCTCAACCGGCAGCGCACGCTGATCTACGAGGAACGCCGCCGGGTCCTCGCGGGCGAGGACCTGCGCGAGCAGATCATCCACTTCATGGACGACACCATCCGCGCGTACATCACGGAGGAGACCGCCGAGGGCTTCCCCGAGGAGTGGAACCTGGAGCGGCTGTGGGCTGCCTTCAAGCAGCTCTACCCGATCAAGGTCACCATCGAGGACGTGGAGGACGAGGCCGGCGGGCGCGCGAACCTCACCGCCGACGACCTGATCGAGACGATCACGGAGGACATCCACGCCCGCTACGAGGAGCGCGAGGCCGAACTCGGCTCCGAGGCCCTCCGGGACCTGGAACGCCTCGTCGTCCTCTCGGTCCTCGACCGCAAGTGGCGCGAGCACCTCTACGAGATGGACTACCTCCGCGACGGCATCGGCCTGCGCTGGACGCTGGGCCGCGAGCCGATCATCGAGTACGAGCGCGAGGGCTACGACATGTACGGCGCGATGACGGAGGCCATCAAGGAGGAGTCCGTCGGCTACGTCTTCAACCTCGACGCCTCGGGCAAGGCCCGCGACGGTCAGGAGACCCTGGAACCCGGACGGCGGGACGAAGGTCTCCACTTCAGCGCACCCACGCTGGACACGGCGGAAGGTGTGGTCGAGGGGGACTTCAGCCGCTCCGATGCGGTGCCGAGCCGCTCGGCCTCGACCTCGCGGTCGACCGAAACGGTCACCGGCACGAAGCCGGCCCCGGCCCGGCGGCCCGCCAGGAAGTCGGCCAAGTCCACCAAGTCCAACAGGGCGAAGAACCGCCGCCGGCGCAAGTAACGGCTCACGCCGACGGCAGCGGCGGTCCCGCGCGGTTCAGCAGTACCGGTAGTCGCCGCTCGATCCCCAGGTGCAGTCGTCGGCCTTGGCCCCGCTGGGCTTGTAGAGATAGGCGGTGTCGCCGGTGTTGTTCCAGACGTACCAGGAGCGGCCCCAGTACTTGTCGTACGCGGTGTTGGTGCCCTTGCCCGTGTGCACCTTCTTGGTCTTGCCCGGGCCGATCGTCACGTTGCCGAAGGTGTACGTGTAGCCCGTCTTGTCCTTGATCTTCCAGTTCCTCAGGGCGACGGTCGACGACGTCGAGTTCTTGATCCGCACCCACTCGGCGTTCAGGCTCGTGTTCGAGCCGCTGTCCGAACCCGGGCTGTCGTAATAGACCTGGTAGATGTAGACGCGTCCGGCGGCCTGAGCCGGGGTGCTGAGGAACGTGCCGGTCAGAGCCACGGCTCCGACGAGCGCGGGCAGGGCAGCGCGTATCCGCATGGAGATCCCCCTGGGTGTCGTCCGATGTTCAGGGGAGAAGGAGTATCACGCTTCCTTCACGTGAGCTTCACAAACGGCGATATGGCTTTGTCGAGTGACACATGGCGGTATGGGCCCGCGAAGGGGACGCCCTGTCCTGTCGGTGACTCGATGCGGCCACAATGGAGGAATGAGCGACAGTCCAGCGCCCCTCGCCGATCCGCATCTTGTCTTCGATCCCGTGGCCGCAGACGGGCCCCGGGACGTGGTGATTCTTGGATCCACCGGGTCGATCGGTACGCAGGCCATCGACCTTGTGGAGCGCAATCCCGAGAGGTTCCGGGTGCGCGGGCTCTCCGCGGCCGGCGGGAGGGTGGCGCCGCTGGCGGAGCAGGCGTGGCGGCTCCGCGTGCGTACCGTCGCGGTCGCCCGGGAGGCCGTCGTACCGGCGCTGCGTCAGGCCCTGCGCGAGCGGTACCGGAGTGGGGAGCCGCTGCCCGAGATCCTCGCCGGAGCGGACGCGGCCACGCAGCTCGCCGCCTCCGAGTGTCACACCGTGCTGAACGGCATCACCGGGTCGATCGGGCTCGCGCCCACCCTCGCCGCGCTCGAAGCGGGCCGCACCCTCGCCCTCGCCAACAAGGAGTCGCTCATCGTCGGCGGTCCGCTGGTCAAGGCGCTCGCCAAGCCGGGTCAGATCATCCCGGTCGACTCCGAGCACGCGGCCCTGTTCCAGGCGCTCGCCTCGGGCACCAGAGCGGACGTACGCAAGCTCGTCGTCACCGCCTCCGGGGGCCCTTTCCGGGGACGTACGAAGGAGGAAATCGCGCACGTCACCCCGGCCGATGCCCTCGCGCACCCCACCTGGGCCATGGGCCCGGTCATCACCATCAACTCCGCGACCCTCGTCAACAAGGGGCTCGAAGTCATCGAGGCGCATCTCCTCTACGACATTCCCTTCGAGCGGATTGAGGTGGTCGTGCACCCCCAGTCGTATGTCCACTCGATGGTGGAGTTCACGGACGGATCGACGATCGCCCAGGCGACGCCCCCTGACATGCGCGGGCCGATCGCCATCGGGCTCGGCTGGCCCGAGCGCGTCCCCGACGCCGCGCCCGCCTTCGACTGGTCGAAGGCTTCTAGTTGGGAGTTCTTCCCGCTCGACAACGACGCGTTTCCGTCGGTGGGGCTCGCCCGTCACGTCGGGGAACTCGCGGGCACGGCCCCGGCCGTGTTCAATGCGGCGAACGAGGAGTGCGTGGACGCGTTCCTGAACGGCGCCCTGCCCTTCAACGGGATCATGGACACCGTGACCAAGGTGGTCCAGGAGCACGGCTCACCCCGTACGGGAAGTACGGGAACCTCACTCACCGTCGCGGACGTCCTCGAAGCGGAGACCTGGGCACGCGCCCGGGCCCGTGAACTGACGAAGACGCAGACCAAGACGCAGCCCAAGGCGCAGCCCATGGCGCGACAGACAGCGCAGACAACCACGGCGGAGGCCGGTGCATGACGACCCTGATGATGATCCTCGGCATAGTCGTCTTCGCGATCGGCCTGCTCTTCTCGATCGCCTGGCATGAGCTGGGACATCTCTCGACGGCCAAGCTCTTCGGCATCCGTGTACCGCAGTACATGGTCGGTTTCGGTCCGACCATGTGGTCGCGGAAGAAGGGTGAGACCGAGTACGGCGTCAAGGCGATCCCGTTGGGCGGCTACATCCGCATGATCGGCATGTTCCCGCCCGGCCCGGACGGCAGGCTCGAGGCCCGCTCCACCTCTCCGTGGCGCGGCATGATCGAGGACGCCCGCGCGCAGTCCTTCGAGGAGCTGCAGCCCGGCGACGAGAACCGCCTCTTCTACACGCGCAAGCCCTGGAAGCGCGTGATCGTGATGTTCGCCGGCCCCTTCATGAACCTGATCCTGGCCGTCGTGATCTTCCTCGGCGTGATGATGACCTTCGGCGTCCAGACCCAGACCACCACGGTCGGCAAGGTCTCCGACTGCGTCATCCAGCAGAGCGAGAACCGCACCAGGTGCGAGAAGGGCGACCAGGCCGCTCCCGCGAAGGCCGCCGGCCTCAAGCTGGGCGACAAGATCGTCGCGTTCAACGGCGAACCCGTGAAGGAATGGTCCACGCTCCAGAACGACATCCGCGCCAATCCCGGCAAGGACGTCACGCTCACCGTGGAGCGCGGGGGCGAGCGGCTCGATCTGAACACGCACCTGATCAGGAACCAGGTCAGCAAGTCGGACGGCAACGGCGGCTATGTCGAGGGCGAGTACGTGTACGCCGGCTTCCTCGGCTTCACGCCCGCCTCGGGCATCGTCCAGCAGTCCTTCGGCCAGTCCGTGGACCGCATGGGCGACATGATGGAGAACGGCGTCGAGGCGCTGATCGCCCTCCCGTCCAAGATTCCCGCTCTGTGGGACGCGGCGTTCGGCGACGGCCCGCGCGAGGACGACTCCCCGATGGGCGTGGTCGGCGCGGCCCGCGTCGGCGGTGAGGTCCTCACGCTGGACATTCCGCCGGAGAACCAGATCGCGATGATGCTGTTCCTCGTCGCGGGCTTCAACCTCTCCCTCTTCCTGTTCAACATGCTCCCGCTGCTGCCGCTCGACGGCGGACACATCGCGGGCGCCCTGTGGGAGTCGCTGCGACGGAACGTGGCGAAGGTGTTCAGGAGGCCCGACCCGGGACCGTTCGATGTGGCGAAGCTGATGCCGGTGGCCTATGTGGTGGCGGGGATCTTCATCTGCTTCACCTTGCTGGTCCTGGTGGCAGACGTCGTTAACCCGGTACGTATCTCCTAGTAAGGCAGAGTTTGCGGCGACCGGGCATGCTTTGAGCCCGGTCGCCCTTACTTGTGGTGGCCTGTGCGGGGGATGTGCTCCCGTGTTCGGGGGTGCCGTAATCTCGTTGGCTGGAGCCCGTCAGCTTTCGGGACCGACCGATCCTTACCTTGGGGTTGCACAGCAGATGACTGCGATTTCTCTCGGCATGCCGTCCGTTCCGACCAAGCTCGCCGAGCGCCGGAAGAGCCGGCAGATCCAGGTCGGGACCGTGGCCGTGGGCGGAGACGCACCCGTCTCGGTGCAGTCGATGACGACGACGCGTACGTCGGACATCGGTGCCACGTTGCAGCAGATCGCCGAGCTGACGGCGTCGGGCTGCCAGATCGTGCGGGTGGCCTGTCCGACGCAGGACGACGCGGACGCGCTGGCCACCATCGCGCGCAAGTCGCAGATCCCGGTGATCGCGGACATCCATTTCCAGCCGAAGTACGTGTTCGCCGCGATCGAGGCGGGCTGTGCGGCGGTGCGGGTGAATCCCGGCAACATCAAGCAGTTCGACG
>NZ_BAAASJ010000112.1:25371-91836 GCF_039532825.1 Streptomyces vastus
TTGTGGGAGGCCTCGCTGTTCGAGGAGCACGACTTCCGGGACATCAAGATCTCGGTCAAGCACAACGACCCGGTGGTGATGGTCAACGCCTACCGGCAGCTGGCCGCCCAGTGCGACTACCCGCTGCACCTCGGTGTGACGGAGGCCGGCCCCGCCTTCCAGGGCACCATCAAGTCGGCGGTCGCCTTCGGCGCGCTGCTGAGCGAGGGCATCGGCGACACCATCCGGGTGTCGTTGAGCGCCCCGCCCGCGGAGGAGTGCAAGGTCGGCATCCAGATCCTGGAGTCGCTGGGGCTGCGGGAGCGACGCCTGGAGATCGTGTCCTGCCCGTCGTGTGGCCGTGCCCAGGTGGACGTCTACAAGCTGGCCGACGAGGTCACGGCCGGTCTGGAGGGCATGGAGGTCCCTCTGCGGGTCGCGGTCATGGGCTGTGTCGTGAACGGGCCGGGCGAGGCGAGGGAGGCGGACCTGGGCGTCGCCTCCGGCAACGGCAAGGGGCAGATCTTCGTGAAGGGCGAGGTCATCAAGACGGTGCCCGAGTCGAAGATCGTGGAGACCCTGATCGAGGAGGCGATGAAGATCGCCGAACAGATGGAGGCGGACGGAATCGCCTCCGGGGAGCCTTCGGTTTCGGTGGCGGACTGACGGGAGGCGGAGCCGACGGAGGGTTTGACCTGCCACCGCCGCGCCCACCCCAGAAGTCGCGGTTGACCCCCGCGTCCCCAGCGCCGTCAGGAGGGCTCCGGTATCGGGCGGCGGCGCCTATTTTCGCCAGGTACAGTGCGGGGAATCAGCAGATCCCAGGGTGAGGCCCCCGTACGTGTTGACGCAGACCACCACCAGGGTCCTCGAACCGAGTGACCTGGACGCCGCGCTCGCCGTCCTCGACCGCGAGCCTGTCGTGAACGCCTTCGTGACCTCCCGGGTGCAGATCGCGGGCCTCGACCCGTGGCGGCTCGGCGGCGAGATGTGGGGCTGGTACGAGGACGGCATGCTGACGTCCCTCTGCTACGCAGGCGCCAACCTGGTCCCGATCGGCGCCACCCCCCGTGCCGTACGCGCCTTCGCGGACCGGGCCCGTCGCGCGGGCCGGCGCTGCTCCTCCATAGTCGGCCCGGCCGAGGCCACCGCCCAGCTGTGGCGGCTGCTCGAGCCGAACTGGGGTCCCGCCCGCGAGGTCCGCCCCCGCCAGCCCTTGATGGTCACCGACCGGGTTCCGTCCGACATCGTCCCGGATCCGTACGTCCGCCGGATCCGCAAGGACGAGATGGAGACGATCATGCCCGCCTGCGTGGCGATGTTCACGGAGGAGGTCGGCATCTCGCCGCTGGCCGGTGACGGCGGGCTCCTCTACCAGGCCCGGGTCGCCGAACTCGTCGGCTCCGGGCGCTCGTTCGCCCGCCTCGGCCGAGACGGCCGGGTGATCTTCAAGGCGGAGATCGGCGCCGCGACCCCCCAGGCCTGCCAGATCCAGGGCGTCTGGGTGGCCCCCGAGTACCGCGGCCAGGGCCTGGCGGCCCCTGGCATGGCAGCCGTCCTGCGCTACGCCCTCGCAGACGTGGCCCCCGTCGTCAGCCTCTACGTCAACGACTTCAACACCGCGGCTCGACGCACGTACCAGAGGGTGGGCTTCCAGGAGATCGGCGCGTTCATGAGCGTGCTGTTCTGAATCGTCCTGTTTCCGAGGCGCGCTGTTCTGGGGCCGAGCCCTTTAGGGGCGCAGCCCCTTTTGGGGCGCGGGGAACTGCGCGACCAGCCACGACGAACCCGCAGCCAACAGACAACCGTGGTATCCGGCGCAACCCAGCGGAGCGCAAAGGTAGTCTCCGGGCATGCTGCGCATCCCCGGTCAGGGCCCCCGTACGCCCGACGACGTCGTCATCGGCCCGTTGGATCTGGCCGCGCGGATCGACGAGGCGCTCGCCGTGCAGGCCGTGGCCTTCGGGCTCGGTGCGGACGAGATCGCCGTACGGCGGCAGATCGTGCTGCGGCATCTCACCTATCCCGGCGCCCGCGCATTCGGCGCCACCACTCCCGACGGCCGGCTCGTCGGCTTCGTCTACGGCATGCCCAACGACCGTGTGCACTGGTGGTCCACCGTCGTCGAGCCCTATCTGCGCAGCCAGGGCCACGAGGCCTGGCTCGACGACTCCTTCGTGATCACCGAGCTGCACGTCCACCCGCACTACCAGAACCGCGGCATCGGCCGCGCCCTGATCACCACCATCACGGACAGCGCCACCCAGCCCCGCTCGATCCTCTCGGCCATCGACAAGGACAGCCCGGCCCGTGGCCTCTACCACTCACTCGGCTACGAGGACCTGGCCCGCAACGTCCTGTTCCCCAGCGCCCCGAAGCCGTACGCGGTGATGGGCGCCCACCTTCCCCTTCGCAGGCGCTAGCCGCCGGGGCGCGAATCGATTTCCGCCGCCCGGTACCGCCCGGCTAACCTCCTAGCCATCACCCTTATCCGGCAGGAGTTAAGAATCATGGCCCAGGTCCAGCGCATGTCCCGGTTGATGATCAAGACACTGCGCGACGACCCGGCGGACGCCGAGACGCTCAGCCACAAGCTGCTCGTCCGCGCCGGTTATGTGCGCCGCACGTCGGCCGGTATCTGGAGCTGGCTGCCGCTCGGCAAGAAGGTCCTCGAGAACGTCGCGCGCGTGGTGCGTGAGGAGATGGACGCCATCGGCGGTCAGGAGGTTCTGCTGCCCGCCCTGCTGCCGCGCGAGCCGTACGACGCGTCGGGTCGCTGGGACGAGTACGGCGATCTCCTCTTCCGCATCAAGGACCGCAAGGGCGCCGACTATCTGCTGGGGCCCACGCACGAGGAGATCTTCACCCAGATCGTCAAGGACCAGTGCTCGTCCTACAAGGATCTGCCGGTGATCCTCTACCAGATCCAGACCAAGTACCGGGATGAGGCCCGCCCCCGCTCCGGTGTGCTGCGCGGCCGTGAGTTCCAGATGAAGGACTCGTACTCCTTCGACACCACGGACGAGGGCCTGGTGGAGGCGTACGGGCTGCACCGCGAGGCGTACCAGAAGATCTTCGCGCGTCTGGGCCTTGACTACCGCATCGTCTTCGCCGTCTCCGGCGCGATGGGCGGCTCGGCGTCGGAGGAGTTCCTCGCGCCCGCCGCGGCCGGTGAGGACACCTTCGTGGACTGTCCGGCCTGCGACTACGCCGCGAACACGGAGGCCGTCACCTTCGCACTCACACCGGTCGAGGGCGTCGAGCACGGTCCGGTCGAGGAGCTGGACACCCCCGACACCCCGACCATCGAGACCCTCGCCGAGCACCTGGGCGTGCCGGCCTCCGCCACCCTCAAGAACCTCCTCGTCAAGGTCGACGGCGAGATCGTCGCCGTCGGTGTCCCCGGTGACCGCGAGGTCGACCTCGGCAAGCTGGGCGAGCATCTGGCTCCGGCGGAGGTGGAGTTGGTGACGGCCGAGGACTTCGTGGGCCGTGAGGATCTCGTACGCGGTTATGTGGGCCCGCAGGGTCTGGACAAGGTCCGCTACATCGCCGATCCGCGCGTGGCGCCCGGTACGGCCTGGATCACGGGTGCCAACAAGCCGGACAAGCATGCGCGCAACGTCGTCTGCGGCCGGGACTTCGAGGTCGACGACTACCTCGACGTGGTCGTCGTCGAGGAGGGCGACCCCTGCCCCGCCTGTGGCACCGGCCTCCAGCTGGACCGCGCCATCGAGATCGGTCACATCTTCCAGCTGGGCCGCAAGTACGCCGACACCTTCAAGCTCGATGTCCTCGGCCAGAACGGCAAGCCGGTTCGCGTGACGATGGGCTCGTACGGCATCGGTGTCTCGCGTGCGGTGGCCGCGCTGGCCGAGCAGTCGGCGGACTCGCAGGGCCTGTGCTGGCCTCGCGAGGTCGCCCCCGCCGACGTGCACGTCGTCGCCGCCGGCAAGGCCCTGCAGACCGAACTCGCGCTCGACGTCTCGGAGAAGCTGGGTGCGGCGGGTGTGCGCGTCCTGGTGGACGACCGCGCCGGCGTCTCGCCGGGCGTCAAGTTCACGGATGCCGAACTGATCGGTGTCCCCCAGATCCTGGTGGCCGGCCGCCGCTCGGCCGAGGGCGTCCTAGAGCTCAAGGACCGCCGCACCGGTGAACGCGAGGAGCTGACGGCGGCCGAGGCCATCGCCCGCCTGACGGCATAACGGGGCCGTCGCCGCGACGGGTTGGGTTCGCCCCCGCCGCCCTTACCCGTCCCATCCCGGGGGCCGGCCCCCGGGCCCCCCGCCAGTGGCTCCGCCCCTGGACCCCGCTGGGGCTGCGCCCCCAGGCGCCCCGAGGGGGCTCCGCCCCGGACGTTTCGGGGGCCAGCCCCCGAACCCCCGCTCCTCAAACGCCGGAGGAGCTGATTTTGCGCGGACTGGGCTGCACTGCTGGGCTGAACCTTTGCAGCCGAGACCGGCATCAATCAGCCCGTCTGGGGGCACCTCCCAGCGGTAGCTGGGGGAGTTTGAGGACGAGGCCGTTCAGGCCGATGGGGGTCTGGGGGCGGAGCCCCTGGTGGGGTTCGGGGCCGGCCCCGGGATGGGACGGGTAGGGGCGGCGGGGGCGACCCACCCCACGGCCACCCAGCACCCCCTACAACCACCCCGCGAACTCCAGCAACAGCTCCGCATGCTGGCCCCGCCCCACCCGCCGAGCCCGCACCCCCGACTCGACCGCCCGGAACAGCGTCCACCCCCGCAACCGCTCCTGGTCCACGTCCAGCGACTCGGCCAGGCGCTTGACCCGGCGACGGGTTGTCGCCGGGCCGGACGGCGAGGCGATCAGGTCCTCGACACGGTCCCGGACCAGGCGCGCCAGATCGAAGGCGCACTCGCCGACGACGGGATCCGGCCCAACGGCCAGCCAGGGGCTGCGTTCGCCGGCGAGGACCTTGCTCTGGCGGAACGTGCCGTGCAGCAGCCGCGACTCCGGCGGAGCCGCGAGCAGCTGCTCGCGGACCGCGAGCGCCGCGTCCACCAGCGGCAGCGTCTCCGCGTCGGCGCCCGCCCGCATCACCTCGGCCTGCCGCCCCGTCCGCTCGGCCACGGTCTCGAAGGTGTGCCCGGCAGGCGGCTCGACCCACAGCCGCCGCAACGTCCCGGCCGCCTCCAGCATCGACTTCGCCTCGGGCAACGACCGCACGGACACATCGGGATGCAACCGCTCCAGGAGCAGCACACCACCGGTCCCGGAGGGACTGGCATGACCCGAGGACTCGAGAAGCCGCACCGTGCCCCGTCCGTCCCAGTGCGCGAGCGCGGCCCGCTCGCCCTCCGGCCGCGCGCGCGGTGGCGCGAGCTTGAGGACGGCGGGTGTCCCGTCGGGCAGCCGCACCAGCACCACGAGACTGCTGCGACCGCCGGGCACCTGCACCCGCTCTACTGTCAACTCGCGTACGGAGACAGCCTGTTGAGCTGTCTCGGGCAGCTTCTCCAGCCAGTCGTCACCGGCCGGCACCGTCTCGCCGAGCGCCCTGACGAGCCGCTGCGGCGGTTCGAAAGCCATACGCGAGTGTTCCCTTCCCACGTGCTCGACGTGTTCTGTGTGCACTACGTGCCCGAAGTGCGTTACATGCGTTACGTGCGGGGTGTCGACCGTGGCCCGGCCGGCGCTGTCCGCTCGGTGAGACCAGGGAAGGCTACGCTCCCGCCACGCCAGCGTGCCGCCCGGACCGCCGCCTCCCGCAAGGCCTGAGCGGCATCGCGCCGCCGCTCGCCCCCGGCGGCCCGTACGACATCCGAGTACACACCGGCCACCCGCTCCTCGAGTTCGACGGCGAGCCGCACGGCCGCGTCCACGTCGGTCACCGGGAACGGCAGCGCGTAAGCGGCCGCCGCCGGTTCGGGCTTCCCCTCCAGATCCCGCACGGCCCGCGTGAGCGCATCGCGCCGGGCCCGATGCGCGTCGTACGCCGCCTGCGCCTCGGCCTGCCGCTCCTCGCCTGCCTTTCCGCCGACGATCCCGTACCCGTACACCGCGGCGTGCTCGGCTCGCAGCGCGGCCTGCACGGCCTTCAGCTCGCCCGACGCCTCCGCCTTCCCGGAAACCTCGGAACTCCCGGACCCGCTCACTTCCCGCCCTCCGTCAACAAGTACACGTGCACCGCACCGGCCGCCGCCACCGAGGCCAGCAGCCGCGCCAGCTCTCCCGGCAGTTCCTCGAGCGCCTTCGTACGCCGGTCCGCCAGCGCCCGCTCGGCCGAGGCCAGCTCGGCGAGGGCGTCCTCCTCGCGGGCCGGCACGCCTGCGGCCGGAGCACTCGCGGAAGCAGCGGGAGACGAAGAAGCCGAAGACGCCGAAGACGCTGAGGCACTGGGAGTGGCAGACGCCCGCTTCCCGCCCCCGAACGCCTCCGCGTGCCGTACGACCTCCGCACGCAGCGGTGTCAGGGCCGGCGCCAGCGCAGGATGCGCGGCGAGCACGGCCGCGTAGCGCGCCGCGAGCCCTTCGCTGTCGCGTGCCGCACGCGCGCGTGCCCGATCGGCGGCGGAAGTGGCCTCCTTGGTGGTCCCGGAGGAGGAGTCGGAGGCGGAGCAGCCCGTGAGCAGTGCGGCGCCCGCACCGGCGGCTGAGGCGAGCAGGCTCCTTCGGCGCGGCCCCGAGGGCGAGCGCGACGGCAGGGTGAACGACAAGGCAGACGTCCTCGGCAGGCTCGTACGAAAGGAAGGGCGGCGACCGGAGCTCCGGGAGGCGCCTGCCCCGGATCAAGGTAACCCGCGGTGATGCCGGTGGACGGCAACACCCTCCTGGACCCGATACCCTTTGACCTGACACGCGACCTACCCACAACAGCACACGCGGCCGAGGAGTCACCCGGATGAGCACCACCCAGAGCGAGAGGCTGCGAGGACTGCTGGAACCGCTCGTCAGCTCCCAGGGACTCGATCTCGAGGAGATCGAAGTGGACTCGGTCGGACGTAAGCGTGTGCTGCGCGTCGTCGTCGATTCCGACGAAGGTGCCGACCTCGACCAGATCGCCGATGTGAGCCGCGCGCTCTCGGCGAAGCTCGACGAGACGGACGCGATGGGCGCGGGTGAGTACACCCTCGAGGTGGGAACGCCCGGTGCGGAGCGCGAGCTCAGAGAACACCGTCACTACGTACGTGCCGCCGGCCGGCTCGTGAAGTTCCAGCTGGCCGAGGACGGCGAGGTGGTCGCTCGGATCCTCGAGGTGGACGACGAGGGTGTGGACCTCGAAGTACCCGGTGTGAAGGGGCGCAAGGCCACCGCCAGAAGGCTCGCTTTCGAGGAGATCGCCAAGGCGCGCGTCCAGGTCGAGTTCAGCCGCAAGGACAAGAAGGACATGAAGGAAGAGGAGGAGGCGTAGCCGTGGACATCGACATGAGTGCCCTGCGGGGCTTGGTACGGGAGAAGGAGATCTCCTTCGACCTGCTGGTAGAAGCGATCGAATCGGCCCTCCTCATCGCCTATCACCGCACCGAGGGAAGCCGTCGCCACGCGCGCGTGGAGCTCAACCGCGAGAGCGGCCACGTGACCGTGTGGGCGAAGGAGGACCCCGAGGACCTCGAAGAGGGCCAGGAGCCCCGCGAGTTCGACGACACCCCGACCGGCTTCGGCCGTATCGCCGCCACCACCGCCAAGCAGGTCATCCTGCAGCGTCTGCGCGACGCCGAGGACGACGCGACGCTCGGCGAGTACGCGGGCCGCGAGGGCGACATCGTCACCGGTGTGGTGCAGCAAGGGCGGGATCCCAAGAACGTACTCGTGGACATCGGCAAGCTGGAGGCCATCCTGCCGGTGCAGGAGCAGGTTCCCGGCGAGACGTACCAGCATGGGATGCGGCTGAGGTCATACGTGGTCCGGGTGGCGAAGGGTGTGCGTGGGCCCTCCGTGACGCTGTCCCGGACGCATCCCAATCTGGTGAAGAAGCTCTTCGCTCTCGAAGTGCCGGAGATCGCCGACGGATCCGTCGAGATCGCCGCCATCGCCCGGGAGGCGGGGCACCGTACGAAGATCGCCGTCCGGTCCACCCGTTCGGGTCTGAACGCCAAGGGTGCCTGCATCGGGCCCATGGGCGGCCGTGTGCGCAATGTCATGGGCGAGCTGAACGGTGAGAAGATCGACATCGTCGACTGGTCCGACGACCCCGCCGAGATGGTAGCCAACGCGCTCTCCCCGGCCCGGGTCTCCAAGGTCGAGGTCGTGGACCTCGCGGCCCGCTCCGCGCGCGTGACCGTGCCGGACTACCAACTCTCCCTGGCGATCGGCAAAGAAGGGCAGAATGCCCGGCTCGCCGCCCGGCTCACCGGCTGGCGGATCGACATCCGTCCGGACACGGAACAGACCGGTGAGCGGACCGGTGAGCGGACCGGTCAGCAGGCCAGTCAGCAGGCCGACGACCAGGGCGGGGAATAGATCGCGCCGTCTGGTCGCTGAGATCACGACAGTTTTATACGCGGCAACCGTTCGATTCATGCCCCAAAGGGGTGAGGTCGGTGCGGGGAGGTAGACTTGATTGTGTCTGGCCGGACGCCAGCCCGAGCATGCCCTGAGCGCACGTGTGTGGGGTGCCGGGAGCGAGCGGCCAAGGACGATCTGCTGCGCATCGTGGCGGTCGAGGGCGAGTGTGTCCCCGATCATCGCGGTACGCTGCCCGGCCGGGGTGCCTATGTTCACCCCGCCCTGGTCTGTCTTGATCTGGCGGTCCGCCGCCGGGCGTTCCCCCGGGCGCTGCGTGCCCAGGGACCGCTCGACACGGAGGCATTGCGCCAAGCTGTCGAGAAGACCGTTGCCGAGAAGGCAACACCGTAAGACGTGTCGCACGGAACCCCGTTGCGGCCCTGGTACCTCGCGAGTCGAAAGCAGGTCGAGATTGCGATGAGCACTCGATGAGTACGCGATGAGTACGCCCATGAAGTAGCGACGGTCCGGACGCAACCCGGACCTAAAAGGAGCGAAGTGGCTAAGGTCCGGGTATACGAACTCGCCAAGGAGTTCGGGGTTGAGAGCAAGGTCGTCATGGCCAAGCTCCAGGAACTCGGTGAATTTGTCCGATCTGCGTCCTCGACCATCGAGGCGCCCGTTGTACGCAAACTGACTGACGCCCTCCAGCAGGGCAACGGCGGCGGCAAGCCCGCCCCGCGCAAGGCCGCGCCTGCCAGGCCGGCCACCCCCTCTCCGGCGCAGGCCGCCCGTCCGGCTGCCCCGCGCCCGCCGGCCCCGAAGCCTGCTGCCGCGGAGAAGCCCGCGGCTCCGGCCGGTGGGCCTGTGACTCCGGGGCCGCGTCCGACTCCGGGTCCCAAGCCGCCCGCGGCGAAGCCCGCTCCGGCATCTCCGGCTCCGGCGGCGCCCGAGTTCACGGCGCCTCCGTCGGCTCCTGCGGCGCCTTCGGGTCCTGCGGCGCCTTCGGGTCCTGCGGCATCGTCGGGTCCCGCGGCTCCCTCGGGTCCGCGTCCGGGTGGCGCCCGTCCCGGTGCCCCGAGGCCGGGTGCCCGTCCGGGTCCCGCTCAGGGCGGCGGCCAGGGTCGTGGCGACCGCGGTGACCGTCAGGGCGCGCCGCGTCCGGGTGGTCAGGGCTCGCGTCCGGGCGGCCGTCCGGCCGGCCCACGTCCGGGCAACAACCCGTTCACCTCTGGTGGTTCCACCGGTATGGCGCGCCCGCAGGCGCCCCGTCCGGGCGGTGCCCCGCGCCCCGGTGGTGCTGGTGCCCCCGGCGGCGGCCCGCGTCCGCAGGGTGCGGGCCAGGACCGTGGTCCCCGTCCGCAGGGTGGTCCCGGTGGCGCTCCGCGTCCCGGTGGCGGCCCCGGCGGCAACCGTCCGACTCCGGGCGGCATGCCTCGTCCGCAGGGTGGTCCCGGTGGCGCTCCGCGTCCCGGCGGCGGCCCCGGCGGCAACCGTCCGAACCCCGGCATGATGCCGCAGCGTCCGGCTGCCGGTAGCCCGCGTCCCGGCGGCGGTGGCCCAGGTGGCCGCGGTCCTGGTGGCGGCGGTCGTCCCGGTGGCGGTGGCGGCGGTCGTCCCGGTGGCGGCGGCTTCGCCGGTCGTCCCGGTGGTGGCGGCGGTGGCGGTTTCGCCGGTCGTCCCGGTGGTCCCGGTGGCGGTGGCGGCGGTTTCGCCGGTCGTCCCGGTGGTCCTGGTGGCGGCGGTGGCCGTCCCGGTTTCGGCGGTCGTCCGGGTGGTCCCGGTGGCCGTGGTGGCACGCAGGGCGCCTTCGGTCGTCCCGGCGGTCCGGCGCGTCGTGGTCGCAAGTCGAAGCGGCAGAGGCGCCAGGAGTACGAGGCCATGCAGGCCCCGTCGGTCGGCGGCGTGATGCTGCCTCGCGGCAACGGACAGTCCGTCCGCCTGTCGCGCGGTGCGTCCCTCACCGACTTCGCGGAGAAGATCAACGCCAACCCGGCGTCGCTCGTCGCTGTGATGATGAACCTCGGCGAGATGGTCACTGCCACGCAGTCCGTCTCCGACGAGACGCTGAAGCTCCTCGCGGACGAGATGAACTACGTCCTCGAGATCGTCAGCCCCGAGGAGGAGGACCGCGAGCTGCTCGAGTCCTTCGACATCGAGTTCGGCGAGGACGAGGGCGGCGAGGAGTTCCTCGCGCCGCGTCCGCCGGTCGTGACCGTCATGGGTCACGTCGACCACGGTAAGACCCGACTGCTGGACACCATCCGCAAGACGAACGTCGTCGCGGGCGAGGCCGGCGGTATCACGCAGCACATCGGTGCGTACCAGGTCGCCACCCAGGTCAACGAGGAACAGCGACGGATCACCTTCATCGACACCCCGGGTCACGAGGCGTTCACCGCCATGCGTGCACGAGGTGCCAAGTCGACCGACATCGCGATCCTCGTGGTGGCGGCCAACGACGGTGTGATGCCCCAGACGATCGAGGCGTTGAACCACGCCAAGGCGGCCGGTGTGCCGATCGTGGTCGCGGTCAACAAGATCGACGTCGAGGGTGCCGACCCGACCAAGGTGCGCGGTCAGCTCACCGAGTTCGGTCTGGTGGCCGAGGAGTACGGCGGCGACACGATGTTCGTCGACATCTCCGCCAAGCAGGGCCTCAACATCGAGAGCCTGCTGGAGGCCGTGGTCCTCACCGCGGACGCCTCGCTCGACCTGCG
This sequence comes from Streptomyces vastus, assembly GCF_039532825.1. Lineage (NCBI taxonomy): Bacteria > Bacillati > Actinomycetota > Actinomycetes > Kitasatosporales > Streptomycetaceae > Streptomyces > Streptomyces vastus. The sequence continues at coordinate 36,476 of NZ_BAAASJ010000112.1, forward strand.
GGCCAATCCGGAGCAGGACGCGCAGGGCATCGCGATCGAGTCACACCTGGACCGTGGCCGCGGCGCCGTCGCGACCGTCCTGGTCCAGCGAGGCACCCTGCGGGTCGGCGACACCATGGTGGTCGGCGACGCGTACGGCCGTGTCCGCGCGATGCTCGACGACAAGGGCGAGAACGTGGAAGAGGCGGGTCCCTCGACCCCGGTCCTCGTCCTCGGTCTCACCAACGTCCCCGGCGCCGGCGACAACTTCCTCGTCGTCGACGAGGACCGTACGGCCCGTCAGATCGCAGAGAAGCGTGCCGCTCGTGAGCGGAACGCCAACTTCGCCCGCCGGGGTGTCCGGTTCTCCCTGGAGAACCTGGACGAGGCCCTCAAGGCCGGTCTGGTGCAGGAACTCAACCTCATCATCAAGGGCGACGCGTCCGGTTCGGTGGAGGCTCTCGAGTCCTCGCTGCTCCAGCTCGACGTCGGCGAAGAGGTCGACATCCGCATCCTGCACCGTGGTGTGGGTGCGGTCACCGAGTCGGACATCGACCTGGCGACCGGCTCTGACGCCATCGTCATCGGCTTCAACGTCCGCGCGGCCGGCCGTGCCTCGCAGATGGCGGAGCGCGAGGGCGTCGACGTCCGTTACTACTCGGTGATCTACCAGGCCATCGAGGAGATCGAGGCGGCCCTCAAGGGCATGCTCAAGCCGGAGTACGAAGAGGTCGAGCTCGGTACGGCGGAGATCCGCGAGGTCTTCCGCTCGTCCAAGCTGGGCAACATCGCCGGTGTGCTGGTCCGCTCCGGCGAGGTCAAGCGCAACACCAAGGCGCGGTTGCTGCGCGATGGCAAGGTCATCGCGGAGAACCTCACCATCTCCGGTCTGCGTCGCTTCAAGGACGACGTCACCGAGATCCGCGAAGGGTTCGAGGGCGGTATCAACCTCGGCAACTTCAACGACATCAAGGTCGACGACGTCATCGCGACGTACGAGATGCGTGAGAAGCCCCGCGGGTAACACGGGTGCCTGAGGTTGGCCGGCGGGGTTCCCGCCGGCCAACCTTTCCGTTCCTGGGGGAGCGGGTGGATTTTCGCCCCCGCCGCCCCTACCCGTCCCATCCCGGGGCCGGTCCCTGGACCCCGCTGGGGCTGCGCCCCAGACCCCCATCGGCCTGAACGGCCTGGTCCTCAAGCGCCGGACGGGCTGGTTGATGCGGGCCTGCGCTGACAACGTTCGGCCGCTCAAAATCAGCCCCTCCGGCGATTGAGGAGCGGGGGTTCGGGGGCCGGCCCCCGAAACGGGGTCCGGGGCGAAGCCTCGCGGGATGGGACGGGTAGGGGCGGCGGGGGCGAAAACCCCGTCGAGCCGCACCGGCCCTCCGTTGTACCGTTCTTGACGTCCCTGCCAAGAGCTTGGCGGGTCATCTACCCCGTACCGGCGGGACATCCGGACACACATGTACGTGGGGACTCTGTCCTTCGATCTGCTCCTCGGCGACGTACGGTCGCTGAAGGAGAAGCGTTCCGTCGTCCGCCCGATCGTGGCGGACCTCCAGCGCAAGTTCGCGGTGAGCGCGGCGGAAGTGGGCGGTCAGGACCTGTACCGACGGGCCGAGATCGGGCTGGCGGTGGTCTCGGGGGACGCGGGGCATCTGACGGACGTACTGGACCGGTGCGAGCGCATGGTCGCCGGCCGGCCGGAGGTGGAGCTGCTGTCCGTACGACGGCGGCTGCACGGCGACGACGACTGACCGTGCACGACGATGGACTGTGCACGCGGAACACGCGGACAACGCGGAACAGGCAAGAAAGAGGGAGACGGACCAGTGGCCGACAACGCGCGGGCGAAGAGGCTGGCGGACCTCATCCGAGAGGTGGTGGCCCAGAAGCTGCAGCGCGGGATCAAGGACCCGCGGCTCGGTTCGCAAGTCACCATCACGGACACCCGGGTCACCGGGGATCTGCGGGAGGCGACCGTCTTCTACACGGTGTACGGGGACGACGAGGACCGGGCAGCCGCGGCAGCCGGCCTGGAGAGCGCCAAGGGCGTGCTCCGCTCGGCGGTCGGCGCGGCGGCGGGTGTGAAGTTCACCCCGACCCTCAGCTTCGTGGCGGACGCCCTGCCGGACACCGCCAAGACCATCGAGGACCTGCTCGACAAGGCACGGGCCTCGGACGCGAAGGTACGCGAGGTCTCGGCGGGCGCCAGCTTCGCGGGTGACGCGGACCCGTACAAGAAGCCGGGCGAAGAGGACGAGACGCCAGAGACGGACGGCGACGCCCCGGCATGACCCAGAAGAACCGCACGCCCGACGGCCTGGTCATCGTCGACAAGCCGTCGGGCTTCACTTCGCACGACGTGGTCGCCAAGATGCGCGGGATCGCGAAGACCCGCCGCGTCGGACACGCGGGCACCCTCGACCCGATGGCGACGGGCGTGCTCGTCCTCGGCGTCGAGAAGGCGACCAAGCTCCTCGGTCATCTCGCGCTCACCGAGAAGGAGTACCTGGGGACGATCCGGCTCGGGCAGACATCCGTCACCGATGACGCCGAAGGGGACATCACGGCCTCCGCCGACGCCTCGGGGATCACCCGGGACGCCATCGACGCCGGGATCGCCAAGCTCACCGGCGACATCATGCAGGTGCCGTCCAAGGTCAGCGCCATCAAGATCGACGGCGTGCGCTCGTACAAGCGGGCCCGCGAGGGCGAGGACTTCGAGATCCCGGCCCGGCCGGTCACGGTCTCCTCCTTCTCCGTGTACGACGTCCGGGGCGGCGTCGCCGACGACGGTACGCCCGTTCTGGACCTGGTCGTCTCGGTGGTCTGTTCTTCGGGGACGTACATCCGTGCGCTGGCCCGCGACCTCGGCGCGGGCCTGGGTGTCGGCGGCCATCTGACGGCGCTGCGCCGCACCCGTGTCGGCCCCTACAAGCTGGACTCCGCGCGCACGCTCGACCAGCTCCAGGAGGAGCTGACGGTGATGCCTCTGGCTGAGGCGGCCGCGGCCGCGTTCCCGCGGTGGGACGTGGACGCGAAGAGGGCGCGACTGCTGACGAACGGGGTCCGCCTCGAGATGCCCGAGGCGTACGCGGGGGGCGGTGCCGTCGGGGTTTTCGATCCCGAGGGGCGATTCCTCGCGCTGGTGGAGGAGCAGAAGGGCAAGGCGAAGAGCCTGGCCGTCTTCGGCTGACCGGGACCGACCGACCGGGTGCGGCCCGTCACAGGGCCCATGCCGATGCGGGGCGAGGGTGTGCGGCATGGCACCCTTGGACCTGCGTATGAGAGACCTGCGTATGAGGCGATCGGTACGCAGCCAATACGGACACGGGTTCTACGAGGAGCGGTCACAGTGCAGCGCTGGCGTGGCTTGGAGGACATCCCCCAGGACTGGGGGCGCAGCGTCGTCACCATCGGCTCGTACGACGGCGTCCACCGCGGGCACCAGCTGATCATCCGGCATGCCGTGGAGCGGGCGCGTGAGCTGGGCGTTCCGTCCGTCGTCGTCACGTTCGACCCGCACCCGAGCGAGGTCGTGCGCCCCGGCAGCCATCCGCCCCTGCTCGCCCCGCACCACCGCCGCGCCGAACTGATGGCTGAGCTGGGTGTCGACGCCGTGCTCATCCTGCCGTTCACGACCGAGTTCTCGAAGCTCTCGCCCGCCGACTTCGTCGTCAAGGTCCTCGTCGACAAGCTGCACGCCAAGGCCGTCGTCGAGGGCCCGAACTTCCGCTTCGGCCACAAGGCCGCCGGGAACGTGGCGTTCCTGGTCGAGCAGGGCAAGACGTACGACTTTGAAGTCGAGGTCGTCGACCTGTACGTGACCGGCGCGGCCGGCGGCGGCGAACCCTTCTCCTCCACGCTCACCCGGAGGCTCGTCGCCGAGGGCGACGTCGAGGGCGCGCGCGAGATCCTCGGCCGCCCGCACCGCGTCGAGGGCGTCGTCGTACGCGGCGCTCAGCGTGGCCGTGAGCTGGGCTTTCCGACCGCCAACGTCGAGACGCTGCCGCACACCGCGATTCCCGCCGACGGTGTCTACGCCGGCTGGCTGCACGCCCAGGGCGAGGCCATGCCCGCCGCGATCTCCGTCGGCACGAACCCGCAGTTCGAGGGGACGGAGCGGACCGTCGAGGCGTACGCCATCGATCGCGTCGGCCTCGACCTGTACGGCCTGCATGTCGCGGTCGACTTCCTGGCCTTCGTCCGCGGACAGGCCAAGTTCGACTCCATCGAGGGCCTGATGGAGACGATGGCGCAGGACGTGAAGCGCTGCCGGGAGCTGGTGGAGGCGTACGAGGGGGAGTAGGCGGCGGTTGTACGCGGCTGGGGGAGCCCGGTGCCATCACAGCGCCGGGCGCCCCCATTTGCGTATCGGCAAAGCCGACTGCTACTGCCGCACCTTCTCCACGGTCGCCGCCCCGACGGCATCTGCCCAGTGGCAGGCCACTTGGGTCCGGCCGTCCCCGGCCAGTACCGGCAGCTCCTGTCCGCGGCAGGCGTCCGCCACCGCAGCGCGTTCGGCCTCGCCGCTCGCGAGGATCTGGCAGCGGGCGTGGAAACGGCAGCCGGAGGGGATGCGGGAGGGGTCCGGGGGTTCGCCGGTGAGGACCACCGGATCGCCGGGTGCCTCCGGCAGGACTGACAACAGAGCTCGGGTGTACGGGTGTTGGGGTGCCGTCAGGACCTGCTCCACCGCTCCTGTCTCCACGATCCGGCCCAGGTACATCACCGCGACCCGGTCGGCGATGTTCCATGCGAGGCCGAGGTCGTGCGTCACCACGAGGGCGGACAGGCCGAGTTCGGTGCGCAGGCGCAGCAGGAGGGCCAGGATCTCGCCGCGTACGGAGGCGTCGAGGGAGGCCACCGGCTCATCGGCGACGATGAGTTCGGGCTCCAGGACGAGTGCGCCCGCGATGACGACGCGCTGCCGCTGTCCGCCGGACAGTTCGTGCGGGTAACGGAGGAAGAAGCGCTCCGGGGGACGCAGCCCGGCCCGGGAGAGGGCCTCGGCGACCGCCGCCCGCTCGTCACCCGCGTATCCGTGGATACGCAGCCCTTCCGCCACCGCGTCGTACACCGTGTGCCGCGGATTGAGCGAGCCGCTCGGATCCTGAAGCACCAGCTGAACGCGTCTGCGGTACGCCTTGAGGGCCCGCGAGGAGTAGCCGAGGGGCTCGCCCCCGAAGGTCACGCGACCCGCGGTCGGCCGGACGAGCCCCAGCAACGAGCGCGCCAGCGTCGTCTTGCCACAGCCCGATTCCCCGACCAGCGCGACGATCTCCCCGGGCCGGATATCGAGGTCGACCCCGTCGACAGCACGGGCCTGGGCCGCGTCGTGGCGACCGGGGAAGGTGACATGCAGACCTTCGGCGCTCAGGAGGGGCGCCGCCCCGGAGGGCGGGGGAGGAGCGGTGCTCGTCATGGCGTACTGCTCCTCGCTTCTCCGACGGCATCTCCGACGACGTCTCCGACGGCTTCGCCTGCGGCTGATGCGCTGTCGGCCTCGGCCTCAGTCGTGGCCAACGCCGCGTCGGAATCCGCGGCGGTCCCAGCCGGTCCCGGCAACCCCACGTGGACGCACGCCGCCCTGCGTGCCGGGCCTGCGTCGCGCAGCGGCTGGTCCTCCGTGGCACACGCGTCCAGGGCCGCCGAGCAGCGCGGATGGAACGTGCAGCCGCCGGGCAGGGCGGCCGGATCCGGGGGGTCGCCCGGCAACCCGCGTGGCGCGAAACGTGAGGCAGGGTCGCCGATGCGGGGGAATGCCGCTGACAGAGCCCGGGCGTACGGATGGTGGGCGTTCTCGTGGACCGACCGCGCCGGGCCCTCCTCGACCACCCGGCCCGCGTACATCACCGCGAGCCGGTCGCAGGTGTCGGACAGGACCGCGAGGTCGTGGCTGATCATGATGAGGCCCAGGTCCTGTTCGGCGACGAGCTGCTCGATCAGGCGGAGGATCTGCGCCTGGATCATTACGTCGAGGGCCGTGGTCGGCTCGTCGGCAATGATCAGGCGGGGGTCGCAGGCCAGAGCCATGGCGATCATGACGCGCTGCCGTTGCCCGCCCGACAGCTCGTGCGGGTACGCGGACGCGCGCGCCGCCGGAAGGCCCACGTGCTCCAGGAGTTCGCCGGTCTTCTTACGGGCGCCCTCGGGCGTCGCCTTCCTGTGCAGCAGGATGGGCTCGGCGATCTGGTCGCCGACGCGGTGTACCGCGTTGAGGGAGTGCATCGCGCCCTGGAACACGATCGAGGCGCCGGCCCACCGAACCGCCCGTACCCGCCCCCACCTCATGCCCAGCACATCCTCGCCGTCCAGGAGAATCTCCCCGGACACCCGAGTCCCCGACGGCAGCAGCCTGAGCAGCGCGAGCGCCAGCGTCGACTTGCCGCAGCCCGACTCACCCGCCAGGCCCAGCTTCTGGCCCGCGTCCACGGTGAGGTTCACCCCGCGCACGGCGGCGGCCCCACCCGCGTACGTCACTTCGAGGTCGCGTACCTCCAGGAGCCTCAACGGGCCACCCCCAGCCTGGGGTTGAGAACGGACTCGACCGCGCGCCCGCACAGCGTGAACGCGAGGGCGACCAAAGCGATCGCGATACCCGGCGGCACCAGATACCACCATTTCCCCGAACTGACCGCGCCCGCCTCCCGCGCGTCCTGCAGCAGCCCGCCCCAGGAGACCACCGTGGGATCACCGAGCCCGAGGAACGCCAGCGTCGCCTCGGCGAGGATCGCGGAGGAGATGATCAGTGTCGTCTGGGCCAGCACCAGCGGCATGACGTTCGGCAGGACATGGCGGGACATGATGTGCCCGTGTCCGCCGCCGAGCGCCCTGGCGCGTTCGATGTACGGCCGCGACTCCACGGCGAGGGTCTGGGCGCGCACCAGCCGGGCCGTGGTCGGCCAGGTCGTGACGCCGATCGCCAGGATGATCGTGCCGAGCGAGCGGGACATCACGGTGGCGAGCGCGATCGCGAGCACCAGTGTCGGCATGACCAGGAACCAGTCCGTGATCCGCATCATCACGGTCGCGTACCAGCCCCGGAAGTGCCCGGCGGTGATCCCGATCAGTGCCCCGATCGCCACGGACAACACCGCCGCGAGCAGCCCCACGAGCAGCGAGACCCGCGAGCCCCAGACCACCAGACCGAGCAGACTGCGCCCGAACTGGTCCGTGCCCAGCGGGAATTCGGCACTCGGACTCTCCAGCGGCCCGCCCGGCGCATCCGTCACGCTCTGCACATCGGAGCCGACGGTCAGCGGCGCTGTCAGCGCGACCAGCGCGAAGAGCAGCAGGGCGGCGAGGCCGAAGAGACCGGCGCGATGCGAGCGGTACTGCTTCCAGAAGCGGGCCGCGGAGTGACGGCGCCGCTGCCGGGCGAGTGTGCGTGGACTCGCTTGGGTGACATGGGTAGTTGCTTCGGTGATAGTTGCTTCGGTCCTCATCGGCCCACCCGAGGGTCGAGCAGCGGATAGATCAGATCGGCCAGCGTGTTCATCACGATCACCGCCGCCGCGAAGACGAAGAACAGCCCCTGGACCAGCGGCAGATCGGGCACGCTCAGCGCCTGGTAGAAGAGCCCGCCGAGGCCCGGCCAGGAGAAGACGGTCTCGACGAGGATCACACCCGCGACGGTCCGCCCGAGATTGACGAAGATCAGCGTCACGGTCGGCAGCAGCGCGTTCGGCACGGCATGGCGACGGCGTACGAGATCGTCCCGAAGTCCCTTGGCCCGCGCGGTGGTCAGATAGTCGCTGCCCATCTCGTCCAGCAGCGCGGACCGCGTGACGAGCAGGGTCTGCCCGTACTCCACCGCGACCAGCGTGATCACGGGCAGGATCAGGTGATGGGCGACATCGAGGACGTACGCGAATCCCTCCTCGCCGCCCGACTCCATGCCGCCGGTCGGGAAGAGACCGGGAATCGGGCCGATGCCCACCGCGAAGACGATAATGAGCAGCAGCCCCAACCAGAATGACGGAATCGAGTAAAGGGTCAGCGCCAGACCGGTGTTGAGCCGGTCGCCGACGCCGCCGTGACGCCAGGCGGCACGCGTACCGAGGAAGACGCCGAGCGCCGTGTACAAGACGAACGCCGTGCCGGTGAGCAGCAGTGTGTTCGGCAGCGCCTCGGTGATCTTGTCGATGACGGGTGCGTTGAACTGGTACGACGTTCCGAGATCGCCGGTCAGCGCCTTGCCGCAGTACTCCGTGAACTGCTGCCAGAGCGGCAGATCCAGTCCGAACTCCCGTCGGTAGGTGGCGAGTTGCTCGGCCGAGACCTGGCGCCCGCCCGTCATGTACTTCACCGGGTCGCCGGGGATCAGCCGGAAGAGGAAGAAACTGGTGACGAGGACGGCGAGCAGCGAGACGGCCGCGCCGCCCACCTTGCCCGCCACATACCGCAGATACGCGGTTCTCGTGCGCGCCCGCGGCCCGCGGACCGACGGCCCGGTCCCGACGGGGCCGTCGGTCTTCTCGGCCTTCTCGACCAGCGAGGGTGTCGCTTCAGCGGTCATACGGTCATGAACTCTCACTCGGCTCGTCGGTGGGGGCCACTCGACGGGAGCCATCGGTGGGGGGGCGTGGGCTGATCAGGGCTTTCGGCGGTGGCTATTCGCGGTCTTCGGCACTCGCGCGGCGACGCATGCCGAAAAACGAACCGACGCCCGCCAGGAACACGACACCCGCGACGATGCCGATGATGACGCCCGCGGAGCTCGACTCCTCGGAGGCCTCGCCGACGACGGCCGGAGTCGCCGACCACCAGCCCCAGTAGCCGTCCTGGCCGTAGATGTTCCCAGCGTCCTGAGGCATCGTCGTGATCGACTCGATCTGGTCGGTGCGATAGGCCTCGACCGCGTTCGGGTACGCCATGACGTTCATGTATCCGGTCTCGTACAGCCGCGACTGCAACTGCTTGACGAGGTCGGCCCGCTTGGCGGCGTCGTACTCGGTGAGCTGCTTCCCGTACAGCTCGTCGTACCGCTTGTCGCAGATGAAGTTGTCCGTCGCGCCGGTGTCCTTGGGGGTCGCCGGGAGCGCGGCGCAGGTGTGGATGGACAGGACGAAGTCGGGGTCGGGGTTGACCGACCAGCCGTCGAAGGCGAGGTCGTACTCGCCGGCGAGCCATGGATCGGTCACGTTGTCCAGGCAGTTGAGGGTGACGCCGATGCCGAGTTCGCCCCACCACTCCTGGAGATACTTGCCGACCGCCTTGTCCTGAGGGTCCGTCGCATGACACAGGACGCGGTAGTTGATCGGCTTGCCGTCCTTGCCCACGCGCTTGCCGTCGCCGTTCTTCTTGTAGCCCGCCTGGTCGAGGAGCTGATTCGCCTTGTCCGGGGCGTACGACAGTCTCTGACCGTCCGTCGGCTTCCAGTGGTACGTCGAGAAGCGCGGCGGGATATAGCCCTCGCCCTCGACCGCGTGGCCCTGGAAGACCTTGTCGATGATGGTCTTGCGGTCCACGGCCATGAACAGGGCCTGACGGACCTTCTGATCGAGCAGCGACGCATGGCCGTCGCCGAACTTCTCACCGTTCTTGGCCCGCGCGCCCGGGTTGGTCGCGAGTGCGTAGAAACGGCGGCCGGGCGCGTCGTTGACCTTGATGTTCTCCTCGCTCTCGAGGGACGCGGCCTGCGCCGGAGTCAGGGCGGGGGCGCCCGCGACGAAGGAGACCTCGCCCTTGCGCAGGGCGGCGACGGCGGCGTCCTGGTCCTTGTAGTAACGGAAGACCAGCTCGTCGAACTTCGGAGCCCCCCGCCAGAAGGACGTGTTGGCCTTCAGCCGTACGAAGCTGTCGGCGGCGTAGTCGGTGACGACGAACGGTCCGTTGCCGACGATGGGGTACGTCTTGTCGTTGTTGTACTTCGAGAAGTCGCCGACGTTCTCCCACACATGCTTCGGCACGATCGGCACGTCCAGCGCGGCCATCGTGGCCTGCGGCTTCTTCAGTTCGATGACGAGCTTGGTGGGGCTCGGGGCGGTGACCTTGCGGAAGTTCGCGACGAAGCTGCCGTTCGCGGTGGCCGCGCCGTCGTCGGTCATCATCTTGTTGAACGTCCACGCCGCGTCCTCGGCGGTTGCCTGCTTGCCGTCCGACCACTTGGAGTTGTCCCGGATCGTGTACGTCCAGGTGAGCTTGTCGGCGGACGGCTCCCACTTGGTGGCCAGGCCCGGGACCGCGTGGTCGTCCTTCGGATCGTAGTTGGTCAGGTACTCGTACATGAGCCGGTGAATGCTCGTACTGACCAGCCGCGTCGCCAGGAACGGGCTCAGCGAGTCGACGCTCTGCGCCACGGCGACGGTGAGTACGTCTTTGCCGTCGTCGCCGGCCGCCGCCTGGGCGCGCTGGGGTGCCGGGCTCAGGGGGGTGGTGAGGCCGGCTGTGAGGATGAGAGTGAGGACGGCGGTGGCTGCGGCTGCGAGGAGGTGGTGAGGGCGGAGAAAGCGGCGGGTGTGGTGGGGGGTGCGCTTGGTTCTGTCGTACTGGTCGTATGTGTCCATGGCTCGCAGACCTCGCTGACCTCGCGTCATCACCGGGAGTTGGTGTGCGTGTTTATCAGCGACGCCAGCCACGCGTCAACGGCGGATACACCCCATGTGGCCTGCGGAAATAACGAGTTGACGTGTATTTGGCGACCATTGGTTCAGACCGGTGAAGGGGGCCTGGTAGGGGCCTGGCGGTGGGCGTGGGGTGGGCCTGGGCCTGGGGATCGGGGCTGGTGTGAGGGTGTTTCTGGGGTGGTGGGTGGGGTGCGTGTCCGGTCTCGTACGGGGGTCTGTGCGGGCGTACGCGAAGGGCCCGCCGCCGTTGGGAACGGGGCGGGCCCTTCGCGTGGAACCGGTGGGTGGGATTCGGCCGGTTGGGTTACTGCGGGGGTTGTGGTTGGGGTGGCGGGATTTGGTTCTGGTTCTGGTTCTGGCCTTGGTCTTGGCCCTGACCGTGGCCCTGGTTCTGCCCTTGGCCCTGGTTCTGGCCTTGGTCTGCCTGCGGTGGCTGGTTCGGCTGGAAGGGCTGACCCGGCTGGAACTGCTGGCCCGGGGCGGGCGGTTGGAACGGGGCGCCCGGTTGGGGGTGCGCGGGATGTCCGGGGTGGCCGGGCTGAGGTTGTGCCGGTGCCGGTGCCGGTGCCGGTGCGGGTGCGGGTGCCAGTGTGGGTGCCGGGCCGCCGGGCTGTGGCTGCTGAGGCGGCTGCGGTTGTCCTGGCTGGGGTAGGGCAGCCTGGCCGGGCTGCGGGAATCCGTAACCGCCGGGCTGGGGCGGTGTGGGTCCGCCCGGGTGGGGCTGCCAACCCTGGGGTGCGGGTGCGCCCGGGTGGCCTGGCTGCGCGGGCGGCTGTGGGTGACCGCCGGGCTGGGCTCCAGGCTGAGGCTGGGCACCAGGGTGTGGGCCGGGCTGGGGCTGCGCGCCTGGCTGTTGCGGGTACGGGTGGCCGCCTGGCTGACCCGGGTGCTGGGGGTATGCCTGGCCCGGCTGGGGCAGGGGCTGCTGCTGGCCCTGCGCCGGGACCTGGCCGGGGACGTGCTGCCCCGGCAGGGGCGGCGCGGCGACCGGCGGCGGGTTGCCGTCCGACGTCCACAGGCCCTGCGACTGCTGGTGCCGCGCGATGTCCTCGGCGACCAGCGCCGAGAGGTTGAAGTACGCCTCGCGCACCTTCGGCCGCATCATGTCGAGGTCGACCTCGGCACCCGCCGCCAGATGCTCGTCGAACGGCACGACGATCACGCCACGGCACCGGGTCTCGAAGTGGCTGACGATGTCGTCCACCTTGATCATCTTGCCGGTCTCGCGCACTCCGGAGATGACGGTGATGGACCGCGACACCAGGTCGGCGTACCCGTGCGCGGACAGCCAGTCCAACGTCGTACTGGCGCTGCTCGCACCGTCCACGGAGGGCGTCGAGATGATGATGAGCTGGTCGGCGAGGTCGAGTACGCCGCGCATGGCGCTGTAGAGAAGGCCCGTACCGGAGTCGGTCAGGATGATCGGGTACTGCTTGCCGAGCACGTCGATCGCGCGTCGGTAGTCCTCGTCGTTGAACGTCGTCGAGACCGCCGGGTCGACGTCGTTGGCGATGATCTCGAGCCCCGAGGACGCCTGCGAAGTGAACCGCCGGATGTCCATGTACGAGTTGAGGTACGGGATCGCCTGGACGAGGTCACGGATGGTGGCCCCGGTCTCGCGGCGCACGCGGCGGCCGAGCGTACCGGCGTCCGGGTTGGCGTCGATCGCGAGGATCTTGTCCTGCCGTTCGCTGGCGAGCGTGGAGCCCAGCGCGGTGGTCGTGGTCGTCTTGCCGACGCCGCCCTTGAGGCTGATGACGGCGATGCGGTAGCAGGACAGCACCGGCGTCCGGATGAGCTCGAGCTTCCGCTGCCGCTCGGCCTCCTCCTTCTTGCCCCCGATCTTGAAGCGTGAGGATGCGGCCGCCGTGCGCCCGCTCTTCGCCTTCTGCTTCTTGTTGTTGAGCAGCCGGTCCGACGACAGCTCGACGGCCGCCGTGTACCCGAGCGGCGCCCCCGGGTTGGTGGGCTGCCGCTGATCATGCTGAACGGCCTGCGGCCAGGCGGCACCGGCACGGGGGTCGACGGGCGGCTGCCCGCCCGGATGACCCTGCTGCCCCGGCTGGGGCATGGGCGGCTGCTGAGCCTGCGGGTGCGGATGCGGTACGCCGGGCTGGTGCTGGTCGGCACCGGCCCGGGGGTTCGGCTGGTGCGGGAGGGGCTGGCCGCCCTGCGGTGGGTACGGCTGGCCGGGGTGGGGCTGAGCGTGGGGCGGCTGTGGCGCGCCCTGCTGCGTCGGCGCCGAAGCTCCGGGCCCGGGCTGACCGGCCCCCTGCGCCTGCTGCCCGGGGGCGGGCGCCTGCGGGAACCCGTAACCGCCTTGCGGCGCTGGCGAGTTGGGTGCAGCGGGGTTGCTGGCTGCGGGCGTGCCGGGCTGCGGGAATCCGTAACCGGCCTGAGGGCTGGGCGCCTGTGGCGGCTGCGGTTGCGCTTGCGCGGCGGCGGGGGGCTGAGCAGTGGGCTGCCCTGGTGCTGACGCCGGGGGCTGTCCGGCACCCTGCGCCTGGTGTCCAGGCGCGGGCGGCTGCGGGAAGCCGTAACCTCCCTGCTGTGCAGGCGAGTTGGGCTGGGCCGAGTCTGCGGCGCCTGCGGGCGTGCCCGGCTGCGGAAGCCCGCCGGTGGACTGGCCGGGCTTGTTGGGCGTGTCCGGAGCGGCGTTCCCTGGTTGCGGGAATCCGTAACCGGCCTGAGGGCTGGGCGCCTGTGGCGGCTGCGGTTGCGCTTGCGCGGCGGCGGGGGGCTGAGCAGTGGGCTGCCCTGGTGCCGACGCCGGGGGCTGTCCGGCACCCTGCGCCTGCTGTCCAGGCGCGGGCGGCTGCGGGAAGCCGCCGACGGCCCGGCCGGTGTTGGGCGTTTCCGGCGCAGGGCTCCCCGGCTGGGGGAATCCGTAGCCGGCGTGTTGACCGGGTGCCTGGGGCACGCCGGAGTTGGTGGCGGCGTCCGCGGGCGCTCCAGGCTGCGGGAATCCGTAACCCGCGCCCTGCCCGGGCGTGTTGGGCGCGCCTTGCGCCGGAAGGTTCGGCGTCTGGGGAGCGGGGCCGTTACCCGGCCGCGGGAATCCGTAGCCGCCCTGAGCCTGCGGCTGGGCGGGGCTGTCCTGCGGAGCCGTCGTCGGGGCACCCGGCTGCGGGAATCCGTAACCACCTGGGGCGACCGGAGGCGCAGCCGGGCTCCCGGCCTGTGGGAAGTCGGGGCTGCCCTGCGGCGCCGGTGGCGTGCCCGGGTTGCCGCCCTGTGGACTCGGTGCGATACCAGGCGGCGTACCGAACTGCGGGAAGCCAGGGCCCCCCGGATGCCCAGGAGGCGAACCAGCCCCGGAACCGCCTGCCGCAGGCGCCGAAGGCGCGGCGTCGGCAGCCGGAGCGGGCCCCGACCCCCCATCCGCACGCTGACCCGGCACGGCAGGAGTCCCCGGAGCAGCAGGCCAGGCCGGAGGCGCAGGCTGAGGTGCCTGCGGCTGGAACGGCTGCTGCCCCTGCGCCGGTTCTCCCGCCTGTCCGTCGGCGCCCTGGCTGTCGCTCTCCGCGGACGTGGGCCACTGTGGCGCCGTAGCAGGCGATGCAGGCTGATACGCGGGCGGCAACGGCGGAAGCCCACCCTGCGGCAACGGCGGCGGAGCCCACGCGGGAGGCGCGTCCTGCACCGCGTCGCCGACCCCCGAACCAAGCCCCGGCACTACGTCCTGAGGTTCGGCGTCCTGACGCCCCGCGTCCCGAGGTGCCGCATCCTGAGGCTCTGCATCCTGGGGTCCCCCATCGTGAGGTTCCGCGTCCGCAGGCTCGCCCTGCCCCGGCTGAGCGTCCTCCGGCTCGGCATCGTCACCTGGCAGGGCATCCTCGGGTTCCGCGTCCTGGGACTCCAAGTCCCCCGCCGGAACAGCATCGTTGACCTCGTCGGCCTCTGCATCCTCACCGGAACCCTCGGAAACGACCTCAACCTGAGGGAGGTCGCCAACGTCAGCGGACTCTTCCGCGACGTCGCCAACGTCGCCTTCGCCGCCCTCCGCCTCGCCGGCACCCTCGACCAAATCCTCCGAGGACGCGCCCTCAACCTCTTCCTCTGCGTCTACGCCATCGACGCCACCGTCGCTCGACCCACTGCCGAACGCCGACACCTCAACAGCATCCGAGTCGTCACCAACAGGTGAATCGGCGTCAGCGACGTCCTCGACCTCATCGGAGCCGAGGGAGTCGCCTCCGTCCTCAAGCCCAGTGCTCTCCTCAGCCGAGTCGACGGAGCCATCGCCGGCCGACTCCTCGACGACAGGCTCCTCGACGACAGACTCATCGACAGCCGCCGATTCCTCGACAGCCGCCGAACCGCCGCCGGTCTGCGAGCCCTCGGCCTCCGCAGCCCGCTCCTGAATCTCCCTCTTAAGAGCGACAGCGGAAATCCGCATGGTGGCGCCACTCTCCAGATCGCCATTCTCGGCGTCCTCCGCCTCGCCCTCGCCCTGAGCATCGGCAACGGGAGCCGGATGCACAGGCGCAGCCCACGGAGCCTGAAAACCGCCCCCTACAGGCAGATTGGGCAGAGCGGTAGGGCTACCGGCGTCAGCGGCAGGCGCCCCGGCCGACGCATCGGACGTACGCCACCCCGGCTCGAACCCGCCCCCCACCGGCAACTTGGGCACAGCCCCCGGACCACCACCAACAGCCGACGAACCCTCGGCAGCAGAAGCCCTCTCCGCAGCTGCCGAACTGTCGTCAGCCGCAGCCTCCTCAGCCGTACCCGCTCCCGCCGCCACCGGAGAAACGGGGGAGGCGGGGGAGGCGGGGAACCCGAGGGGATCGCCGGAATCAGGAGAAGCGGCCGAAACCGGATAGGTCGACGAAACTGGAGGAGCTGGAGAAACTGGAGACGAAGATGCCTCGTCCGAACCACCCGACGCATTCTGCGTATACCAGGCAGGCGGCGCGTAATCGATGGTGAACTCGCCCGTCGTCTCGACGGCGGACTCGGCGTCGGACTGGTCATCGCCGGGTGTGGCCCAGCCCCCGCGGATCCCGTCCCGATCGCTGTTCACAATTCCTCCTGGTGTGGTCGAGCACCGTCATGCCGTGCTGGGGCGACCGTTCTAGTCGACCGAGGCCGTCTGATCCACCCGGCTCTCCCCCTGTGACGCGGCCGACCCGCCCACGGGTTCTCCTGCCGCACCCCACCCAGCCTAATCACCACAACAACCCCCCACGGCAGGCCCGCCCACCCTCAGCACCTACCCACTACGTCACACTCCGCCCCAGAAGTGACATACGCGATCAACGAATTGGCGAACAACCGCGCAAAAGGCGAACATCGAACTGGCCGTGACCCGCGTTCAAACCCCCCGAGTCCGTTCAAAGGTTCGCAAATCCAAACCCTCAGTCCATCCTTCGTGGCGTACCCAACAATCCGGTCTCGGCGTCCGTCGGCTGCGTCATCACGTACTGCCGGTCACGATCGCTGCACCAGAGGGTGAGGCCGTCGGAGAGACCGGGCAAGGACTCCACCTCGGCTCGCGGCAGCGCCATCGTGCGGCCCAGCTCCGCCGCCTCGTCCGGCGAGACCCTCTGCACGCCGACGAGGTGCGCCTGCCGCACGAGCCGCGGAGCCACCGGGCTGAGGTACGGCAGCAAGGTCAGCACCGACTGCCAGGGCCCGGAGACGACCCGGCCGCGCGGCGGCCGCATACCGCAGTCCCGGACCACCAGCACGGGCGTACCAGCTGAGGTGCCCTGCGGCGGCACCCGCCCGACGTCGTACACGGCCAGCCCGTTCTGCCCGCCGCCCATGGCGTGCACCATCTGTATCCAGGCCTGCGGCCGCCCCGTCTCCACGGCCACCCGCGCGCCCGTCGCCGCCGCCCTGAGCGCGATGACCTGCACGGTCCACAGCCCACCGATGAGGACGACGTCGTACGGAGTCGGCCGATTGAGCCCCAACACCGCGGGGCGCCCCTCCGCGTCCACACCGATGACGACACCGTCGTCACCGATGGGGAGGGCCAGGGCGTCCAACTGGTCGACGGACAGGGAGTGGCGAGCGTGCCGCGGGCCGATCAACCCAAGGCCGCTGCGCAGGAGTTCGCGCGCCCGCTCGGGGACGGAGGGCTGCGGCTGGACGCGACCGGTGGCCGCCTGTCCCACACGTGGGGTCGTCGCCGTCACCGGGCACCTCCGAGGGGCAGAGTGGCGAGCATGCCGGGTACTTGCTCCCGGTCGAGACGGGCGAGCCCCGTGCCCGTGTGCCGGGCCGCTCCCTGCAACGCGCGCCGGGCGGCGACGAGTTCGTCGTCACTGCGCCCGGTCACCCGCAGGTGCCCGCTCATGGACACCTCCTGCCGCTCCCCACGCGTCAGCGTGAGGCTGAAGGTGGTGGCGAGCGCGGGGACGGCCGTCACGAGTGCGAGGAGCTGCGGCAGCGACGGCGCTCGTTCGCCGCCCAGCGTGGGCCACCTGCGGATCCAGTACGTGGTGTGTCTGCGGTTGTCGCAGCGCCAGCTCCGGCCCGTCTCCTCGGTCCGCCGCTCCCGCGTCTCCGCGCGACCGGCCTCCGCCGTCACCAGCGGGTTTGCGCAGGCAGAGGTGGCGATGGCGGAGGTCAGCTCCTCCTCGTCGAGGAGCCTCGCCCGGAACCCGGCACCGGTCAGCCGGCTCGCGAGGTGATCGGCGGCACGTACGACGCACTTCTGCGCCCCGACGAGACCGCCCCCGCGCGCGGCCACGGCCTCCGGGCACAGTTCCGGGTCGAGCTTCAACGCTATCCACGTGATCCGCACGGCCGGCGCACCCGTCTGCTCCTGCAGGGGCGCGTAGTTGGCGACGGCCACGGACTGCTGGGGCAGATGAATCGCGGGCGCGGGCTGGGTGTGCAGCACGACCTGCGCCGACTCCAGCCGGATCCCGTCCACCTCCAGGGCGTCGTGGACCAGGGAGACCGGCAGCGGCTGCCGGTTCCGCTCGGCCCGTACCGCGGTGGCGTCGGCCTCGACCTGCAGGACCGCGGTGACGAACGTGCCGTCCCCGATGATTCCGACGGGCCGGCGGTCACGGCCGGCGTACGTGTACGTCCGCAGACTCGGATCGCACTCCACGGCCGGCGCGAGCCCCGGCTCCGTGCCCTCCGGTATCGGCGTACTCGCTGCCCGGCGCCGCCGTGCTTTCAACGCCCGTGCCGTGGCCAGCCATTCGGGCAGGGAACGGCCGCGGCGACGGACGAAGGAGAGCAGCACCAGGCAGACGGCGACGACGGCCGCAGGCACCAGGGCCACAGGATCGATCACCCATCCGACAAGGAGGATGGCGGCCGCGATCTCAAACAGGACGAAGCGTTGCAACCGGAATGCCCCGACCTGACCTGAACGCACCCTGAAGTGAAGCGCGCCCGGCGAGGCCGGCCGCTGCACCGGTGTCTGCCGGGGCGCCGAGGAGCCCCGTGTCCGCGATCGGTCACGAGACCGGACGCGCGTTCCGGATGCCATCACTCCATCCCCCCGTTTTCCCTCACAACTCGCTGGTATTTCAGCTCCGCACAAGGCCCTTGAGGCCCGGGTACCCTACCCGCTCCACAAGTCCCCGCGGATACCAGGCATAGTAGGGGGCCGCTCTGACATCGGAGGCGGGGGACCAGGTCACCCCGGCGAGCGCGGCCCATGTGAACACGGGGAGAGACAGGCACAGATGGCATCTCGGCGCGACCAGCTCAATGCCTACACCTTCGCGAAGCGCCGCATGCTCGCGGCCTTCCTGCAGCCGTCGCCCGACGGCTCGGAGGAGGGGGCGCCCCGACCGCTGCGCGCGATCATTCCCGGCATCATCGTGGGCGTGATCGTCATCGCCGTCTTCGGGGCATGGGGCATGTTCAAGCCCACCGCGCCCAAGGGGTGGAACGACCCCAACGCCAAGGTGATCGTCGCCAGCGACTCGACCACGCGCTACGTCGTCCTGAAGACCGACGGGGAGATCCAACTGCACCCGGTCCTCAACATGGCCTCCGCCAAGCTGCTCCTCGACGAGGGCCAGGGCGACGTGGTGACCGTCGAGGAGTCCGTCCTCGACAAAGGCAAGATCCCGCACGGCGTCACCATCGGCATCCCGTACGCGCCCGACCGCCTTCCCCCGGCGTCCGAAGCGGGCAGCGACAAACGCTGGGCGGTCTGTGAACGCCCCAGCGCGGGCGGCGAGATCCAGAAGGCGGCCCTGGTCCTCGCCTCCCGCGACATGAAGGCGACCGAGGGCAAGGGAGAGAAGCTGGCGGGAGGTCAACTCCTCTACGTCACAGGCCCGGACGGGAACCGCTATGTAGTGGACGCGAGCGGACGGTCGTACCCCATCGGCAAGAGCGACGAACTGCTGCTGCGCGCCGTCGTCGGCTCCGGCCGGCAGCCGCAGAAGGTGTCCAAGGAGTGGCTGGAGACCCTGCACCGGGGCGACCGGATCTCCTTCCCCGAGATCACCGACCAGGTGGGCGCCGCGGCCGACGCCCCCGGTCAGCTGGACGAGACGACCAACAGGGTCGGCATGGTGCTCAAGGCGCCCGACAACAACACGGACCAGTACTACGTGGTGCTGCCCGGCCGGGTCGCCCCCGTCTCGGCCTTCGTCGCCCAGCTCCTCCTGTTCAGCGAGGACCTGGCCTCCCTCGGACAGGCCGGTCAGGCCAAGGAGATGGGCCCCGGCGCGATCGTCCCGGGCGAGCCGTTCGGCACGGAGTACACCTGGCCGGCCGAGGACCCCCAGCCCGTCAACGAGGCCTCCGGAGCGGCAGGCAGCCGCAGCACCGTCTGCAACGTCCTGCGCGACGTAAAGGCCGGCTCGGGCGCCACGACCCTGAGCACCTGGGCGGGCACGGACTTCCCGGCCAAGCTGCCCACAGGCTCCTCCAGCGCGTACGTCACGCCTGGTTCCGGCCAGCTCTACCGCCAGTTCCAGGGCGAGCAGACCAAGGCCGGCCCCGTCTTCCTCGTCACCGACACGGGCCTGCGCTACGTACTGCAGTCCAACGCCGACAGCGGCACGGACGACGCCGGCATCGGTACGACGGCCAAGGACCGCGAACAGGCCCAGCAGGAGGCCGAACAGGCCCAGACCCGGCTGGGTTACAAGGATGTCGACCCGGCGCCGATCCCCGCCGCCTGGTCGGAGTTCCTGCCCACGGGCCCACGCCTGTCGACGACGGCGGCACGCCAGCCGCAGGGGTCCTGAGGGGGCGGACATGCGACACGTGCCCTCCTTCCTCCGTATGACGACCGCGGTGGCCGCGACCCTGCTCACGACCGCCCCCGTCGTCCTCGCGCCCCCCGCGGCGGCGGCCGACCTCCCGTACTCGGACCAGTGCCAGTTCCCCAACGGCAAGTACCCGGGCCGTCCCTGGTCCCTCCAGCGCGTCCTCCTCGACGAGCTGTGGAGCCAGTCCAAGGGCAAAGGCGTACGGGTGGCGGTGATCGACACCGGCGTGGACCCGACGAATCCCCAGCTCACCGACGCGGTCGACGCGAAGAGCGGCCGCAACTTCCTGCCGAAGAACCTCAAGGACGACAACGGCGACCCGGTCGAGCGGGGCAAGGAGAACGGCACCACGGACACCGTCGGCCACGGCACCAAGGTCGCCGGCATCATCGCGGCCCGCCCCGCTGCCGGCACCGGCTTCGTGGGCCTGGCCCCCGAGGCGACGATCATCCCGATCCAGCAGAACGACGCGGAGGGCCACGGCGACGTCGCCACCCTTACGCAGGCGATCCGCCACGCCATCCAGGCCGGGGCCGGCGTCATCAACATCTCCCAGGACACGTCGAACGCGGTGAAGCCGACGCTCGACCTGGAACTGGCGATCAACGAGGCCCTGGACCAGGACATCGTCGTCGTGGCCTCGGCGGGCAACGACGGCCTCGGCGGCAACGTCAAGGAGACCTACCCCGCGTCCTACAAGGGCGTCCTCGCGGTCGCGTCCTCGGACCGCAACAACGAACGCGCCTCCTTCTCCCAGGCCGGCGAGTTCGTCGGTGTGGCGGCCCCCGGCGTCGACATGATCTCCACGGTCCCCAAGGGCGGCCACTGCTCCGACAACGGTACGAGCTTCTCGGCGCCGTACGTCGCCGGCGTCGCGGCCTTGATCAAGGCGAAGCACCCGACGTGGACGGCCCAGCAGATCGTCGCCCAGATCGAACAGACGGCGGAGCGCACGATCAGGGGCCACGACCGCTTGGTCGGCTGGGGAGTGGTGGACCCTGTCCGGGCCCTGACGGAGGACGAACAGCCCCTGGAGTCCCCCAACCCTCAGCAAGGCCTGGGCAAACCGGAAGCCCCGGCCGCGGCCAAGTTCCAGGTAGGCGAAACGGCCGAGGAACGCAACGCTCGGCTTGCTACGTATGTGGCTGTGGGGGCGGTGGTCCTCGTCGCGGGCCTGGGCGGCACGGCTGTGGCGATCCGGGATGCGCGGAGGCGGGCGCGACGGGTTGTGGGGGCGGAGTAGGCGGCTGGGGTGCTTGGCGGAGCTGGGCTGTCCGCACCTCCTCGGCTGAGCGTGGCTGCGGCACTGTCGTCGGGGCGCTTGATTCCGGCCAGCTTGTCGAAGAGTCCCATTGAGTCGGTCTACGGTGCGCACCGCGTGGGCCTGGGCGCAGGGGGCTGGCCCCAAGTGCGGGAGTTACCCAGCGAGGTGGGGACTCGGCGGGCGTTTCGCGAGGATCCCACGACTGAAGTGCGTTGGCATCGCAAAGATTGCGGCGCGCGAGGCATCCCACACCTTGGAGGGAATCTGCCATGGGGCGTGAGGAGGCCGAGTGAGGTCGCTGTGCCCAATGTTCGGGCGCTTCACGGTAGTTCGGAGCGTGGCTGATTGACGCTGCTTCGACAACTTCGTAACTGATCTAACACCGGACCCAGTTGGGCTCGATTTACACAATGACTACAGTGGTCATCGAGTGTGTCGATCAGGCCACGCCTGCACGGCGCACGTCAGTTTACAAACGGGGAACGGGGAGGGAAGGCATGCTGCCTGCGGAGGGCCTCAAGGTCGGCCTGGAGGCGCTCGGAACCTTCAAGAAGCGTGTGGATGCGGTGCTTTCCACCTTTGAGGGCTCGCCGGGCAGCCCTCAGAAGATCGCGGCGCACGCTCTCTCGGAGGCCTCGTTCAGCGGTGCGGGGGGCTTCGCCGAGGCAAAGGGCCTCCACAGCCAGTACGAGCGCGTCCACGAACGCCTCACCACACTCTCCAAGCACCTGGGGCTTCAGATCGAGGCCATGCAGATCGCCGTCATGGGCGCGGACGGCAACTTCAGCAACGTCGAAGAGGAGCAGCGGCGGCGGTTCTACGAGATCGGGGCCGAAATCCGCCGCCAGCAGGAGGAAGCGGAGCGGAAACAGCAGTTGGAAGCGGCGCGGGAGGAGAGGGCCGCGGCGGAGGCTGCGGAGCGGCAGGGGGCTTCGAAGGATGGCCAGGCCGCGCCGAAGGACAACAACGAGGCGGCAGGGGGCGCGTACTGATGAGCGACGAGCAGCAGAACCAGGGCCCGCATCAGGCAGAGAGAGAGCAAGCCGCGGCGCAGGTCAGTGCCGTCGACTTGGCGAACAGCGTGACGAGGATGGTCCTCCCCTTCGGTGGAAAGCTCCCTCGCCTCTTCGGCAAGACGAACTTCGAGAGCCACGACCTGAACGCCATGATCGACATGGTCGAGTCCGCGAAACCGGAGGACTTGGAGACCGCGGCCACTGCTCTCTTGAACGCCCAGACCGCCATCGAGGACGCCGCTGGGGAGCTCGAGGGCCACATCGGCAGGGTCGACTGGGAAGGCGAGTCCGGCGAGGCCTTCCGTAAGTGGGGCGCCAATCTCGTCATCCACGCCCGCAAACTCGCCGACTTCGCAGAGGCCGCCGGGACCCAGATGACGGCATCAGCCACGGGCCTCGCCTCCGTACGCAGCGCCATGCCGCCCCGCGACACCCGGCAGGACCCCAAGACGGTTGCGGACATTTCGACGCCCGCGCGAGTTGAAGGCAACGAAGAGTACGCAGCGGCGATCAAGGCCGAGAAGGACCGCCAAGAGGCGATCAACCAGATGAACCGGCTGTCGTCCTTTTACGAGGTGTCGGAGACGATGCTGGCGCAGCAGGAACCTCCTGTTTTTGAGGCTATGCCGGATGTGGGGGTGCCTGAGCCGACCCATGACAAAAGGATCACGCCCCCCACTCCAGGCGCTGAAGTGCAAGGCACTGAGGGGCTTGGGGCTCTTCGCGAGCCAGCGGTGGCGGGACAGGACTCGTCGGGCATGGTGGCAGGCCAATCCCGTTCGGGAGACACCTCCCCGCCACTCAAGCATGTGGACGGCTCGTCTATTTCCTCGGATGGGACCGTCGGTACGGAGATCGACAGCGTAGGCACTCTGCAGCCCCCTCAGGAAGCTGCAAGGTCAACGCCCAATTCGCCGCAGCCGGTTACCAGTTCAGGCAGTTCCAGCGGAGGGGCGCCTCTTCCGTTCGCTTCGGGACCGGTTCCTCTTGCCCGCGGCGGGCAGAGCGGCCGAACCTCGGGCTTCGGTGGAACGACCGGAAACAGGCCCCCGATCTCGGCTCAGGGTCGTGCGGGCGCTCCCGGCGGCGCTGTTGGCGGGCGCGGCACCACGGGGCCGATCTCGGCACAGGGCCGCGCAGGCGCTCCCGGCGGCGCCGCCGGAGGGGGCGGCGCTACGGGTCCAATGGGGCGTGCCGCAGCTACAGGACCGTCGGGGGTCCGCGCCGGTGGCACGGCGGCGGGCAACTCTCCCGTGGGCCGAGGCATTTCCGGCGGAACACCTCGCCCCATAGAGGGAACGGCGAGTGGCCGTGCTGGTGGCATGGGCCCGACGGGGGCGGCGCACGGCAACGGCGTCGTCGGAGGAAGGCCGATCAGTGGGGCTGCTCCGGGGGCAACCAGTTCCAGGGTTCCCCGAGGGACGGTCGTCGGTGCCGAGGGCAGTAGAGGTTCCCGTTCACCTGTCGGCAAGATCGAGCAGCGAGGGGTCATCGGGGCGCCGCAGGCCGCTCCCGGGGCTCGTCCGGTGCAGCCTGCCCGCCCCGCTGCCAGCAATCCTGACGGCGTCGTTGGTGCACCCAAGGGGCGAGTGCGGGAAGGCATGAACGGCGGGTCCGCCGGAGCCAGGGCTGGAGTCACGCAAGGCCCGAGGGCGAGTCGACGCAATACCAACCGCGAGGACCGCCAGGACCAACGTCAGCCCGAGACCCAGCGACGCAACACGCCGCCAGCGACTGACTGAAAACACGAGCGAGGATCTACAGAGGCATGACAGGGACCAGCCCTCGTGGCAGATTGACTGCGCCTTTCGCAGGACGTGCCGGAAGACGGGTGTCCGTCGTGTGCGCCGCGCTCGGTGCTTTCGCCATCGCGTCGTCCGGGCTGGCTCCGAGCGTGGTTGCAGCCGACGTCCAATCACGACAGTGGCATTTGGACGCGATGGACGCCGAAGGCATGTGGAAGACCAGCACGGGCAAAGGTGTCAAGGTCGCCGTATTGGACACCGGCGTGAATCCCGACACCTCCTCACTGAAGGGCCAAGTACTGGAGGGGGAAGTGCCGCGATCGGTCTCGCATAACGCCGCCAAGGACTACGACGGCCACGGCACCACTATGGCGGAGTTGATTGCCGGTACTGGCGCAGGAGGCGGCTTGCAGGGCCTGGCACCCGGCGCAAAGATCGTCCCCTACCGGGTGCTCATCAAGGGCGTGAAGAACCCCACCGACAGAAAGAAGACCCCTTCGTTTGAGGATGCGATTTTGGCGGCCGCTGACAGCGATGCTCAGATCATCAGCATGTCCATCGGTGGTGTGGGCTTCGACTTGGATGAGGTGAAGGCCATCAAGTATGCCCAATCCAAAGGCAAGTTGATGTTCGCCAGTACTGGCAACGACGCTGAATCCAAGAATCTCATAGATTATCCGGCCGCCTATCCTTATGTCGTGGGGGTTGCTGCCGCAGACGAGAAGGGAAACGTCACAAAGTTCTCGGAGCACGGTCACGATGTTGATCTGGCGGCTCCCGGCCTGAATCTGCCTGTGTGGTGCGACGCAACTTTCCGCTCGTACTGTGACGGCGGCGGGGGCACAAGTATGTCGACCGCCATCGCCTCGGCCTCTGCCGCCCTCATCTGGTCCGCCCACCCGGACTGGACAGCCAACCAGGTCCTCCGCAGTCTGATCGACACCGCAGGCCGAACCTGGCCGAAGGGCGAGCGGAGTAACTACCTCGGCTATGGTCTGGCGCGCCCCCGCAAGGTGCTGGAAAACAGCAGTATTGACCCGGGCCCGGCCAACAAGGACCCCCTTAACTTCGAGAACAGCATTGGCCTCGAGGTAGCGTTCCCCTCGGACTCGCCCTCTCCCACACCTTCCACGTCAGCCCCGTCAAAAGCACCGAAGAACCCTTCAGGCGGCGGGACTTCAGATGCAAGCGCGAGCTCGGAGACGTCCGACAACACCGTGCTGTGGGTAGCCCTTGGAGCCGCCGGGGCTCTGGCGGTGATCGGAGGCGGCGCCTTCGCTGTGGTTCGTTCAAGGCGTGGCGCATGACGAATCACGCGGTATTGATCCCGTCGCACACAACGGTTCCGGCGCAGCCAACCACAACTGCGCGGAAGTGCGACGACCAGCGCACCACCACTCGGTGACGCGCGCAGACATGAACCACAGCTCTCAGGAAAGGGAGTGCCTAAATGGCGGACCGCGTTCTTAATGACAGCGATGTACAGAGGCTTCAGACCGAGGTCGTCGATCGATACGACAACATCAGGGCGTCCCTCGCGAAGCTGCAGGGCACGATCGACATGATCGAGAAGGCCTGGAGGGGACAGGGTGCCCAGGCGTTCAACATGAAGCAGACGGAAATCAACCAGCACATGGTCGCGATCGGCAAGATGCTCGACGACTTCCTCGAGGGCATCAACCTGAACAAGACCGACAAGCGCAACCTCGAAGCCCAGGTCGAGGCCGACCTCAGGCGGATCTCGGTAGACGATCTCGGTGGAAAGACCTCGGCGCTCAACAGCTACTGAGGAGCCATCGGCGGCATTGAACCGCACCGTTGTCCGGGCTGCGCAGTCCGGCTGAAATCTTCACAGAAGCGAGGGAAACATGTCCGGAGCCCACTACGACGAACTTGCCGTTACGTACGGCACCATGGATGCGCTTGCCACCGAGCTGGGTAATCAGGCCAAGAAGCTCGAGGAGGACCTCGAGGCCCTGAAGCAGGCCGTTCTCAACGTGTCCTCGGGCTGGGGCGGCGAGGCGTACCAGGAGTTCCAGAAGAAGTCCAAGGAGTGGGACACGCACGCGCGGGGCATCCACCAGGCCCTGGTCAACATCTCGCAGCGGGTCCAGACGGCCGGCGGCGACTACCGGGGCGGCGACCTGAAGGGTGCGAGCTACTTCCAGTAGGGAGCGCCCAGTTTGCGGAACCGGGGTGGGCATGCACGGGAGGTGCCCACCCCGGCGCGTTGTTTCGGCAGTGAGACTCCGTCTCGACAGGACTCAGCGCAATGGCCCGTCGACCAGCGCACCAGTGAACCGCCCCCACGCCTCACGCCCCACCGTGGCCCACGGCAACTCAGGGCGCTTGGAGTCGCGTACAGCGATGAGGGAGCCGTTCTCGGCGACCTCGACGCAGGCGTTGCCTGACGCCTCCGAGTACGAGGACTTGAGCCATTTCAACTGGGGCAAGGCGGCACCTCTTACAGCTCTCCGGCGATTCCGAGGATCAGATCCCTCGACTCGTTCGGATTCAACGCCACCTGTTCGACCAAGTCCAGTCGCCTGCGGAAGTTGGCCAGTTGGGCCGGCGCGTCGAAGAAGACGGCACCAAGCGGAGAGTCCACCTCAACCGCGTCCAGGTGAGGGCTGGCGGCGGAGACGTACATCATCGTGTCGCCGGCCATGGGGAAGCCTTCGGCGGTGAAGGGGATGACGAGCAGACGGACGTTGGGGCGCTCGCTCTCCTCCAGAAGACGGTCCAGCTGAGCTCTGGCCACTTTGCGGCCTCCGATACGCATGCGGAGGGCCGCTTCGTGAACCAGGCCGACGTACGGCAGGCCCGGCTCGTTCGCGACCACGGCGTGACGGGCCAGACGGTGAGCGATCCTCAGCTCAACTTCCAGGCGGGGCAAGGCCGGTACGAAGAGGTCGAAGAGCGCCCGGGCGTGGTCCTCGGTCTGGAAGAGACCGGGGATGTGCGCTGTCTGGAGGGTGCGCAGGCTTGTGGCGTGGTGCTCCAGCTCTGCCACGTCAAGGAAGTCCGATGGGATCTTGCCTCGGTACTCGTCCCACCAGCCCCTTGAGCGACCGCCAGTCATCGCGGCCAGCGCGTCGATCAGTTCGGAGTCGTCGCACTCGTAGATGCTCGCCAGTCGGCGGAGCCGTTCCTCGCTGATGCCGAATCTGCCCGACTCGATGTTGGAGATCATCGTGCGGTCCGCTCCGAGCCGCTCGGCCGCGACCGGTGCGGACATGCCGATCGCGTCGCGCAGCCTGCGGAGCTCAGCGCCGAACCGACGCTGGCGGATGGTGGGGGCCTGCCGTGGTGCCATGGGTCAACTCCTCGTTCGCGCGCACAGTTTGCCGATCTCTGGAGTGGGGTGTCCATCGGGATCGCAGAGAATACCCGTTTGAGTGAAGCGAGTAGCACGCGTTTTAGTTTTGCCGTTAGCGTCTGATTCTGGACACCCTCCACTCCCTCGCGAGGTGAACGATGGATGCACTGGCCCTGCCCGCTCCCTTCGACGCGACTCCCACTCGTGTCGGCTGGGACGTCTCGGCTCTCGACCCTCACCGCCCCGTTGCGGAAGCCCGGCACCGCACTCGCGTATGGGTCCAACAGCACTGGAAACTCCCGAAGTTGGCCGACTCGGTAGAGCTCGCCGTCGGGGAGCTGTGCACCAATGCCGTACGACACGGTGGTGGGCTCACGGGATTGGAACTGATCCTGGCGGCGTGCCGAGAGTACGCACCGCCTGTGCTGCGCGTGATGGTCATCGACCACGCTCCGGAGCTGGTACCCGAACTGACCGGCGACTACGACCCGTTCAGTGAGTGCGGCAGGGGGCTGCACCTGGTCGCGGCTCTGTCGCACCGGTGGGGATGGCACCGTACGGGGTTCGACGAGAAGCAGGTTTGGTGCACCTTCGCCCTGGACGAAGCGCGGCGATCGCCCCGTCGAGCGCTGTGATGAGCAACTCGGGGTTGAGGGAGTGAACTGAGGGGCTGCTCAAAGGGCTAGTGACCCCGAAATGATCATTCCGGAATCAAGCCGGTGGATCCGGGCTCAGCTGCACGCGGCCGCGTCCGTCGAAGTACCTGACTATCTCCTCGTCCGTCATCAGCCGTCCTCGAAGCGGGGCAGCTCCTCGGAAAGTCGCGGGGCGCCTTACACTCGGCCAGCTTGTAGGCGTGCTCAGTGAGGCGGTAGGCGACGTCGGTCAGAGTCTGTCGCAGTGTCGCGCCAGTGGCCTTTGCATCTCCGCCGATACTCACCTCGGTGATGACCGCATAGGCCGCAGAGGCGTTGTAGGAAGGGACTACGGGAGGAACGCAGGACACGTACCCCCCGCCTCGGTGTCCTCGGGATCGAGTCGATCCAGCTTCGATGCCGTCGACGGAGACGCGGATGATCCGGCTGCCACCACCGCTTCCCCGATAACTCTTGAGCCGTTTCTCCCATGAGAAATGGCTCAGAACCGCTCGATCTCCTCGCCGTCCGGGATCTTGTAGCAGCCCGAGACGACGGTCAGCCTAAGACGCGGCGGGTTCTGCTTCGACAGGTAGGTGATGTTGACGCTGGCCTTCTTCTTGTCGTTGTCGGCCGTGAGGTTGATGTTCTTGTTCTTGCTGGTGTCCGGCCCGTACTCGACGACCTTCCATCCATGCTTGGGTAGCTCATCCTTGAGCCGTTCCATCACGCCGTCGAGCTGCCCGGCCGAGGCGGGAGTGAAGCTCCATGGGTGAAAGATCTGGAAGTACTTCTCCCTTTCCTTGCCGCTGCACTCGGTGACTCCAGCACCGGTCTCTGACGCCTTCCCTTCGATGCCGATCAGGTCGTAGATCTCGCTTGAGACCTCCTCCGTCTCATCGGCAGCGGCGAGCGAGGTGCTGGTGCCTGCGGACGGGATGTCGTCGGACTTGCTGGTGTCAGTCATGCTGCATCCAGTGAGGGGCGTGAGAGCGATGGACACGAGGAGCGCGGATGCGCCCAGTTTGATCTTCAAGTCGAAGGGCCTCGCTTGATCGGACCGGGACACGGGCCGGTCATTCCGTCGGGCATTGTGTGGATGGGCCTCAGGCTGGTGAGGGTTGATCCCGTGGGCATCGACGCCCCTACTTCACATGCGACCAGCGGTCCGGCGTTGGCTTCAGCCTCACCTCTTCTTCCATCCCTGCCACAACCATTCCCTGATTCCGCAGACTGAGTGTGTCTTCTCTCCAGTAGTCGCTGTGACCTTCCGTGTCCGTGGCCATCTGGTTAGCACCGAAGCGTTCGTCGCTGGGAATGGTCCAGGGGCCGTCCCAGTCGGTTCCGCCGTGTCCGTAGCGGCCGATGTCCGGGACGGGGTCCGCGTCAGCCTCCTGGTTCCAGACGTGTCCCGCAGGCACATCAAGCTGATCGGCCTTGCTTACCTGGACGCCCGGGCTGCCCGCGAGGATCACGTCGTCCGCGTTCAGGTCGCCCTGCCGGGCAGCGGAGCCGATAAGGGTCGTGCCGTACGAGTGGCCGATCGCCGTACGGTGCGGGTCCGAGTCGCCGGTGTGCGACGCGTCAAGTCCATCCATGAACTGATTGAAGGCAGGGGCGCCGTCATTTGCGTAATGGCTAAATGGCGAGTCCTTGACGATGTTCTGTGGGGCGTCGTACCCGAGCCAAGTGATCGTGGAGACCGACTGACCAGGAGCCGCTGCGGCCTCACGGTAAACGTTGACCATCCGGTTGATGTCCCCCTCGATGCCACCCAGACTCGACGTCGTACCCGGCACATAGACCGCCTGGTGATCAGCCGTGTCCGGGTTCCCGTTGGCGACGATCGCACGGCCGTTGCCCTCCGCGCTGAATCCCAGGAGGTATGCCTCGGGCAGGCCTTTGACGCCGGTCTGGCCGAAGCGTTTCTGGATGCTCTCCATGCCCTTGAGGGACTTGTTGAGCTGCGTGTACCGGTCCCCGTACTTGTTGTGCCACGCCATCCACTCGTCCGTGTGCACCTTGGACGGGTACGGACCCGAGGTGATCCACGTCCACTCGTTGAGGGGCGGCTTCGGCATCGAGTCCAGTTCCATCTGGAGGCGGCCCCGCGTCTCGTCGAACACGATGCGATTGGCCTCGTCCCGGATCGTGGACGGCAGCCCGTCGAGCTTTCCTACGATCTCGGGGTGGGCGGACATCCAGGCCGCCTGCTCCTCCGGGCTGAGTCCCTTCCACCAGGCCGCGTTGTCCTTCGGGCTGCCGTCTCTGGGCGGCTCCGGCAGGGAGTCGAGATAATTCTTGCCCGCCTCGCGCACACCGCCCATGTCCGAGTGCGCGTCGGCCCAGTCCCGCTTGGAGACGGTGAGGTCGTCGTCGGCCTTGAGTGCGCGCAGCTTCGGTGCCCACTTCGCGTCCGCGTCGGTGGCCTCCTGCAAGGCGTCGGCGATCCGGTTCGCGTACTGCTGCGCCTTGCCGTAGTTCGGGTTCGGGTGGATGTTGGCCGCCTGGCGCTCCACCGCCGCCGCTGTCGGATCCGTGGGGCCCCCCGTGCCCGTGATGGTGCCGCCCTGCGGGACCTTGCCGTCGACTTCCGTGCCGTCGGCCGGATAGCTGACCGAACCATCCGCGCCCACTGTGCAGTTGTTGGCACGCGCGTCCTCGAGTGTCGCTTCCAGCTTGCATTTGGCCGCCGCCATGTCGAAAGCGAGACCATTCAGAGCAGTGCTCACCAGGCCGCATTCGGTCTGCACGTAGTGGAAGTTCTTCGACAGCTCCTGCAGCTCCCGTAGTGCGGCCTTCGCTGTCTCGCCCTCGAGGTTGTTGCGGATCCCTGCACAGATCTGGTTGTCGATCGTGTCCTGGGCCGTGGCGGCCATGTCACCCGTCGTCCGGTACCCGTCCGCGGCGTCCTCGTACTCGGTGGGCTTGAAGGCCTTCAGCGTCGCAAGATCCATGGCCGTGGATCACTTCTCCTTCGCCTGGCCGCCGACAGCTTCGGTGTCCTGGTACCTCGTCCGGATCCTGTCCAGATCCTCCTTGAGCGCCGAGTCGGGCTTCGCCAGATCGTGCCCCGACTGCTCCAGTAATCCGCCCAAGTCACCGCAACGGCCGCTTACGTCGCCGACGTACCTCTTCCAGGACTCGTACAACTCCTGCTGTGCCACCGCCGCCTGGCACCCGGCCGTGTCACCGAGACCCGTCTGCCCGTCTGCCAGCCTCGTCAGCGCCTTGGTGATGCTCTCCCGCAGCAAGCCGACGTCATGCCCTGCTTTGGCCCACGCGGCCTTCGAGGACTTCAGCCTGCTGGAGCCACCATCACCGCCGCCCCACTGAGGGTCACCACTGTCGCTGCCACCCGAACTGGAGGCTCCTTGATCAGCCGGCATCTGGTTGAGCTGCATCTGCGCGGACTGCCGCTCGGCCGCTGCGGTCTTGAGCTGCTCCCACTCATCCCACGCCATCGCGCGGACCCCTTCCTCGTGTCCCCCGTGAAGCCCGCCTTATTGAGTGGGAACAGGGGCTCCCCTTACGAGACCAACGGGCCAGATCCGTGAGATCGACGACAAGCGAGTCTGGGGGACCTGACCGTCGCTTCAATAACTGAGGTTCTCGACATGAGGTGACGCGCTGTCGTGAGAAGTCATCCGGTGATTAGGCACGGGGATGGTTAGGGCTGAACAACGGAGCTGACAGAGGCTGGCCGGCCGGGCTCCCGGGATGCTCGTCGGCCCCAGTGGCCGCGCGGTCGGGACAGGTGTTCTCGGGAGGCGGACTTTGTCCGGCACGGAGCCGGGAGGCGGCCTGCGTCCTGAATGCCCCTGCCCGGCGGCGCGCGCAGACGGATCCCGGGGCTGCTCGCGCGTCGTCCCCACATACGCTAGTGGTACAGAGGGGCCAGAGTCTGCGGCAGACGGGTTCGCCGACGCGGGCACTGCGTGCCCAGCGGGCTGTTACCTAATCCCACGTCAGCCCACCGCTTCATACCCGGCTCCGCACACAGCGCGAGCCGACCATCCGAGCTCGAACAGCTGGTGTGCGGGCGACTCGCCCCGGGCAGCGAGACGCCGTCGAGCAGGGGCAGCGAGGGCTCGGTTTGGATTCCGGAGCCCCGCTTCACCACGTCACCAGGAGGTCAGGACACTCAACGCCACCGTTGCAGCGCTCTAGATGTAATGCCGTACTACTCGCATCCTTGCTTCTCCATGGCTTTGGGGAAGTAAGAGCGAAGGACGGACTGCAAGGCGTCGCGCCGCTCGGAGGTCTTCTCAGGTATTTCTCTCTCGAGTTGAATCAGGACCACGAACTTGCGCTGGTCTCCTTCGTAGGTGCACGCGGCCACTGCCATGGCTCCGTTGTCCGCGACTCGGGCGTCATCACCGATGTCGACAGTGGCGGGACTTCCCAGGCGCACCAAAGCCCGGTCCTGGACCTTGATGGGGTCGGTGTCTTCGGGAACGACATCGCCGGAGATGTAGACGATCAGCTTGTTGTCCACGGACAAGCGGCAACGGGGGCTCTCCGGTCCGGCGTCGTACGTGCGCTGCGTGAGATTCTCACCTCGCGGCAGGAAGGGTGACAGGACATCTGCACCAACGGTCACACCGCATGCCGCATCTGGAACCGTGTAGTCACGCGATTCCGTACAGGCCGTAGCTGTCAGAAGGATTACGGCTGCCCCGATAGCCGCGCGTGCCACGTGGCGACGGGGGGTCCGTGCCTGCCTGGCGTGCCGAATCGAAGGCCAGGAACCGTCGTCGATGGTCACTGATCGCCTGCCAATCCTTGGGCCCGAGCGTTGCCGTCGAACGCAGCGCCGTTGATCTCGGAAGTGAGTGTGTACCTGTTGTTGTCTCCGTGGTTCGGGTTTGCATCCATCCACAGCTCAGCAAGCTTTTGCAACTGGTTCTCGCGTGCCGTGAACACTTCGCCGTTCTGCTGGGCGTTCTCGTCGCTGATGCGGGCTTGTTCGTCCAGCTGCCATTGATACGCGAGGGCGTCGACGCCTCGCTGTGCCGCATCGCCGACGACCGGGATGAAGTTCGCCGCACCGCCGAAGCCGTGGTAGAGCCACTTGGCATCCCACGACGGGTCCTCCTTGTCGGTCTGCACGGCCTGATAACGGGCCTCTTCGAGGAACCCAGCGGTGTGCCCAGCTCAGAGAAGGGTCTCTTTCGGGTCGCTGGGGTGCTCGCCGTAGATGTCGCGGACCGTTTCCCTGTTCAGGCCGTCGTTCAGGACGCCGTAGGCGTTCTGGTCCCGTGACACCTGCTTTGTCACTTCGAGCAGCTGATGCCGGTCGAGTTGTCTGGGGTCGCTCGGGTCGTCTGCGAGCGAGCTGGCCGTGTGGTGCACCTCGTCGCCGTAGTTCACCAGCACCTTGGCCATGTCGTCGCGCATCTCGGGGGTGAACTCATCACCAGCGTCCGCGATGATCGACAGCGACCGATCGAGGACCTTGCGGTTCTCGGTGCGCAGGGCGCCGTCTGCGCCTCGAATGTGGGACTGCATCAGGATCGAGGGCGGCCAACAGCAGGCTTCTGGCCGCGCCCTACTGAACCTGGTCCGCGAGGGCTTTGGTGAGGTCGCCGACCTGCTTCCGGTTTAGGGAAGCGGTCCCCGCCTCCCCGGCCCCGACGAGGAGGGAGGCGTCTCCGTCGCCGTCGAGCTTCAGGCGTACGGCGGCGACATTGCCGCTGTCGGTGATGACCACCTCTCCGGCTTCGGCTTTCCCGACCTTGTCGACGTAACTGGTCAGGTCGTCGGCGGTTACTGCGGCCAGCGACGAGACCACCGGCGCCAACGGGGCGATCCCGCTCGGCTCACGCGTGGCGAGGGTGTGCACCTGCACGCTCTCCTGCCCGATGTGGAACGTGCAACTCACCAGGGCGCCCGGGTTTTCGGCCAACGGTTCCCCGGGCTTGGCACGCTTTCCGCCCTCGGCCGTGGCGACGGGTGCGTCACCGTCCTGCACCGGTCCGGGGCCGGCTTCCGCGTCCAGGCTCGCGACCTTCGCAGCCTTGGCCATGTCGTAGGGGAGTGGGCAGGTGCTCGTCCCGTCGTCCGGTATACCGTCGGCGGTTTCGGTCAGGCCGCTCAGGCTCAGCGGTGCCGTACCACTGCTGCTGTCGCCGTCGTCGCTCTGGCAGCCGGTCATCAGGGCCGCCGCAGTCAGAGCGGCTGCGACCGTCAGCCGGTGTCGTGGGTATTTCACGTCTCGTGTCCTCAGTGCTCTTAGGTCAGTGCGCGTTGCAGCCGAACCGTTTACCAGCGACGTCGACGAAGTTCTCGAACAGGTCCTTCGTGCGCGGGGCGCCGGACTCCCCGATGGCCGAGGTGTAGTCCTGCCCAAGCTCCATGGAGAAGTACGTCGGAGTGCCCGCGCAGTCGGCGACCACGTGCCGGGCGTCGAAGCCCGACACCTGGTGGCCCGCTACCCGCGACTGCTCCTTGTATCCGGGCGAGGAGCGGATGCCCGCGACAATGTGCGACTCCTGGGTCACGGCGTAGGTGGCGTGGCCCGTGACCTCGCACGACCAGGTGGAGCTGGTTCGGTCCAGGACCATCTCCCTCACTTTGGTCTGCCCTTTCGGCCCTGGGAACTCCAGGCCGGCGAGGCCGCACACCACGCCGTCCTTGACCTGGCGCGCCTCTGGGGCAGCAGCGAGGGCATCGGGGGCGGTGAGGGGCTCCTCGGCCGCGCAGCCCGCCCGCTCTGCCGCGCTGTTGGCGAACTCGGTCAGGAGCTGGGTGAATTTCACCGGGGCCGAGCCTTCGGGGGCGTATCCCTCAATGATGGCGGGTCCGTCAGCCGTCGTGCAGGCGTCGGGCAGCAAGACCCAGCCGTGGTCCGAGCCCACCGCGCCGATGGCGCCGCCGGAGAAGAAAGACATCGTGGCCGGGCTCGGCCAACGGCCGTTGTCGGTAAATGGGAAGTCACCGCGCTCGCGGCTCCCCGAGATCCTCAGGTACTTGGTGTCCGACCCCGGGAGGAAGGATGAGTTCTCCACTGTGCAGGTGAAGGCGAGCCGGTCGCCCGGCCGGTCGTCCAGACCGTCCCGGTCGGAGACGCGTCCGGACTTGGAGAAGACGGCGTCGACTGAGTCGGTTGACACCAGCCCTCCGCACACGTCCTTGCCGCCGAAAAGGTTGGTGTTCAACCACAGATGCGCACCCACCACCAGCACAGCGACCGCTAGGACGGGAGCAATGATCTTTCGTCCGAGACTTGCCCAGCCGCTCGTATCCGTCATCTCACTTCCTCGTACGCAGAGCCGAGTAAGCATCCTCGCGCCCAGTAATGAAGCTCTGCTTGGCCTCACCCTTGGCATGGTCGTGCGCCTCGGTACCGCTGATGCCGTGCTCGCTCCCCCAAGAGTCAAGGAGCGCGTTCGTGCCGCCGATGCCCGCGGACGTGGTGGTGCTGTCCTCGGACCTGGCCACATCCTCGGCAGCGGCCGCCACGTCCTTGGAGTACTCGTAGGTGGTCGCGTCGACCATGCGCTGAATCGGGTCGCCCACCACGGGAATCTGGGTGAAGAGGCCGCCCACCCCGTGGTACGCGTAGCGCATGTCGTCGTTGAGATTACCGATCTTGGTGTCCCGGTCATCGAGGATCATGTCGGACCCGATGGCGGTCATTGAGCCGTACACCTCGCCGACATGGCGGGCCTTGTTGTCCCAGTCGCCGACGACGTTGTTCTGCTGGCCGCCAGAGGCGTCCCTGGTCGTGTCCAAGTACTCGGCCGAGTAGAGCTTCTCGTTCTCGTACAGGAGATCGTAGACGAGGACGGGCTCGCCATCGGGAGTCGTCCCGTACGCCGCGTCGGACACCCCGCGCATCACACGGAGCAGGCCGTGCTTGCTGTTGGTGATGCTCGACTCGTCGCCGTTCGCATTGATGCTGGAGAGCCCCCCGGGGCTGCTCGGCTCGGTACCGCTGAGGATCGCGTGGGTGTCGACCGTGTAGTCGGCGAGGGCACGTCCGAGGGGGACCTTCAGGTTCTCCGGGATCGTGTCGCCCTTGCCGTCCTTGTCCAGCTGGGTGATGGTCTCCTGCATCACCCGCGCCTGGGCCTCCGTGTGGTGATCGAAGGCCGCCCCGGCGGAGTTGGGCTCCCGCCCGGTGGTTGCCGCCTCCAGCGCCGCGCCGAGTCCGGTGCGGTTGAGGGGGTCGTCCATGGTGACGATCGTCGTACCGGCGACCGTGCTGTGCTGTGGCCACTCACGCTCGTTGAGCAAGTACTTCAGGTGGTCGTTGCCGACATGGTCGGGCCCTGAGCCGTTGCCCGCGGGGTCGAAGAAGGCGGTGGACGCGTCGGGGTTCTTGCTCATGACGCCGAGGAGCCCGTCGAGGGCGTCCGCCCGGATCCCGTCGTGGCCGGCTCCCCACTCGGTGAAGATGCCGGGCTTGTTTTTCTCAGCCGCTATCAGGTCGTCGCCCAGCTCGTAGAGGAACTGGTCGTCGTACTTGGCGTCGCTGTGCTGCATCAGGCTGACGAAGGACTGATAGCCGTAGAGCGGCTGGGTGTTCGACCCGTAGTTCTTGGTGCCGTACTTGTCGAGGCTCTCCGTCCACTGCCGGTAGAACCTGCCGTCGTCGCTCGCGAGCCAGTCCTTGAACTTCTGGGACCCCGGAGGCGCGTCGGCTACCGAGCCGGGCACCTGGGTGGCCTTCGCGACGGTGTCGGCCAGCCCGCCCTGGAGGTCCATGTACACAGCCTTATGGCTTTTGTCGGAGTCGTAGGCGAGGTGGTTCAGCTCGTTGGTGAACTTGATCGTGCCGTCGGGGCCCAGCCCGTTCAGGAAGGTCCGGCTGAACGCCTTGTCGTCGGAGTTGTCCCGGAAGGCGCGTCGCAGCTCGGCCAGCTCAGCAGCGGACACCTTTTCGCCGTTGGCGACGCGGTTCGCGATGTCGTCGGCGTTTTGCGCCTCGTACTTCTCGATGTCGCCCTGGGCTTTGCCGTTGAAGCCGCTGGTCGTGCCGTCCATGGTGTCCGAGTCGATCACGACGGCCTCGAAGGCGATCTCGACGCCCTTGTCGGCGTCGCCCATGTCCTTCACGAGCTGGTCGATGCGGTCCTGCCAGGACCTGACGGCCTTGCGCACGCTGTCCTGATAGTCGGGGTCGTGGTGGTAGGCGGTGCGCGTGCCCTGGCTGAGTCTTTCGGTGTCGAAGGAGACCACTCCCTGGTCCGACACCCTCATGCCGGCGTCGGTGGCCTCCTGACGGGCCGTCCTGAGCTTGCCGCGCAAGTCCACGAACTGGGTGTGCGCGTCGCGCAGGAGTGAGGCGACCGCCTTGGCCTCGGTCTGGGCGTTCTGGAGTTCTTTCAGCGTGATGTCGAAGCGGCGGTTGGCGGCTTCCGCGCTCAAACCCATCCAGGTCTGGCCCATGGAGATGCCGTGCACATCGCGTTTGTAGGCCTTCTCCTGTTTGTGAAATTCCCCCGCCATTTTGTCCCAGCTGTCGGCAGCCGTGGTGAGCGTGGACAGATCGGTCGTCATGATCTCGTGGTACGTCGGCATGGGTCCCCGTTGTGCACGTGAGTGAAGCGATCGGTGGCGAGAGCGGGCGGCAAGGCGGGTCAGTACCCGTCAAGGCTCGACGACTTACGCACTCCGGCACCGACTCCCAGGTCAGTGTTCTGCAGCACGATGTTGGTGCTCCGCAGAGCTTCCTTTTCCGATGCGAGACGCTTCATCAGATTCTGAACCTGCTCGCCCCATGTCTTGTGTGCCTTCTTGAAGGCTCCCGACGTGACCCATCCATGACCGTCCTTCGCGGCGAACGCCTTGACGGCAGCGTTGGTCTCGTCATCCGCCCAGTCACCTGATTTCCGGGTGTCGGGCTCGATGTTCTCCTCGATGGCCCGTGCAGCGGCCTTCTTCTCCGAGGGACTTGACGCCAGGTCCTTCTGACCGCCCCAGGAACCCATCGAGGGGCCCGAATCAGCAGGGTACTGGTTCAGTCGCATGCCGACGCCATGTGCAGCTGCGCGGCCGACGCCGTACTGCTCTGCGACAGGTTCCGTCATGATTCCTTGCCCCCGTGCGCTCGATTGGCGTGCACCCGCCAGGCTAGCAACTTGCCCACCTCCTATGGGTGACAGGGACCATCCCCGCCGCCCCAGACTCAGTAGTCCACCTGCACCAAACCCGTCTGCACCAACGGCTTCCCCCGCCGCCGAGACACAAAGACCCCCCGCCCCGCAGGCATAGGCCGCGGCCGAACCCCACCCAGCAGGTCACCCTCGCCCGGATCACCCGCCAGGACGACCCCCTGCGCCCCCAGCTCCTTGACTCGCTGCATGAACGCTTCGTACGACGCGCGCCCGGCGCCCGCAGTCGACCGCGCGATGATGAATCGCACTCCCACATCCCGGGCGAACGGCAACAGCTCCGTCAATCCGGCCAGCGGATTCCCGCTCGACGTCGCCACCAGGTCGTAGTCATCGACAACGACATAAACCGTCGGCCCGCTCCACCAACTCCGGTCCCGTAGCTGCTGTGCCGTCACGTCGGCCGTCGGTGTGCGGCGCTTCATCAGGCCGGCCAGGGCGGCCACGTGGTGGTCCATGGCGTTGGACATGGGGATGTACTCGGCCAGGTGGGAGGACGGGGTCACGTCCAGCAGGGCGCGGCGGTTGTCGATGACGAACAGCTTGGCCTCGTCGCCCGAGTACCGTTCCGTCACCTGCTTGATCAGCAGGCGCAGCAGGTTCGACTTGCCCGACTCGCTCTCGCCGAAGACGAGGAAGAACGGGTCCTGTTCGAAGTCGACGAAGACCGGTTCGAGGTTGTCCTCGTCGAGGGCGAAGGCGACGCCGCGGCGCGGGAAGCGGTCGCCGGGAGGCAGTTGCTCGGCAGGGAACTCGCGGGGCAGCAACCGGACTTCGGGCGCGCCGGGCGCCTGCCAGTGCCGTGAGACCTCGGTGGCCAGCGCCGCCGTGGCGTCCGCCAGATCCGTGTCGGACGTCAGACCGTCGATGCGCGGCACCGCCGCCATGAAGTGCAGCTTCTGCGGGGCCTGTCCGCGGCCGGGTACGCCCGCCGGCACATTGGCGGCCACCTTGCGGTCCAGCTCGGAGTCCATCGTGTCGCCGAGCCGTAGCTCCAGGCGGTTCATCAGGTGGTCCTTGAGGTTGGCCCTGACTTCCATCGAGCGTGAGGCGGTCAGGATCAGGTGGACGCCGTAACCGAGACCACGCGACGCGATGTCGAGGATCACCTGGTCCATCGCCTCGTAGTCCGCACGGAAGTTGCCCCAGCCGTCGATGACCAGGAAGACGTCGCCCCACGGCTGATCCGTGACCGAGATGTCGCCTCGGGCCCGCCGCGCCCGGAACTCCGCGATCGACGTGATGCCCGACGAACGGAAGTACTCCTCGCGGCGGGTCAGCACGCCGTACACCTCGGCCACCGTCCGCCGCACCCGCTCCGGATCCAGACGCGAGGCGACTCCGCCCACGTGCGGGAGTCCGGCCACGGCCGCCATCCCGCCACCGCCGAAGTCGAGGCCGTAGAACTGGACTTCGTGCGGCGTGTGCGTGAGCGCGAACGCCGAGATCAGGGTGCGTACAAGAGTCGACTTGCCGGACTGCGGGCCGCCGAGGATCTGCATATGGCCTGCCGCGCCGGAGAAGTCGACCCAGAGCGGGTCGCGGCGCTGCTCGTACGGCTTGTCCACCAGGCCCGCCGGTACGACCAGGCGGCCGGCGCCCTCGTATCCCGGCTGGGTGAGCCCGCGGTCCTGCACCGCAGTGAGGCCGGGCAGGAGCCCGTCCAGCGACGGCGGGCTGTCCAGCGGCGGCAGCCACACCTGGTGGGCCGCCGGGCCCTGCGCCTCCAGCCGGCGCACGATCACGTCCAGCACAGTGTCGGCGAGCGCTTCGTCGACTTCCGGTCCGTCCGAAGCCGAAGGGCGCTGCTGCGGCACCGGCACGTACTGCACCGGCACCTCGGCCGCCGTGAACAGCACCGGCCGCCGGTCCACCGGCA
Source organism: Streptomyces vastus (assembly GCF_039532825.1). Taxonomy (NCBI): domain Bacteria; kingdom Bacillati; phylum Actinomycetota; class Actinomycetes; order Kitasatosporales; family Streptomycetaceae; genus Streptomyces; species Streptomyces vastus. The sequence continues at coordinate 76,214 of NZ_BAAASJ010000112.1, forward strand.
GCGGGCCGCCGCCCAGCGACGCCCGCTGCGTGCCCGAGCGGTAGACCCCGGAGACGTACGCCGCCTTGAAGCGCACCATCTCGCCCGTGCCGAACTTCAGGAGGCCGGAGCCGGGGACGTTCGGCAGCTCATAGGCGTCCGGTACGCCGATCGCCGCCCGGGACTCCGCGGCGGAGAACGTCCGCAGACCGACCCGGTATGACAGGTAGGTCTCCAGGCCGCGCAGACGGCCCTCCTCCAGGCGCTGCGACGCCAGCAGCAGGTGCACGCCCAGCGAACGGCCGATGCGGCCGATCTGCACGAACATCTCGATGAAGTCCGGCTTCGCCGTCAACAGCTCACTGAACTCGTCGATCACCAGCACCAAAGACGGAATGGGCTGCAGCGCCGCACCCGCCGCGCGCGCCTTCTCGTAGTCGTGGATGTTGGCGTAGTTGCCCGCGTCGCGCAGCATCTCCTGGCGGCGGTTGAGTTCGCCGCGGATGGAGTCGCCCATGCGGTCGACCAGGGTGAGGTCGTCCGCGAGGTTGGTGATGACGGCCGCCACGTGCGGCATCTGCGCCATACCGGCGAAGGTCGCGCCGCCCTTGAAGTCCGCCAGGACGAAGTTCAGCGTCTCGGACGAATGGGTGACCGCCAGGCCCAGCACCAGCGTGCGCAGCAGCTCCGACTTGCCGGAACCGGTGGCGCCCACGCACAGGCCGTGCGGGCCCATGCCCTCCTGCGCGGCCTCCTTGAGGTCCAGCATCACGGGGCGTCCGTCCTCGCCGACACCGATCGGCACGCGCAGCCGCTCGGCCAGCGAACGCGGCCGCCAGGTGCGCTGGGTGTCGACGGACGCCGCGTCACCGAGGTTCAGCAGGTCGGTGAACTCCAGGTTGGCGAGCAGCGGTTCGTCGTCGTCGCCGCCGGAGGCCATCCGCAGCGGGGCCAGTTGCCGGGCGAGGGCCTCGGCGGATTCGTACGAGAGGGCGTCGGGAGTCCCTTCATAGGCGACACCGTGCACCGACTCCAGGTGCAGTGCCTCGGGCCGTACGACGATGGAGAGTTCGCCGCCGCCCGTGGTCAGTTCGCCGGGAATGACCTCGAGGACGGTGACGCCCTGCAGTCCTTCGGGGTTGGCCAGGACCGAGTCGGGGGGCAGGGAGCGACCGTCGAGTACGACGACGATGTGGGGCTCCTCCGGCAGGGGCGCCGCGTTCGGGTGGAAGCGCGGACGGCCGGTCAGCCGGGTGGAGAGCAGGTTCTCCAGCTCGCGGATGTCGCTGTCTATCAGCCTGCGGCTGCCCGCGCCGTCCACGGCACCGGGGGCCTGGACGTGCGGCAGCCACTTGGCCCACTCCCAATGGGGCAGGTCCTCGCGGCCCGCCGCGACCACGATGAGCAGGTCCTCGGGGGAGTGCAGCGCGGCCAGCGAACCGACCATGGCCCGCGCGGAGGACCGTACGGACTGTGGCTCGCCGCTGATCGTCACGTGGTAGAACGCGCGCAGCGAGACCGCCATCGGCAGGTCGTCCAGGGTGCTGTGCACGGCGAGGAAGCGCTGCATCGCGCCCGCGGTCAGCGGCTCCAGCTGCTCGACGGGGGCGGTCTCGGGGGCGACCAGGGTGCTGGCGAGTGACTGCGAGCCGAGGCCGATGCGGACCTGGGCGAAGTCCTCGTCGCCGGGGCGGCGTTCCCAGATGCGGCTGCCCTCGGCGACCAGGGCCCACAGCTGCTCGGGGGAGGGGTGGAGGAAGTACTGCGCGTCGCGCTGTGCCTTCGCCGTGTCGACAGCCGCGCGCCGGGTCTGCGCCAGGTAGCTCAGGTAGTCGCGGCGCATGTCCGCCAGCTGCCCCTGGTTGCCGCGGCGGAAGCGGATCGCCATCGCGACGCCCATGGCGATCGTCGAAGCGATCATGATCATGCCCATGATCCTCATGAAGGGATGTGCGTTGGGCATGAAGAAGAACACCACGGAGCCGCCCATGCCCAGCATCGGCAGCAGTTGCATCAGCACGCCTTCCTGCTGCCCCCGCGGCAGTTCGGGCGGAGGCTGCAGGACGATCTCCCGCGTGGACACTTCGGACGGCAGCGCCCGAGGCGGGCGCTTCACGACGATGTGGCTCACTGTCACCCATTCTCTTGTCGGCCGGGAGTCCGTCCGCCTCCCCGTGTCGGGCGGACGCAGGCCGCCGCGCGATCCTACTGACTTCAGTGGAGACCGAGGGACGGTAGGGTGCCGCATGTTCGCGTCAGCACACGGGAGTTGGGCTTGAGCAGTTGGGGCATTCACGTGCGATCCGGGGAGATGCCCGAGCCCGGTGACGGCACGAAAGCACCGTTCCTGCCGCCCCGCCGCATCGTCGGTCACAAAGGGGCGGGGAAATTCGCCCAGGACATCCAGACCGCAGATACAGAATCATCACTGAGGGGGAGCAGCAGGTGAGCATGACGGCCTCCGCGGCAGCCACCGGAGGAGGACCCGGTACGGGAACTCCTGCCGGGGCGGGCACGGGTCTCGGCTTCTGCCGGGTCACCATCGTCGCGCCCGACAGCCGGATCGACGTGGCACTGCCCGACGACATCCCGGTCGCCGACATCTATCCGGAGATCCTCAGGCTCTCCCAGCAGAGCCCGGCCCAGAGTGCACCCGTCGGCTACCACCTGGTCCGCCGGGACGGCACCGTCCTCGACAGTGCCCGTTCCTTCGCCGCCCAGCGCATCCTCGACGGCGAACTCCTCACGCTGCGCCCCTTCTCCGAGTCGCTGCCCCCCGCCGTCTTCGACGACGTCTCCGAAGCGGTCGCCTCCGCCGTGACCAGCGAACGCACCTTGTGGAACGGCGACTTGACGCGTGCCGCGGGCCTCGTCGGAGGAGGCGTACTCGCGGTCCTGCTCGCCTTCGTGGCCTGGATGGGCCATCCGCTCCACGACATGCACAGCCTGCCCGGCATTCTCGCCGGGGTCGCCGGTGTCCTCCTGGTCGTCCTCGCGTGCGTACGCGCCCGGGTCTACGACGACCGGGCCTCGGCCATCGCCCTGGGACTCGGCGCCCTTCCCAACGTCGGCGTGGGCGGCTCGGGTCTCCTGCCGCTCGCCGACGGACAGGGCATCGGCAAGCTCCAGTTCCTCCTCGCCTGCGCGGCGGTGCTGCTGGCTTCGGTCCTGCTCACCCTGTGCTCGCCGAGTGGGGACGGCCCGTTCGTCGCCTTCGTCTTCGCCTCCGCCGTCGGCCTGCTGGCCATGTTCGCGGCGACCCTCGCAGACTGGACGCCCTCCGAGATCGGCGCCCTGTGCGCCCCGGTCGCCGTCGGAGGCCTGGCGTTCCTGCCCGGCCTGTCGATGCGCTTCGCCCGGCTCCCGATCGGCTTCGACACCCCGGACACCGCCCCGCGCAGCGCGTACGACACCGACCCCATCCCTCGCGAGCCGGTCGACGCCGAGCGGGTGGCCGCCAAGGCGCGACGCGGACACGAACTCCTGGTCGGCCTGGTGGGCGGCTGCGCACTGATCGCCGTCGGTTCCTCGGCCGTCCTCGGCTTCTCCTCGAACGTGTGGGCCCAACTCCTCGCCCTCGCCACCGGCGTGGCCCTGCTGATGCGCGCCCACCTCTTCCGCTACACCGCCCAGGTCGCCCCCGTCCTGGCCGGCGGCCTCGCCTCGCTCATGCTGCTCGGCCTGGGCCTGGCGCTCAACCCGCCCCACGCGGTGATCCGCGAGGCCCTCACCGGTGACCGTGCCGACCTCGACATCCGGACGATCTGGCTCGTCGCGGCGATCGCGGCGGTGGCCGCGCTCGTCACGGCGATCGGCCTGATCGTCTCGCGCGGCGGCCTCACCCCGTTCTGGGGACGCTTCCTGGAGATCGCCGAGGGCTTCGTGCTGCTGACCCTGGTGCCGCTGGCACTGGCCGTCTTCGACGTGTACTCGACGGCTCGGTCGATGACGAGCTGACCTCGCCGTGAGTGCCCTACGCGGGGCCGACGAGACGCGAGTCCCGTCAGCCCCGAGCGGCCACCGCGGCCGCGAGTTCTCGTCGTATCCCGGGCGTTACTCCGCCGCGAGCCCTCCGTTGTGCGGAGCCGGCTCCAGGTCGAACTCCCCGTCCCGGGCGCCCAGTACGAACGCCTGCCATTCCGCCTCCGTGTAACGCAGAACCGTGTCCGGGTCGAGAGACGACCTCATGGCCACCGCGCCGTTGGGAAGATAGGCGATCTCGACCCGCTCCTCGTGCTCCTCCGTACCCGGTGCGCTGTGCCATTCGACCCCGGAGATGTCGAGGGCGTAGAGCTCGTTCTTCTCCCGCTCCTTGCGCGCCTTGACGTCCTTGTCCTCTGCCTCGGCCATGGCGAAGCGACCCCTTCCCGACCTACGATTCCCGACTTACGAGCGACCTGTCGCGTCACCTTACTGGGACGGGACCCGGCCTCTCAGGACTCCCGGAACCCCGGTCAGGAGGCCCGCAACCTCCTGGTACCCTGTGTAACGGCCGTATGTGTACGCGCCCCCGGACCGCCCCCTCAGGGCCCTGGAGGACGCGCCCAGCGGATCCCCGCCTCCCGAGTAACGGAAGCTCCCCTGAGAAGTGGACCAGGGGCACTCGGTGGCTCTCACAGAAGACTACGAGGAGTACGCGTGTCGCTCGACGCCGCTACGAAGAAGCAGATCATGTCCGAGTTCGGTACCAAGGAGGGCGACACCGGCTCCCCCGAGGTCCAGGTCGCTCTGCTGTCCCGCCGTATCTCGGACCTGACCGAGCACCTCAAGACGCACAAGCACGACCACCACTCCCGCCGTGGTCTGCTGATCCTCGTCGGTCAGCGTCGCCGCCTGCTGCAGTACCTGGCGAAGAAGGACATCCAGCGCTTCCGTGCGCTGGTCGACCGCCTCGGCATCCGCCGTGGCGCGGCGGGCGCCCGGTAAGACGCCGTGAAGGGAGCGGTTCCCACACTGAGGGGGCCGCTCCCTTTGCTGTACGTGCGGAGTGTCACTGCCCCTTTGTAGTGTGGGTAGCACAACGCAAGACGTACGACACGACGTGGTCCCGCGACAGCGCACAGCGACGGCGCGGACACCACAACTGAACGAGGAGAAGCGCACCTCGCCGCCGCCGGTCCTCGGTAGTGGCCCCCGGGGGAATGCGAACCCCGGGTGCTTCGATCGAAGACCGGCCCGCACCAGACGGAGCGCTTCTCCGACGTCCACCCGCCACACGGGCGGGACGGGACGAAAGACGAAAAGTATCGGAGAAATCGCTAGTGGAGAACGAGACCCACTACGCCGAAGCCGTGATCGACAACGGTTCCTTCGGCACCCGCACCATTCGTTTCGAGACGGGCCGTCTGGCCCGCCAGGCCGCCGGCTCCGCCGTGGCCTATCTCGACGACGACACCATGGTTCTGTCGGCCACCACGGCCTCCAAGAACCCCAAGGACCAGCTCGACTTCTTCCCCCTGACGGTGGACGTCGAGGAGCGGATGTACGCCGCCGGCAAGATCCCCGGCAGCTTCTTCCGCCGTGAGGGCCGCCCCTCCGAGGACGCGATCCTCACCTGCCGTCTCATCGACCGCCCGCTGCGCCCGTCCTTCAAGAAGGGCCTGCGCAACGAGATCCAGGTCGTCGCCACGATCATGGCGCTCAACCCCGACCATCTGTACGACGTCGTGGCGATCAACGCCGCGTCCGCGTCCACGCAGTTGGCCGGTCTGCCCTTCTCCGGCCCGATCGGCGGCGTCCGCGTCGCGCTGATCCGCGGTCAGTGGGTGGCCTTCCCGACGCACACCGAGCTCGAGGACGCCGTCTTCGACATGGTCGTCGCTGGCCGCACCCTGGAGGACGGCGACGTCGCGATCATGATGGTCGAGGCCGAGGCCACCGAAAAGACCATCCAGCTGGTCAAGGGCGGTGCCGAGGCGCCGACCGAGGAGATCGTCGCCGCCGGTCTGGACGCCGCGAAGCCCTTCATCAAGGTGCTCTGCAAGGCCCAGGCCGACCTCGCCGCGAAGGCCGCCAAGCCGACCGGCGAGTTCCCGATCTTCCTCGACTACCAGGACGACGTCCTGGAGGCGCTCACCGCCGCCGTCAAGGACGAGCTCTCGCAGGCCCTCACCATCGGGGGCAAGCAGGAGCGCGAGACCGAGCTGGACCGCGTGAAGGCGCTCGCCGCCGAGAAGCTGCTTCCGCAGTTCGAGGGCCGCGAGAAGGAGATCTCCGCCGCGTACCGCTCGCTGACCAAGTCCCTGGTCCGTGAGCGCGTCATCAAGGAGAAGAAGCGCATCGACGGCCGCGGCGTCACGGACATCCGCACGCTCGCCGCCGAGGTCGAGGCGATCCCGCGCGTGCACGGCAGCGCGCTGTTCGAGCGTGGCGAGACGCAGATCCTGGGCGTCACCACCCTCAACATGCTCCGCATGGAGCAGCAGCTGGACACCCTCTCCCCGGTGACCCGCAAGCGCTACATGCACAACTACAACTTCCCGCCGTACTCCACCGGTGAGACCGGCCGCGTCGGCTCCCCGAAGCGCCGCGAGATCGGCCACGGCGCCCTCGCCGAGCGCGCGCTCGTGCCGGTGCTGCCGACACGCGAGGAGTTCCCGTACGCGATCCGTCAGGTGTCCGAGGCCCTCAGCTCCAACGGCTCGACGTCGATGGGCTCGGTCTGCGCCTCCACCATGTCGCTGCTGAACGCCGGTGTGCCGCTGAAGGCCCCCGTCGCCGGTATCGCCATGGGCCTCATCTCCCAGGAGATCGAGGGCGAGACGCACTATGTGACGCTGACGGACATCCTCGGTGCCGAGGACGCCTTCGGTGACATGGACTTCAAGGTCGCCGGTACGAAGGAGTTCGTGACCGCGCTCCAGCTCGACACCAAGCTGGACGGCATCCCGGCCTCCGTCCTGGCCGCGGCCCTCAAGCAGGCCCGTGACGCCCGCCTCCACATCCTCGACGTGATGATGGAAGCGATCGACACCCCGGACGAGATGTCCCCGAACGCCCCGCGGATCATCACCGTGAAGATCCCCGTGGACAAGATCGGCGAGGTCATCGGCCCCAAGGGCAAGATGATCAACCAGATCCAGGAGGACACCGGCGCCGACATCACGATCGAGGACGACGGCACGATCTACATCGGCGCGGTCGACGGACCCTCCGCCGAGGCCGCCCGCACCACGATCAACGGCATCGCCAACCCGACCATGCCGGAGGTCGGCGAGCGCTACCTGGGCACGGTCGTCAAGACGACCACCTTCGGCGCGTTCGTCTCGCTGCTCCCGGGCAAGGACGGTCTGCTGCACATCTCGCAGATCCGCAAGCTCGCCGGCGGCAAGCGCGTGGAGAACGTCGAGGACGTGCTCGGTGTGGGCGCCAAGGTCCAGGTCGAGATCGCCGAGATCGACTCCCGCGGCAAGCTCTCCCTGATCCCGGTCATCGAGGGTGAAGAGACCGACGAAAAGAAGGACGACACCGACAAGTGACGTCTCGTAGCTCCACGGCGACGGCCCGCTCCTCCTCCGAGGCGCGGGCCGTCGCCCGTACCCAAACCCTGATCAAGGGCCAGAACGGCATCGGTACGGTACGCAAGACCACCCTCCCCGGAGGCCTGCGCGTCGTCACCGAAACGCTGCCCTCCGTTCGCTCCGCCACCTTCGGCATCTGGGCGCACGTGGGCTCCCGCGACGAGACGCCGGCTCTGAACGGCGCCACGCACTACCTGGAGCACCTGCTCTTCAAGGGCACCTCCCGCCGTAGCGCGATGGACATCTCCTCCGCCATCGACGCGGTCGGCGGCGAGATGAACGCCTTCACGGCGAAGGAGTACACGTGCTACTACGCGCGCGTGCTCGACGCCGACCTCCCCCTCGCCATCGACGTCGTCTGCGACATGCTCACCGGCTCGCTGATCCTCGAAGAGGACGTGAACGTCGAGCGGGGCGCGATCCTCGAGGAGATCGCGATGACCGAGGACGACCCGGGCGACTGCGTGCATGACCTGTTCGCGTCCACCATGCTCGGCGACACCCCCCTCGGCCGCCCCGTCCTCGGCACGGTCGACACGGTCAACGCCCTCACCGCGGACCGCATCCGCCGCTTCTACAAGAAGCACTACGACCCGACGCGCCTCATCGTCGCCTGCGCGGGCAACGTCGACCACAACAAGGTCGTACGCCAGGTCCGCGCCGCCTTCGAGAAGGCCGGCGCCCTGACGCAGCCGGACGCCACACCCAAGGCTCCGCGTGACGGCTCGCGCGCCATCCGTGCCGCGGGTCGCGTCGAACTGCTCGGCCGCAAGACCGAGCAGGCCCATGTCGTCCTCGGCATGCCCGGTCTGCCCCGTACCGACGACCGCCGCTGGGCCATGGGGGTCCTGAACACCGCGCTCGGCGGCGGCATGTCCTCCCGCCTCTTCCAGGAGGTCCGCGAGAAGCGCGGCCTGGCCTACAGCGTGTACTCGTACACCTCGGGCTTCGCCGACTGCGGACTCTTCGGCGTGTACGCGGGCTGCCGGCCGAGCCAGGTCCACGACGTTCTGAAGATCTGCCGCGACGAGCTCGACCAGGTCGCCGAGCACGGTCTGTCGGACGACGAGATCGGCCGCGCCATCGGCCAGCTGAGGGGCTCCACCGTCCTCGGCCTGGAGGACACGGGTGCGCTCATGAACCGCATCGGCAAGAGTGAGCTGTGCTGGGGCGAGCAGATGTCGGTCGACGACATGCTGGCCCGGATAGCCGCGGTCACCCCCGACGACGTACGGGACGTGGCCCGCGACATCCTGGGCCGGCGGCCCTCGCTGTCGGTCATCGGCCCGCTCAAGGACAAGCAGGCATCCCGGCTGGACGAAGCGGTCGCATAAGTCCTCGACTAAGGAATCAAGAACATGAGCAAGCTGCGCGTGGCGGTCCTCGGCGCCAAGGGCCGTATCGGATCCGAGGCGGTACGAGCCGTCGAGGCCGCCGAGGACATGGAGCTGGTGGCCGCCCTCGGCAGCGGCGACAAACTGGAAACGCTGGTGGAGACCGGCGCCCAGGTTGTCGTCGAACTGACCACGCCCGCCTCGGTCATGGGCAACCTCGACTTCTGCGTACGCCACGGCGTCCACGCCGTGGTCGGCACGACGGGCTGGACCGACGAGCGCCTCGCGCAGCTGAACACCTCGCTGGCCGCCTCCCCGGAGACGGGCGTGCTGATCGCGCCGAACTTCTCCATCGGTGCCGTGCTGACCATGAAGTTCGCGGAGGTCGCCGCGCCGTACTTCGAGTCCGTCGAGGTCGTCGAGCTGCACCACCCGAACAAGGTGGACGCCCCGAGCGGCACCGCCACGCGCACCGCCCAGCTCATCGCCGCGGCCCGGGAGCGCGCGGGCAGTGCCCCGCAGCCCGACGCCACGCTGACGGCACTGGACGGCGCCCGCGGGGCGGACGTCGACGGCGTGCCCGTACACGCGGTGCGGATGCGCGGCCTGCTCGCGCACCAGGAGGTGCTCCTCGGCGGCGAGGGCGAGACCCTCACCATCCGCCACGACTCGCTGCACCACAGCAGCTTCATGCCGGGCATCCTGCTCGGCGTACGCCGCGTCGTGGACACCCCCGGCCTCACCTTCGGCCTGGAACACTTCCTGGACCTGAACTGAGCGGTCGGAAGACAACCATGCGCGCAAAGATCACGTACGCCGTCACGGCCGCCGTCCTCGTCGTCTACTTCGTCCTGGTTGGCAGCCGTGGGGTCATGCTCATCGAGACCGGAACGGCCCTGACGGTCACCTTCGGGGTGGCGGTCCTCATCCTGCCGGTGATCGGCCTGTGGTTCCTGTGGAAGAACACCCAGTTCGTCCGGAAGGCCAACCGGCTCGCCGCCGAACTCGACGCCGAAGGCGGCCTGCCTGTCGACGAGCTGAAGCGCACCCCGGCCGGCCGCATCGACCGCGACTCGGCCGACGAGGTCTTCGCCCGCCGCAAGGCCGAGACCGAGGACGCCCCGGACGACTGGCGCAGCTGGTTCCGCCTCGCGATCGCCTACCACGACGCTCGCGACACCGCGCGCGCCCGCAAGGCGATGCAGCGCGCCATCGCCTTGCATGAGGGCAGGACTGTGCAGGCCTGAGCTTGAGAGGTACGACGAAGGGGCCGGCGCGTACGCGGACCGGCCCCTTCGCACTGCCGATCAGGCGTGCCGGTGCTCGTCCGCCCACACCTCGACGCCGTCCGCCGCCCGGTCGAAGGCCGCGGGGCGCCCCAGGAAGTCCGCGTTGTGCGTGGTCAGCATCGGCGTGGGCTCATCGCCCGTCCGGTCCCGGCGGACGAGGAGGAGCGCCTGCCCCTGCACCGTGCGCGGCAGCCCGAGCCAGCGCACCGGCTGCTGCACCGTGCGCACCTCCACGACCTGTGCCCAAGGCGCCGTACGCGTACTGAAGAAGCGCACCTGACGCAGCCCCTGGGCGCTCACCCACGCGCCCACCCGCAACAGCCGCAGTGCACAGCCGATGACGAACAGCGCCACGCCGAAGACGATCGCGCCCGCGCCCAGTGTGCCCGCCACCGCGATGATGACCGCGGCGAACAGCACGTACGAGGCGAGCAGCAGCAGGAGCGCTGCCATGGCGACCCGCCACGGGCCGGGCCGGTAGGGGCGTCGCCAGCGGTCGCGGTCGTCGAACGGCAGCGGGAGATCGTCCGTCACCTCGTCGAACGCGCGGTCGGCCGTAAGGAAGGGCAGGGGCACGACAGATCCTCACTCAATCCACGCACGGTCTGTGCCTGGTGAGGCTACCTAGCCATGTCCCTGCTCACCACCCTCGGGGGCCCGTATGAGCCCCAGACTGCAGGCGGCTGTCAGCGGCTGTTCGAGGCCTCGGACTGCTGTGTCTGAGAAGGTGACTGGTCCTGCGACAGAGCAGGCATCCCGAAGAGCAGGGAGCCCGCGAGCCCGGCGACGATGGTGAGGCCGATGAGCCAGCGCCCGGCCATCTCGCCGACGGAGACACGCTCGCGGGGCGGGGGAGTGACGTTGCTGCGGTACTTGTCGGCTTCGGCGATGAAGGCGAACGGAACAGGCTCGCGCCGACGGAACATGGAAACTGCTTCTCCTCGGGGATTCGAACGGATCGTACTCACCAAGACAGACGAACGAACGCCCCAAAAGGTGCCGCGTTTCACCGAATTCGCAGAAGTTCGGCGAAGAATGTCGCAGCCCGCCACCGAACGCCCCGTTGTCAGAGCCGGGCCGTAGAGTGGGCGCCGCCCGAGCCAGCGATGGGAAGGACCCCGCAAGCCGTGACCGACAGCCCCGCCGACGACCTCAAGCCCGGCTTCCGCAGCGATGTGACCGTCGAGTTGGTCAAGCACAGCGCGGCCGACTCGGACGTGCTGTTCGCCGCCCGTGTCTCGACCCTCGGGGAGCAGTCCCTGGACGAGCTCAAGAAGGACCCCGAGCGCTCCAAGGGCCTGATCAACTTCCTGATGCGGGACCGGCACGGCAGCCCTTTCGAGCACAACTCGATGACCTTCTTCATCAGCGCCCCGATCTTCGTCTTCCGCGAGTTCATGCGCCACCGCGTGGGCTGGTCGTACAACGAGGAATCGGGTCGCTACCGGGAGCTCCAGCCGGTCTTCTATGTCCCCGACGAGTCCCGCAAGCTCGTCCAGGAGGGCCGCCCCGGGAAGTACGTCTTCGTGGAGGGCACCCAGGCCCAGCAAGAGCTCGTCGGCCGCGTCATGCAGGACTCGTACGTGCACGCGTACGAGGCGTACCGGGAAATGCTGGCCGCCGGCGTCGCCCGCGAGGTCGCCCGCTCGGTCCTCCCCGTCGGCCTGTACTCATCGATGTACGCGACGTGCAACGCCCGCTCCCTGATGCACTTCCTCGGCCTGCGCACGCAGCACGAGCTGGCCAAGGTGCCGTCCTTCCCTCAGCGGGAGATCGAGATGGTCGGCGAGAAGATGGAGGCGGAATGGGCAAAGCTCATGCCCCTCACGTACGCCGCGTTCAACGGCAACGGCCGGGTAGCGCCGTAGCGCACTCCATCCCGGCATCCGGCACAGATGTACGGGTAAACCGAGCGAAGTGTCCGTATTGCGGCATTTCGAGTAGTTCATCTAGCCTGATCAAACGGACCCGGCACTGCTTGAACCCCCGAGCAGGCAGTGCCGGGTTCCATCTTTGTCGCGACTTGTCGCCCGACCCGAGGGAAGACCGCGCGCTGAGCAGCGAGTAGCGTGTTACCCATGGCTCCGACCTCCACTCCGCAGACCCCCTTCGGGCGGGTCCTCACCGCAATGGTCACGCCCTTCACGGCGGACGGAACTCTCGACCTGGACGGCGCGCAGCGGCTCGCCACCCACCTGGTGGACGCAGGCAACGACGGCCTGATCATCAACGGCACCACCGGCGAGTCCCCGACCACCAGCGACGCGGAGAAAGCGGACCTCGTACGGGCGGTACTGGAAGCGGTCGGAGACCGGGCCCACGTCGTCGCCGGAGTGGGCACGAACTACACCCACCACAGCATCGAGCTGGCCCGCACCGCCGAGCAGGTGGGCGCGCACGGCCTCCTCGCGGTCACGCCGTACTACAACAAGCCCCCGCAGGAGGGTTTGTACCGGCACTTCACGGCGATCGCCGACGCGACCGAACTCCCGGTCATGCTCTACGACATCCCAGGCCGCAGCGGCGTACCGATCAACTCGGAAACGATCGTGCGCCTGGCCGAGCACCCGCGTATCGTCGCGAACAAGGACGCCAAGGGCGACCTCGGCCGCGCCAGTTGGGCCATCGCCCGGTCCGGCCTCGCCTGGTACTCCGGCGACGACATGCTGAACCTGCCGCTCCTCTCCGTGGGGGCAGTCGGCTTCGTCTCCGTCGTCGGTCACGTCGTCACCCCCGACCTGCGGGCCATGATCGACGCGTACATCAGCGGCGACGTCCAGAAGGCCACCGAGATCCACCAGAAGCTGCTGCCCGTCTTCACCGGCATGTTCCGCACCCAGGGCGTCATGACCACCAAGGCCGCGCTCACCCTCCAGGGCCTGCCCGCCGGACCGCTGCGCCTGCCCATGGTCGGACTCTCACCCGAGGAGACCGCCCAGCTCAAGATCGATCTTGCCGCCGGCGGGGTACAGCTCTGATCACAGACTTCACAACTGAATACGTACGACCTGCAGGCCAAGGGCCTGCACCACCAAGACAACTGCTACTGCACGAACGTCATGCGCGCCACGTGCCCGGCCAGGTACGTGGCGCGCGTGGTGAGGAGAGAGTCTTTTGAGTCATCCGCATCCTGAACTGAGCCCCCCGGCGAAGCTCACCGAGGGCGGCCTCCGGGTCACCCCACTCGGCGGGCTCGGCGAAATCGGCCGGAACATGACGGTCTTCGAGTACGGCGGCCGACTACTGATCGTCGACTGCGGAGTGCTCTTCCCCGAGGAGGAGCAGCCCGGAATCGACCTGATCCTGCCGGACTTCACGTCTATCAGGGACCGCCTCGACGACATCGAGGGCATCGTCCTCACGCACGGCCACGAGGACCACATCGGCGGTGTCCCCTATCTCCTGCGCGAGAAGCCGGACATCCCACTGATCGGCTCCAAGCTGACCCTCGCCCTCATCGAGGCGAAGCTCCAGGAGCACCGCATCCGCCCCTACACGCTCGAAGTCGCGGAGGGCCACCGCGAACGCATCGGCCCCTTCGACTGCGAGTTCGTGGCGGTCAACCACTCCATCCCGGACGCCCTCGCGGTCGCCATCCGCACACCGGCGGGCATGGTGGTGCACACCGGCGACTTCAAGATGGACCAACTCCCGCTGGACGGCCGCCTCACAGATCTACACGCGTTCGCGCGTCTGAGCGAGGAAGGCATCGACCTCCTTCTCTCGGACTCGACGAACGCCGAGGTCCCGGGCTTCGTCCCGCCCGAGCGCGACATCTCGAATGTGCTGCGTCAGGTCTTCGCGAACGCCCGCAAGCGGATCATCGTGGCCAGCTTCGCCAGCCACATCCACCGCATCCAGCAGATCCTCGACGCCGCCCACGAATACGGCCGCCGGGTCGCCTTTGTCGGCCGCTCGATGGTCCGCAATATGGGCATCGCCCGTGACCTGGGCTATCTGAAGGTCCCGCCGGGCCTGGTCGTCGACGTCAAGACGCTCGATGACCTGCCGGACGGCGAGGTCGTGCTGGTCTGTACGGGTTCGCAGGGCGAGCCGATGGCCGCCCTGTCGAGGATGGCCAACCGGGACCATCAGATCCGTATCGTCCAGGGCGACACGGTGATCCTGGCCTCGTCACTCATCCCCGGCAACGAGAACGCGGTCTACCGCGTCATCAACGGCCTGACCCGCTGGGGCGCCAACGTCGTCCACAAGGGCAACGCCAAGGTGCATGTCTCCGGCCACGCCTCGGCCGGCGAGCTCCTGTACTTCTACAACATCTGCAGGCCCAAGAACCTGATGCCTGTCCACGGCGAATGGCGCCATCTGCGCGCCAACGCCGAGCTGGGCGCTCTCACCGGAGTCCCGCACGACCGCATCGTCATCGCCGAGGACGGCGTCGCCGTCGACCTCATCGAGGGCAAGGCCAAGATCTCGGGCAAGGTCCAGGCCGGGTACGTGTACGTCGACGGCCTCTCCGTCGGCGATGTCGGCGAGCCTGCGCTCAAGGACCGCAAGATCCTCGGCGACGAGGGCATCATCTCGGTCTTCGTGGTGATGGACTCCAGCACCGGCAAGATCACCGGCGGTCCGCACATCCAGGCCCGCGGCTCGGGTATCGATGACTCCGCCTTCAGCGACGTCCTCCCGAGGATCACCGAGGTCCTGGAGAGGTCGGCCCAGGACGGCGTCGTCGAACCCCACCAGATGCAGCAGCTCATCCGCCGCACGCTGGGTAAATGGGTCTCGGACACTTACCGCCGCCGGCCGATGATCCTGCCCGTCGTGGTCGAGGTCTGACACCTCGCACGCGTACAACTGGGAGCGGGGCGCCTCGATTTGCATCGAGGCGCCCCGCTCCAGTACGTTTACGGCTCCGCCTGAACGGGAACCCGGCACAACTGTGCATGGGGAACCAGCCCGAGCGGGACGGGAATTCCGACCCAGAATCTTCTGATAAAGTCGGAAACACCGAAGGGAAGCGCCCGGAGGAAAGCCACGAGATCTGGGATCTCGGGTGAGTACAAAGGAAGCGTCCGTTCCTTGAGAACTCAACAGCGTGCCAAAAATCAACGCCAGATATGTTGATACCCCGTCTCCGATCGGATCTGTTTCGGTCGGGAACGAGGTTCCTTTGAAGAATACACAGCGAGGACGCTGTGAACGGCCGGGCTTATTCCGCCTGACTGTTCCGCTCTCGTGGTGTCGTCCCGCAGTCTTTAATTAGACGCAGCCGGGAATACATTCACGGAGAGTTTGATCCTGGCTCAGGACGAACGCTGGCGGCGTGCTTAACACATGCAAGTCGAACGATGAACCACTTCGGTGGGGATTAGTGGCGAACGGGTGAGTAACACGTGGGCAATCTGCCCTTCACTCTGGGACAAGCCCTGGAAACGGAGTCTAATACCGGATAATACTTCCACTCTCCTGAGTGGTGGTTGAAAGCTCCGGCGGTGAAGGATGAGCCCGCGGCCTATCAGCTTGTTGGTGAGGTAAGG